>NZ_JBFRDN010000013.1:0-134685 GCF_052113785.1 Phyllobacterium sp. TAF24 | reverse complement strand
GGAATTAGTGAAACCCTTGTTCGCACGGCGGTGTCGCGGCTGGTGACATCAGGGCAGTTACTTGGCGAACGTGATGGGCGCAGGAGTTACTATCGCCTCTCCGCAGCGGCTCGAACCGAGTTTGCAGCAGCGGCGCAAATCCTCTTTGGCTCGCAAGAAGCGGTTGAATGGAATTTTCTGCATTTGACAGGGCCAGAACCTGAAAATGATATGGTGGCGCTCGAACGGCTGGGGTACGCAAAAATTGGGCAACGATTGGCGTTTGGCCCTCGCACGCCTGAGCCTGTTCCCCCAAGAGCAGTGATATTCGCCGCACAACCGTCAGCGGAAGGTGAAGGTCTTTCGACCTCAATTTCGCAATATTGGGATTTGGCCGGGCATTCCACCTCCTACATTTCTTTTATCAATCGATTTTCGCCATTTCTTAATATCGTGGAACAAACCGAAACACTGCTGCCATCCGCATGTCTGACGTTGAGACTGTTATTAGTGCACCAATACCGCATGATCGTTTTACACGATCCGCGGCTTCCGCCCTCAGTTCTGCCAGCTGGATGGCCGGGACATCAAGCCAGACAGCTGTTTACCGAACTGTATCGCCGTCTTTCTCCTCTTGCAGATGAGCATATCGCCGGAAGTTTTGTGACAGGGTCGGGACCTCTTCCGCGAACCACGGAAACAACGCGCCAACGACTAAGGGCCGGAGCCTCCGTTTCGTTCTTCTAGCCAGCAAGTCCTGAAAAACCACCGGCTTGTGCAGCACTTCGCAGCCCTTCGCTTGGCTGGTCAGCAAGCCCTTCGGCGGACAGTTCGTCAATCGCTGACAAAACCTCGATAAGACCCCGCGCCTCGGCATAGTGCATCGGTCCACCGCGCCAGTGCGGGAAGCCGTAACCGTGTATCTTCACGAGATCGATATCGGCGGCACGCAGTGCCACGCGTTCCTCCAGAATGCGGGCCGCCTCATTGACCATCGGCAGGACGATAGCGTCCACGATCGATGCTTCGTCCCAAGGCCGCTGCGGCCATCCGCCAGCTTCTCTGGCAATGATACCAGCGACAATTGCCGACGGAAGCGGCGCGCGTTCACCGGGCTGGTAGTCATACCAGCCTCCTCCAGACTTCTGGCCAAAGCGTTCGATGGCACAGAGCCGGTCGGCGATCGGAGCAAAGGGCATTTCCCCGCGAACGCGGGCAGCTTTGCGCTGGAACGCGGCGATGTTGAGGCCGCCAAGATCCTGCGCCTCAAAGGGGCCCATCGGCAGGCCAAAGGAGCGCATGGCAGCATCGATGGCAGACGGCGTCGCGCCGGATAGCAAGAGCCGTTCGGCCTGCGCGCGCGTGACCTTCAGGATGCGATTGCCGATGAACCCATCGCAGATGCCAGCGCGAACCGGGATCTTTCCAAGCAGGCGGGCCAGTGCGAAGCCGGTCGCCAGCACGTCCGGCGCCGTTGTCTCCGTAGGCACGATTTCCAGCAGCTTCATGATATGGGCGGGGCTGAAAAAGTGCAGACCAAGGAACCGTTCCGGCTGCGCTATGCCCTCGCTGATTTGGCTCGGATCAAGATACGACGTGTTGGTGGCAAGCACCGCATCCGGGCGGCAGACATCCGAGAGTTTCGCAAACACAGCATGCTTGACGGTGATGTCTTCGAAGACGGCCTCAATGACAAGGTCTATGTTAGCGAGCAATCCATAATCGTCGCTGCCGGTGACACCCGCCATGCGATCCACCGCAATCTCTTCCGAGATGCGCCCACGTTTTACCGAGCCCTCGTAGATCGCGCGGATATTGGCAAGACCGCGCTCGACGGCCACCCCGTCCCGCTCGACAAGGATGATCGGCAAACCTGCATCCCGTAGGGCCGCAGCAATACCGGCACCCATGGTGCCGCCGCCGACGACTGCCGCCGAGCGGATGTCGCGCGGCTTCACACCGGCAAGCTCAGGCGGACGCGGTGCGGCGCGCTCGGCAAAGAAAACATGACGCAAGGCAGCCGCCTGCGGGGAGCCACGAAGGCTCAGAAAGGTTTCGCGCTCAAAGGCCATGGCGCTGGCAAAATCCGCTTCGCATGCGTTGCGGATGGAGGCGAGCGCCCGCAGAGGCGCGACTTCCCGCTTGGCCTTTGCGGAGACCGCCATTTGCGCGCTTTCCCAGAAGCCAGCATCAACTGCCGGGACTGTCCGACTGGAAATCGGTTGTGGCAAAGGCTTATCGGCAACGCTGTTGGCAAAGGCAATCGCACCGATACGCAGATCACTATCGATCAACGTGTCAACAAGGCCCAACGCCTCCGCCTTCTTTGCCCCAACGGGACTACCGCTCGTCACAAGGTCGACGGCCGCCGCAGGGCCGATCAGGCGCGGCAGACGTACCGTGCCGCCAGCGCCGGGGATAATGCCCAGTTTCACCTCCGGCAGGCCGAGGCTGGCGGAGGGAACAGCGACGCGATAGGCACAGCCAAGCGCCACCTCGAGACCACCACCAAGCGCGCTTCCATGGATCGCGGCGATCCATGGCTTTTTCGCAGCTTCGATATACGTGACCACGTCAGGCAAATGTGGCGGCAGTGGCGGCTTGTCGAACTCGTTGACATCCGCACCGGCGATGAAGGTACGACCGGCACAGAGTAAGACGACAGCTTTCACGGAAACGTCCGCATCGAGTGCCGCCGCCGCTTCGACGAGAGCTTGGCGAAGCGCTTGCGACAATGCGTTGACGGGAGGATTGTCGACGGTGACGACGGCGATAGTGCCTTCGCGTGTGATTGTGACGGTCATGCTCTCATATTCCCAGATAAGCGGCGCGGATGCGTTCGTCGGTGATCAGTTCAGCTGCCGGGCCTGATAGGGTGACGTGTCCCGTCTCCATCACATAACCACGGTCGGCGATGGAAAGCGCGCCGAATGCGTTCTGTTCAACAAGGAGAACAGTGACGTCAAGCGCCTTCATGTTCTTCACCACATCAAATATCTGCGCAACGAGGATCGGCGCGAGGCCCATGCTTGGCTCGTCGAGAAGCAGGCAGGAAGGCCGCGCCATAAGCGCTCTGGCGATTGCCAGCATCTGCTGTTGACCACCGGAAAGCCCCCCGGCCGCAAGGTTCCGCTTTTCCTTGAGGATGGGAAACATAGTGAAGGCGTCCTGCATATCGGTATCCACCTTGGCATCGGCGAAGACATAGGCGCCGAGGCGCAGATTCTCCTCAACCGTCAGATTGGTGAAAATCTGCCTGCCTTCGGGCGACTGGGAAAGGCCGCGACGCACGCGGGCGTGGGCTGGCACAGTGGTCAGTGTCTCTCCGCGAAAGAGGATAGAGCCCGCCGAGACCGGCTGGATGCCGGAGAGGCATTTGAGCAAAGTTGTCTTTCCGGCACCATTGGCGCCAACAACGGTGACAATCTCGCCGGAAGCCACCTCGATATCGATGCCATGCAACACCTCGATGCGGCCATAACGCGAACGCAGTCCTTCAACCGTCAGCATTTTGAACCTCCGTCGCCTGCGCACCAAGATAGGCTTCGATGACACGCGCATTGCGTGAAATCGCCGCCGGTTCGCCCTCGGCGATCTTTTCGCCGTGATCAAGCACAACGATATGATTGGAAATGCGCATCACCATTTTCATGTCGTGCTCCACAAGCAGGATCGACACGCCTTCATCAGCCACCTGAGCGATCAGATGATCGATTTCTTCCGTCTCGACGGCATTGCAGCCAGCGGCCGGTTCATCAAGCAGCAGCACGCGAGGCTTCAGCGCCAGCGCACGGGCGATCTCCAGACGTTTCAGCGCCCCGTAGGAGAGTGAGCCTGCCTCCTGTTGGCAAGCTCTGCCAAGGCCGACCCGATCGAGCAATGCCCGGGCGCTCGCCTCCGATGCGCGTGTGCGGCGGCGCGAGGCAGGCAGTGCGAGGAGATCTGCAAATACCGAACCACGATCATGCAGATGATGGCCAGCAACAGCATTTTCCAGCACCGTCATCGACTGGAATATCTGCAGGTTCTGGAACGTGCGCGACAGACCGCGGCGTGCCAGAAGATGTGGCGGAAGGCGGGTGACATCCTCACCATCAAGCACCACGCGACCACGCGACGGCGCATAGATCCCGGAGATCATGTTGAAGAGCGTTGTCTTGCCCGCACCATTCGGGCCGATCACAGAGACGATCTCACCCGGTTTCAAGGAGAACCCGACATCATTGACGGCGCGCAGTCCACCAAAATCAATGCCAAGACCTTCGATCTGAAGCAGGCTCATTCTCCCCTCCCTCGCAAGCGACGTGCGATGGCTGGCAGCAGGCCCTCGCGCATGAAGATCATGACGAGCATCATGATGAGGCCGAGCATGAGCTGTTCGTATTCCTGAAACACCGTCAGCACCTGCGGCAGCGTGGTCAGGATAGCTGCACCGAGGATGGCACCGAGCACCGAACCGGCACCGCCGAGCACGGCCATTGTGACCATCTCGATCGAATGCAGGAAACCGGCAATATCTGGCGTGACGAACTTGTTCTGAAGCGCCAGCAGTGAGCCGGAGACGGAGGCATAAACAGCCGAGATGATGAAAGCCTGCAACTTGTAGTGCGCGACGTCGATACCAACCGTGCGGGCGGCAACCTCCGAGCCATGCAATGCCCTGAGCGCGCGACCGGTCGAGCTGTCATAGAGATTAAGCGCAAGCCAGGCACCAACGACCAGCACGAGACCCGACAAGGCATACCAGAATTCGGTGTTGGAAAGATCAATGCCAATGGTCTTTAGGCCAGCGCGGAGCCCAAGCTCCGGTACCGGCATGCCATCCGGCCCGCCGGTCAGCTGCGCCTCGTTCGACAGCACCATGGAGACGAGGATACCGAAACCGAGGCTTGCAACGGCCAGATAATAGCCCTTGAGCCGCAGGATCGGGCGGCCAACAAGGAAGGCAATGACCGCTGAGAGGAACGCACCGAGTATGGCGGCGAGCGCCGGATGCAGCCCGAGATGAACAGGCGCCAGTGCGCAGGCATAGGCTCCAATGCCAACAAAGCCCGCATGGCCGAGGCTGATCTGACCGGCATAGCCCAACAGGATGACGAGACCGGCAACCGCAAGGCCGTTGACGAAAATTAGCGAACCGACGCGGAAATAATAGGAGGACGGAAAGAAGATTGGTGCGATCAGGATGATCGCAGCGAGGATGACGAGGGTGACTACCTTGTTTGATGGCCGCATGATCATACCCGATCCGTCGATTTACTGCCGAAAAGGCCCTGCGGCATGGCAAAGAGCACGGCGAGGATGACAATAAAGGCAGTCGCATCCTTATACTGAGAGCTGATGTAACCTGCTGTCATCGCTTCCAGAATGCCAAGCAGCAGGCCGCCGACAAGCGCGCCCTTCGGGTTTCCCATGCCGCCAATCATGGCGGCGGCAAAGCCCTTCAACGCAAAAGCGAGGCCGATATTGTAGCTTGTGAGGGTGATCGGCGTCACCAGCACGCCAGCGAGTGCACCGATGGCGGCGGACATGGCGAAGGAAAGCGTCATCACATAATTGGTGTTGATGCCGACGAGTTGAGCGGCAACGCGGTTGTTGGCGGTCGCCAGCACCGCACGGCCAATCAGGGTGCGGGTGAAGAACAACCACAGGAGGAGGAAAATGGCGAACGCACCTGATATAACCCAGAGGCTCTGTGGCAGGATCGTAGCGCCGCCAATCGCAATCGGTGTGTCGCCTGAGAAGGCCGGAAAGCGGTGAAGCTGCTTGTCGAAGATGAGCTGCGTGGCACCATGAATGAAGATGGATGCGCCGATGGTGATGATGATCAGCGAGACAACCGGAGCGCCGCGTGCGGGCGCGATCGCCAATGTGTTGAGCGCAACACCGATCGCTGCTGTCGCAAGAATGGCTGTTAGCGCGGCAAGTGGAAGCGGCAGACCGGCAGCATATGTGAAAACGGTGATCATACCGCCAAGCATGACAAATTCGCCCTGGGCGAAATTCACGACACCTGATGCGTTGTAGATGATCGTGAAGCCGAGAGCGACAAGCGCATAAACAGCGCCGACGGTGATCCCGGACAGAAGGAATTGCAGGAATTCGGGCATGGACGCCTCCGCTTCGCGCGACAGTTCCGCTGGCCTACACCTTTATGGCACAGGCCAGCGGTACGGTCCGATTATTCGACAATCTTCCAGCCGCCGTTTTCAATCCGCAGCATGCGGAAGGCCGAGAGATCAAGGCCAAGATGGTCTTTCGCCGACATCGTGACCGTGCCGGTTGTGCCGACCAGACCGTGCGTTCCCTCAATTGCATCGCGGATCGCAGATGGCTCAGTGCTGCCCGCCCGCTTGATCGCATCCACGAGGATACGCAGTGCATCATGGGCATAACCGCCGAAGGTCGAGACCGGCTTGCCGGTCGCCTTCTCATAGGCTGCCTTGTAGGCAACGACGACGGGACGCTGCGGATCATTTTCCGGCAGGAGGCCAGCGACAAGCAGAGCGGTGCCCGGCAGGCGCACGCCTTCCGCAGCCTTCGCTCCCGCAAGCTCGATGAAACCATCAGACGCAACGCCATGCGACTGGTAGAGTGGCAGGCCAAGTGCAAGCTGGGCATAGTTGCGCGTGACGATCGCCGGGCCCTGACCGAAGCCGGGGTTCAATACCGCCTGGACGCCAGCCTTACTCTTAATGTTGGTCAGTTGCGGCGTCATGTCGGCATCCGCTGGGCCATAGGTTTCGTCGGCCAGAACCTGGATACCGTACTCGCCGATGATCTGAAGGCACTGCTTGTGCATTGAAGCGCCAAAGCCGTCGGACCCAGAGATCATGCCAATTTTGGTGATGCCGTTCTTTTTCATGTCCTCGAAGATCTTTGCACAGGCCATGCGATCCGTGTGCGGTGTCTTGAAGGTGTGTGGGCGAACCGGATCGATAATTTCGATTGCGCCAGCAAGCGAGATGAAGGGGATTTCCGCATCTTCGAAAACCGGTATGATTGCCATGGACGTACCGGTCGTCGTGCCGCCGATGACGGCGACAACCTTGTCATCCTCGACCAGACGGGTGGCAAATGTGCGTGCCTTGTTCGGATCGCCGCCGTCATCATAGAGGATTAAGCTGAGCTTCTCGCCATTGACGCCGCCAGCCGCGTTGATTTCCTCGACCAGCATTTTCAGCGTCTTGGCTTCCGGATCGCCAAGGAACGAGGCCGGCCCGGTTTCAGAAATGGTCGAGCCGATCTTAATGTCGGCAAAAACAGGTGTGGCAAAGCCGAGTAAAAGCGCGAGCGAGCTTGCAAGTGCGGTGGTTCTGTTAAAGTTCATGCTGGTTTCTCCTCCCAAGAAAAACAGTTTTGATTAAAATTCCCCTCACGCCGCTATTGGGCGGCGCCACATCACCACGCGGAACCGGTTTGCAACAAAAGCCGTGTCCGTCAGGCTTGCATTGCCTGCCGGATTGGCACCGGTAACGTGGAAATCACTGAAAGCGGCGCTCTGATTGACATAGATGCCGCCGGTCAGATTGACCGAAAGATTGACACCCGCTGCCGCAAAACGATCGGCAGCAGCAAGAATGCGCACTTCGTCGGTCTCGTAAAACGCAGCTGTGATGGCCCCTTTGCGCTCGGCAAGTTCGGCTGCACGGTTCACACCGTCGGTGACGTCATCGACAGCAACGACAAAGATGATTGGCCCGAAGCGCTCTTCCGCGTAGGATTCTTCATTAGCGGCCTCGACGGCGAGGATCAGCGGCGTCGCGGTGCGCGCTTGCGAAAGACCTTCGACCGGCGCGGAGTCACGCACGATACGGCCCAGCGAACGGGCCGTGGCTATACGGGCGAGCGTGGCGGGATTGGCAATTGCACCACAGACACCGGCAGCGCGGGCCGGGTCGGCCAGCAACGCGTCGACCGCAGCGGCAATACCGGCTGCAACCTCATGGAAGCTCTTGTGGCCTTCATCCGTCCCGATGCCGTCCTGTGGCACGAAAATATTTTGCGGCGCAGTGCACATCTGGCCACTGTAGAGAGCAAGCGAAAAGGCGATATTGCTGCACATGCCGGCAAAATTGTCGGTAGCGCCGATGACAATCGAATTGACACCCGCCTCTTCCGTATAGACGTCGGCATCACGGGCATTGGCGCGCACCCAGCTGCCAAAACTATTTGAACCAGTGTAATCGATTATTGAAATCGAGGGGTGCTGAACGAGATTTTTTGTGATCTCGGAACCTGTCGCATCGGCGGCGAGCAGCACTGTATCGGCGGCAAAGCCTTCTTCCATCAGCACCTGCCTGATAACCTCGACAGTGATGGCGAGCGGTAGGATCGCCGCCGGGTGCGGCTTGACGATGACGGTATTGCCGGTCGCAAGGCTGGCGAAAAGGCCGGGGTAGCTATTCCAGGTCGGAAAAGTATTGCAGCCGATAACAAGCGCAACACCGCGGGGCATGATACGCCAGTGCTTTTCCAGAATGATTGTCTCGCTTTTCCCCTGCGGCTTCATCCAAATTGCCTCAACTGGCGTGCGGTTCATCTCGGCATAGGCATAGGCAACTGCTTCGAGGCCACGGTCCTGTGCATGTGGGCCGCCAGCCTGAAAGGCCATGGCGAAAGCCTGACCGGTTGTATGCATGACAGCATTCGCCATCTCGAAGCTGCGAGCATTAAGACGGGCGAGGATTTCAAGACAGATGCCGGTGCGCACTTCTGGCGTGGCGCTCCCCCATTGCCGGGCGGCAACCCGCGAGGCAGCGACCAGCATGTCAACCGACGCGGCCGGATAGGTGATACCGAGCGACGGACCATAAGGCGAAACTTCCGCGCCAACCGAACTTTCCGCCGGATGTCCGGGCAGATCAAAGGATTTTCCGAGCCGTGCCTCGTAGGTGGCAAGACCATCGTCTCTGGCGGTTTCGCCGTAAATCTTGCCGCTCGGCACCTCAGGATAGGCGGACCAGTAGTCGCGCTTGGCARCAGCATCAAGTGCAGCGTGCAGCGTCACTTGATGCCGCTCGAAAAGTCCTGTCATCTCTGGCTCCCTCCCAGTCATTGCATTTATAATTGACTGACCGGTCGGTTTATGCAAGAGTTTTTTTACAGTCACCGCTGGGAAGGGTGACAGGGAGGAAATATGTCCGATTCTGATACCATTCTGTCGGCGCTTGTCGATGGCGTTTTGAGCCTCACGCTGAATCGCCCGGACAAGCTCAATGCCTTCAACGATGAAATGCATCTTGCGCTGCGTGCCGGTTTTGAGCGGGCTCATGCGGATGCGGACGTGCGCGCTGTGCTGCTGACCGGCGCCGGTCGCGGCTTCAGCGCTGGTCAGGATCTTGGCGACCGTGACCCGCGCAAGGGCGCAATGCCCGATCTCGGCCACACGATCGAAACTTTTTACAATCCGCTGCTGCGGCTCATTCGCAGCCTCGAAAAACCTGTCATCTGCGCCGTCAACGGTGTTGCCGCTGGTGCCGGTGCCAACATCGCTTTCGCCTGCGACATCACGCTTGCCGCCCGCTCGGCCCGCTTCATCCAGGCATTTGCCAAGATCGGTCTTGTACCGGATTCCGGCGGTACATGGAGCCTGCCGCAGCTCATCGGTGAGGCGCGTGCCAAGGCATTAATGCTGACCGCTGAACCGCTCGGTGCGGAAACCGCCGCTGAATGGGGCCTGATCTGGCGCGCCGTGGATGATGACAAGCTGATGGAAGAAGCAACCGCACTGTCCACTCGTCTTGCCGCTGGTCCGACCAAGGGCCTCGGCATGACGAAGCGTGCCATTCAGGCCGCAGCAACCAACACGTTGGACGAACAGCTTGACCTTGAACGCGACCTGCAACGTGAGGCTGGCCACACCGCGGATTATGCCGAGGGCGTCGGCGCGTTCCTTGAAAAGCGCAAGCCGGAGTTCAAGGGCAAATGACCGACGCTATAAGACTCTCCCCGCAGGCGCTGGCGGAAGCCTGCGCAAAATCCATGTGGGACGACGACAACGCCACCCGCCATCTCGACATGCAGCTTCTCGTCGTAGCCCCCGGCGCGGCAACGGTGGCGATGACGATTACAGAAACAATGACGAATGGCCACGGCACCTGCCACGGCGGCTACGTCTTTACGCTGGCGGACTCAGCTTTTGCTTTCGCCTGCAACACCTACAACCAGCGAACCGTCGCCCAGCACTGTTCGATGACTTACATCGCTCCAGCTTTCAGGGGCGACAGGCTGACAGCGACGGCACGGGAGGTATCGCGCCGCGGACGAGGCGGAATCTACGATATCCGCATTACCAATCAGGAGGGCGAGCACGTCGCGGAATTCCGTGGCCACTCGCGAACAGTCAAGGGTACCCATCTGGCGGAGCAGATCTGACGACGGTACCATCCAGCATTCTCGGAGGAGACATTTATGGAAGACCTATCCCCCCGCCCCGGTGAGCTTGAACCTATCGAGACAGCTTCCCGTGACGAGATTTCGGGACTGCAGTTCGAACGCATGAAATGGTCGCTGACCCATGCCTATGAGAATTCACCTTTCTATCGTCAGCGCTTCGATGAGTCGGGCGTGCATCCGTCTGATCTGAAGACGCTTTCTGACCTTGCAAAGTTTCCCTTCACCACCAAGAAGGACCTGCGTGATACCTATCCTTTCGGCATGTTCGCCGTGGCGCGCGAGAAGCTCGCGCGCATCCATGCCTCATCAGGTACCACAGGCAAACCCACCGTCGTTGGCTATACGAAAAAGGATATCGACACCTGGGCCACCGTCGTTGCCCGTTCGATTCGTGCTTCGGGTGGCCGCGCCGGGGATATCGTCCATATCGCTTATGGTTATGGCCTGTTCACCGGCGGCCTCGGCGCGCATTACGGCGCAGAGAAACTCGGCTGCACCGTTGTGCCGATCTCCGGCGGCATGACCGAGCGCCAGGTCACGCTGATGCAGGACTTCAAGCCACGCATCATCATGGTGACACCTTCCTACATGCTGTCGATCCTTGACGAGTTCCGCAGGCACGGTATCGATCCGCGCGAAAGCTCGCTTGCTGTCGGGATTTTTGGCGCGGAGCCGTGGACCAACGCCATGCGCGAGGAGATCGAGCAAGCCTTTGACATGCATGCGGTCGATATTTACGGCCTGTCTGAGGTCATGGGACCGGGTGTTGCCAACGAATGCGTCGAGGCGAAGGACGGCCTGCACATCTGGGAAGACCATTTCTATCCCGAGATCATCGATCCAATGACGGGTAATGTATTGCCTGACGGTGAAATCGGCGAACTGGTCTTTACGACATTGACTAAGGAAGGTCTGCCAATCATCCGATATCGCACGCGCGACCTGACGCGGCTGCTCCCCGGCACTGCCCGCTCGATGCGCCGCATGGAGAAGATAACCGGCCGTTCGGATGACATGATGATTCTGCGTGGGGTCAACATCTTTCCAACGCAGATCGAGGAACAGATTCTGAAATGTCGCGGCCTTGCGCCGCATTTCCAGATCGAGTTGACGCGCACGGGCCGTATGGACAACATGACTGTTCATGTCGAATGTACCGCAGAAGCCGCCGATAACGGCGCACGTACGGGATCAGCAAAGGAGCTTACCCATCACATCAAGAGTGTGGTCGGGGTCTCAACCAGTATTCTGGTGCACGATCCGGGAGGTGTGGCCCGTTCTGAAGGTAAGGCTAAGAGGGTGGTGGACAACCGCCCGAAAGGGTAGACGAACGAAGGCGCCGGGATAATCCGGTACCTGATTGACTGTGTATAGAGACGGATTTGGCGGCCTTCAGGCGGCCCGGCCAACAGGAAATAAGCAGAGCAGGACAACATGGCACGCACGCGGGCAGTTGATTTCGAGGAAAAGCAACGTGGCATTCTGACGAGTGCCGCAGCGGTATTTGCTGAAATGGGCATGGAGAAAGCGTCCATGTCGATGATCGCCTCACACAGCAATGTCTCGAAGGCACTGCTCTATCATTATTACCCGGGCAAGGACGCGCTGATCTTTGACATCGTGCGCACGCACCTGACAGAGCTCGATGGCGCAATTGCAGCGGCTGATCGCACCGATGTGACGCCCGAGGAGCGGCTACGCCTGCTGGTGAAGGCCGTGTTGAGGAATTATGAAGGCGCTGACAATGAGCACAAGGTGCAGCTCAACGGCACCAGTGCGCTATCAGAAGAACAGCTCGTGGAACTGCAGGCGATCGAGCGGCAGATCGTCAAGCGCTTCTCCAGCGTCATCCGTGACATAAACCCGGATCTTAACAAGGGTCGGCCACTCCTGATGCCCGTCACCATGTCGCTCTTCGGCATGATGAACTGGGTCTATATGTGGTTCCGGCCAAATGGCCCCATCACCCGCGACGAATATGCCGACATTGCCACGACCTTGATCCTCGAAGGCGTCAAGGCCGTAACGTAAGACCGGCGCCAGCCGGTCACTCTCTCGTTTTAGCCACCATTGTCAGCACGTCGTAGTGCGCAACCGTGGCCCCCATCTGGTTCGTTACATTGCAATCCCACCGCACCTCGCCGTGCTCTGCATTGGCGCGCGGGTTAATCTCCTTGCAGGTAAGCTGCACCTGCAACGTATCACCCGGACTAACCGGTGTCAGGAAGCGCAGATTGTCGACGCCGTAATTGGCAAGGACCGGACCCGGCGCCGGATCGACAAAGAGACCGGCGGCAAAGGAGACAATGAGATAACCGTGGGCCACGCGACCTTCAAAGAATGGGTTCGCCTTGGCCGCTTCCTCATCCATGTGAGCATAGAATGTATCGCCGGTAAAATGGGCGAAGTGCTCGATATCCTCAAGCAGAACAGCGCGGTTTGCGGTGATCAACTGGTCGCCGATCTTCAATTCGGCCAGCGACTTGCGGAAAGGATGTTCGCCGCCTGCATATGCTTGCGCGCCCTGCATCCAGCGACCCGTTACAGCGGAGAGCAGGGTCGGCGCACCCTGCACTGCCGTGCGCTGCATGTAGTGCTTCACGCCGCGAATACCGCCGAGTTCCTCGCCGCCGCCAGCGCGACCGGGACCGCCATGAACAAGCACCGGAAGCGGGGAACCGTGACCTGTGGAGGATTTGGCGCTGACGCGATTGCCGATCATTACGCGCCCATGGAACGGTGCAAGGCCCAGCACAACCTCCTCGGCAAAGGCAGGGTCGTTGGTGAAGACAGAGGCAACAAGGCTGCCTTTGCCGCGACGGGCAAGATCAACAGCCTCATCAGCCGTGTCATAGGGCATGACGGTGCTGACGGGGCCGAATGCCTCGACATCGTGCACGGCGCGGGCAGATCCCGGCTTATCACAATAGAGCAGAACCGGATTGAGAAAGGCACCGGCGCTCGCATCACCCGACCTGACGCTCGGATGATCAGGATCACCGGCAACAATCTCCGCATCAACAGAAAGATCGCGAATGCGGGCACGCACTTCCTCAAGCTGGTCGAGGCTGGCGAGCGGACCCATGCGGACAGCTTCATCGGCCGGATTACCGACTATAGTCTTGGCGAGCCGATTGCGCAGGCTTTCGATCAGTGCTTCGCTGGAGGCGCGTGGTGCAATGACGCGCCGGATAGCCGTGCATTTCTGTCCTGATTTCACCGTCATCTCGCGAACGACTTCCTTGACAAAGAGGTCGAATTCTTCGGTGCCGGGTGCGGCATCGAGGCCAAGCACCGCGGCATTGAGGCTGTCGGCTTCCATGGTGAAACGCACGGAATTCTCAATGATTGCCTTATGCGTCTTCAATTGCCGTCCAGTCGCTGCGGAACCGGTAAAGGTTACCGCATCCTGGCCGCCCACGTGATCCAGCAGATCACCGACCGAGCCGCAGACCAGTTGCAGCGTCCCCTCGGGCAGCAGGCCGGTCTCGATGATGCGGCGCACCATGAGTTCGGTGAGATAGGCAGTCTGGCTCGCCGGTTTGACGATAGCCGGAACACCGGCCAGGAACGTCGGCGCCAACTTTTCCAGCATACCCCAGCAGGGAAAATTGAAGGCATTGATGTGGATGGCGATGCCCTGCAGGGGGCTTAGAATATGTTGAGCGGAAAAGCTGTCATCCTTGGAGAGCTGCTCGATGTCACCATCAAGCAGTACGCGGCTGTTCGGCAATTCGCGCCTGCCCTTGGAGGCGTAAGAGAGGAGCGTACCGATACCGCCCTCGATATCAACCCAGCCGTCCGCGCGTGTCGCGCCCGTCGCAGTAGACAGCGCGTAAAACTCTTCCTTTTTCTCCATGAGCGCCTGACCGAGCGCCTTCAGCATCCCGGCGCGTTCGTGAAAGGACATACGCCGCAGAGCCAAGCCGCCCTTGTCACGGCCATAGGCAAGTGCCGCCTTGAAATCGACGCCGGTGGAATCGATGAAGGCGACCGGTGCGCCTGTCGATGCGTCGAGCAAAGCTTTGCCCTCACTCGCGCCAGCGACCCAAGTACCGCCGACGTAGCTTTCAAGCCGACGTGGCCGATTTGCCATGACATTCATGTGCCTGTCCTTCCTATGGATTCAGTCTGAGCGCAGCGAGCTGCGGATCGATCTCGGCCTGCCATTGCGCAAGCAAGGTTTCATTCGATGTGTGCCTCAGCCCGAAGCGCGACTGGGTTTCAAACCTTGTTGAGGCCGAATGGCCAAAGCTTGCCGCGACGCGTGGATACCAATAGGCAACAGAGGCGCGCGCTGCCGTGCGGCCTTCCTCATCACTAACTATGCGGGCAAGACCGGTTATGCCAAGTTCTGCATGTCGTTCCTCGCGGGGCAGGATGGCGCGGAAAACATCGGCAAGCGGTTGATAGGAGACACGCGACAACTCCTTGAGCTGCACGGCGCTTGCCCGGCCCATCAAGACGTTCATCACGACCGCATCCAGCCACCCGTTCAGCGGATAGTGAAAGACCGAAAGGCGCATATCGCCGCCCTGACGCGCTGCACCTATATCGGCCTCGCGGGAAACCCGCGCAGCCCAAGGGTGATGTACGGCATAGCGACCACCATCGGCGCCGAAGGTTTCCATGATCTTCAGCACTTGACCCGCATGATCGGTCTTTTCCAGCACGATGCGGGCTGCGGATATCCGTTCCTGAATACCCGGAGCATCATTGATCGTGTCGGCAAAACCGGCGGAACCAGCCAGCGCGCTGTCGACGAAGCTCGCCATCAGGCGCAGCAACTCACCGCGATAGCGCGGCGGCACATTGTCGGGCGAAGAGAGTACACCGCCCTCAGCCAGATAGTCCTCGATCGGAATTGTATCGGACATGCTGTCCTCCCCTTCAATGCGACCAGAGCCTGATGTTATTGGTCGTAGCTGACCACGATGCGGTCGCTGAGCGGAAAACACTGGCAGGTCAGCACATAGCCCTGGTCCACCTCATAGTCTTCCAAGGCGTGGTTTGTTGCCATCTCAACCTCGCCTTCAATGACCTTGGCCCTACAGGTGGAACAGACACCGGCCTTGCAGGCATAGGGAACGTCCATGGCGTTTTCGAGCGCAGCATCGAGCAGGCTCTGGCCCTGTTTGGGAAACTTGAAGATGCGCGCCGCACCGTCGAGTGTGACTGTCGCTTCGCAGACAGCATCCTCACCGGATTTGTTTGCGGATTCGACCCGGCGGGCAGTACGACCCGGCTGCGAAGAAGCAAAAAGCTCGAATTTGATCTGATCGTCGCGCAAACCGTGCTCGCGCAGTGCCGCGGCGATCGCCAGCATCATCGGCTCCGGCCCGCAGATAAAGGCGGTGGTTACTGATTTCGCGTCAATCCAGTTCTTGAAAAGCGCCGCGCACTTTGCACCATCGATGCGGCCGGTGAAGAGATCGATGTCCTGCACCTCGCTCTCCAGCACATGCAGAACGGAGAGACGACCGAGATAGAGGTTCTTCAAGTCGTCCAGCTCCTCGCGGAACATGATCGAGCTGATCTGCCTGTTGGCGTAAATGAGCGTGAAACGCGAATTCGGCTCACGCGATAGTACTGTCTTGATGATGGAGAGCACCGGTGTGATGCCGCTGCCGCCGGCAAAGCCGAGATAGTGCTTGGCGACATCGGGTTCGATCGCTGTGAAGAATGCGCCCATCGGCGGCATGGCTTCCAGCGTATCGCCAGCCTTGAGGTTTTCGTTGATCCATGTCGAGAAACAGCCGCCGTCGACACGTTTGATACCCACCTTGAGCACGCCCTCATCCCTGCCCGCGCAGATGGAGTAGGAGCGGCGCAGTTCCTCGTCTTCGAATTTACGGCGGAAAGTCAGATACTGGCCCTGCGTGAAATCGAAGACGCTCCTGTCCTCCTCTGAGGGCATGAGCGTGACGACAACCGCATCGCGCGTTTCGCGGCGAACTTCGGTGACGGTCAGGGGATGAAAACGTGCCATATGCGGGCCCTCGTCCTATGGGTCAGATGCACTTGAAGTAATCGAACGGTTCCAGACAGTCGGTGCAGCGGTAGCTTGCCTTGCAGGGTGTCGAGCCG
This sequence comes from Phyllobacterium sp. TAF24, assembly GCF_052113785.1. Classification (NCBI taxonomy): domain Bacteria; kingdom Pseudomonadati; phylum Pseudomonadota; class Alphaproteobacteria; order Hyphomicrobiales; family Phyllobacteriaceae; genus Phyllobacterium; species Phyllobacterium sp. TAF24. The sequence continues at coordinate 118,221 of NZ_JBFRDN010000013.1, read as the reverse complement.
AACTGGCTGATCTTTTCGGTGTTCGTCGATTGGCAGCGCGGACAGGCGATCATGAAGTTCGAGCGGCCGGAAAGCCGGTCTATGCGTTTCATCAGCACGCCATCGGCGGCAGTGCCGTCAATCGGCGGAGCTATGCCATAGGCGCGAAGCTTGTCCCTGCCCTCGGCACTGATCCAGTCCGTTGTCCATGCGGGCGAAAGCTGGCGTTGCAGCCGCACGTTGGCGAGGCCTTTTTCGGCGAGTGCCCGCTCAATATCCACGTTGATCACCGTAGTTGCGGGGCAGCCAGAATAGGTTGGCGTCACCGTCACCACCATGACATCATCCCGCCATTCGACATCGCGGATGATGCCAAGCTCGGTGAGCGAGATCACCGGAATCTCAGGATCCGGCACCTCCGAAAGCCAGTGCCAGACCTCTTCCACGGAGGGGTGAAGCGCCATGGTCATCACCACCTCCTACCAGACCGCGCCCGGATAAGCGCGCTGCAGGAACTGCAACTCAGACAGGATATAGCCGAGATGTTCCGTGTGTACGCCGCGCCTGCCGCCCTTGTGCATGTAGCCATCGGCAGGCTTCACCAGAGTGCTCTCGGAAAGAGCATCCGCCACGATCTCATCCCAGCCGATCTTGAGACTTTGAGGTGCAGGGATGATACCAGCACCTGCCAGTGCCGCGTCGATGGTATCGCCAACAAACATCTCGCCCGTATAAGGCCAAAGTTCGTCGAGCGCCTCCTGCATGCGGCGATGGCTTTCTGCTGAGCCGTCGCCAAGGCGGATCACCAGATCACGGCTGCGATTAAGATGGTAGGAGACCTCCTTAAAGGCCTTTTCCGCGATGTCGGCGATCCGCTTCTCCGCAGAGCCCTTGAGCGCCTTCAGCAGCAGATAATGCCACGCATCGAACAGGAACTGCCGCATCAGCGTCTTGCCGTAATCGCCGTTGGGGCGCTCGACAAGCAGGATGTTGCGGAACTCGAAACCGTCGCGCAGATAGGCGAGGTTATCAGCAGAGCGGCCCTCACCTTCCACTTCGCCCGCAAGACCGAGCCAAAGCTGGGTCTGGCCGATCAGGTCAAGCGCAGTGTTGGCAAGGGCAATATCTTCTTCAAGCGCTGGCGCGTGACCGCACCACTCAGATACCCGATGGCCGAGGATCAAGGCATTATCACCAATGCGCAGCAGGAATTCAAAGAGCGCGGACTGATCGACATCAGGTTCAAGCGTCGCAGTTGCCATCACATATGCCCCACTTCATCCGGAATGTCGAAGAAGGTCGGGTGACGGTAGACTTTGGAATTGGACGGCTCGAAGAGCGGACCCTTTTCTGATGGGGCGCTGGCGGTGATGTCCGATGATTTCACAACCCAGATACTGACGCCCTCATTGCGGCGCGTATAAACATCGCGGGAATTGTTGACCGCCATCTCGGCATCGGGCGCATGCAGACTTCCGACATGGCGATGATTGAGGCCGTGCTGACCTCGAATAAAGACTTCCCAAAGCGGCCATTCGCTGGACATGTTTCTCACTCCCTGAAACGTTCTGCGGCCCTACTCGGCGGCGACGGAATGCGCCGTCTTTTGCGCATGGGTTGTCAAGCCGTCGCGGAACCAGGCCCCATCATCCCACGCCTGTTTGCGGGCATTGAGACGTTCTGCATTGCAGGGACCATTGCCGGCAATCACATTGAAGAACTCTTCCCAATCCGGCTCGCCAAAATCATAACCACCCTTTTCCTCGTTCCATTTGAGGTCAGGGTCCGGCACGGTCAGACCGAGATATTCGGCCTGTGGCACAGTCTGGTCGACAAACTTCTGGCGTAACTCATCGTTCGAATTCTGCTTGATCTTCCATGCCATCGACTGAACCGAATGAACTGAAGCATCGTCGGAGGGCCCGAACATCATCAGCGATGGCCACCACCAACGGTTCAATGCGTCCTGCACCATGGCTTTCTGTGCCGGGATACCCTTCACCATCCGCATCAGGGCATCAAAGCCCTGGCGCTGATGAAAACTCTCTTCCTTGCAGATGCGGACCATGGCTCTTGCATACGGCCCATAGGAACAGCGCTGCAATGGTACTTGGTTCATAATGGCTGCGCCATCAACCAGCCAGCCAATCGCGCCGATATCGGCCCAGGTCAGCGTTGGATAATTGAAGATCGAAGAGTATTTGGCCTTACCGGAATGGAGTTGCTCATACATTTCGTCGCGGCTGATACCAAGCGTCTCGGCGGCGCAATAGAGATAGAGGCCGTGACCGGCCTCGTCCTGCACCTTGGCGAGCAGGATCGCCTTGCGCTCCAGCGTCGGTGCACGGCTGATCCAGTTACCCTCGGGCAGTTGGCCAACAATCTCGGAATGGGCGTGCTGGCTGATCTGACGCACCAGCGTCTTGCGGTATCCATCAGGCATCCATTCTTTCGGCTCGATCTTCTGACCGGCGTCAACGCGCTCCTGAAAGGCGCGTTCGTGCGGCTCCATCTCATCGAGAGACCGAACACGGGTGCCGTCAGTTTTTACCATCTGCGCATACATGGTTGCCTCCTCGCTCCCCGGCCGGCAGACCTATTAATCGACCGATCGGTTACCTAATACCATGCAACACATCACAATTCAAACAATTTTTTACGAATTTTTGTGACATTCAAAGTGCACATCCACAGGCGGCGTTGCGACAAAACCAGCAACTACTTGGAAATGCTTGTGAAACGACAGCAAACAGCCTCATTGACACAGATAGGCCGGGGCGCTTGGCACGCCCCGGTATCCGATGAATGCGGATGTTTATTTGGCGGATGCCGCCTGCTCTATAAGGTCGGCAACGACTTGCGGTTTGGAAACGTAAACGGCGTGGCTGGCAGCCGTTTCGACGACTGTGGCCTTGGCACGTTCGGCCATCATGCGCTGGGCAGGTGGCGGGATCATGTGATCGTCAGTGGCAACCAGATAGAAGCTTGGCTTGCTCTTCCATGCGGGTTCGCTCACAGCACCGGCCAATGCTTCGACGCCCCATGGAACCTGTGAGTCAGCCATGAATGCAGCGGTTGTAGCATCCACGTCAGCGGCGAACGAGGCAGCAAATTTGGCCTTGTCAAGGAACAGGTAGCCATCAACGGGCGGCAGGATCGGCGGTACCGGCGCACCTGCAGGCGCATTGGCGATCAGTGATGATACGGACTCGCCTTTGTCAGGCGCGAACGCTGCGATGTAGACGACAGCTTTCACCTTCTCGTCGGTGCCGGCTTCACTGACAACGACGCCGCCATAGGAATGGCCAACCAGAATCACAGGACCGTCCTGCTGCGCAATGGTCCGCTTGGTAACAGCCACATCATCGGCAAGCGAGATGGTCGGGTTCTGCACAATGCTGACATTGTAGCCATCGTTTTTCAGGATGTTGTAAACGCCCTGCCAGCCGGAACCATCGACGAAACCGCCGTGGACAAGGACAATGTTCTTGGCACCAGCAGGTGCAGCGTGCGCGGGGGTGAAAGCGGTGGCGGCCATGGCGAGGGTAGCGGCTGCGGTCAGGATCTTGCTCATATGCGTATCTCCTTCGTTGTTTTGTTCGCAATAATCTTTATCGCGATAAAGACTATATAAACGACCGCCGAAATCTTGTAAAGCGATTTCTTTATCGCGATATCATTATTTGTGATAAAGGTTATAAACATCGCCGAACAGGAGACGACAATGACCGATGCCCCCACTCTGCCGCTCGACAGCCAGCTGTGTTTTTCAATCTACTCGGCGTCGATTGCCATTCACCGCGTGTACAAGCCCATGCTGGATGAACTGGGTGTCACCTATACGCAGTATCTCGTCCTCAGTGCTCTTTGGGAACAGGATGGTCTGACCATTACGGTCATCGGCGACAGGCTGGCGCTGGAGCCAAGCACCATTACCCCCGCCGTCAAGCGGCTGGAAAGTGCCGGCTTTCTCACGCGTCGCCGCAGTGTCACCGACGAACGGCTGGTCGAGGTCCATCYGACTCCCAAAGGCGCTGACCTGCACGCCAAGACCGGATGCCTGACCGCAACACTGCTGCAACGCTCCGGCTTCACAATACCCCAGATGATTGATCTCAACCAAAAGGTCCAGCAATTGCGCGACGGTATGACCAAAGCGCCGACATGAGCGTGGTAATATTTCGGGGGGTGGATTTCAGGGCATCTGCAAGTTCGCGCTGGGTGACGGATTCGCGATGTGAGATTTCCCAAAGCGCTTTTGCACGCGGCAACGTAAGGCCAATCGCCCTCATTCCGGAGCGAGAGTGTTTCCACAAGCACCATCGCCTAAAATCCACTGCCATCGAACTGTAATATAAACCTGCCAACATCAAACCAAAATCATTACTCATTTTTGGAGATCGGGCATGGGTATCAAGACATTTCTGATTGGCTCATCTGCGGTCATTTTTAGTGCGTCTTCCGCCCACGCCGCTGACGCAGTCGTCGTGGCAGAACCAGAACCGGTGGAATATGTTCGCGTGTGCGATACCTACGGCGCCGGGTTCTTCTATATTCCCGGTACGGAAACATGCCTGAAGATTGGCGGATATCTGCGTTATGATGTGCGCGGCGGCGATGACCCACTGACAGGTGTCAAGCGGGACAGCTGGTACAAACGCACGAGGGCTTCGCTGCGTTTCGATGCCCGTTCGGAAACGGAGTTGGGTACACTTCGCTCTTACATCGAAACCTATTTCCAGTATACCAATGGCAGCAACAACGCCTATATCCCCAAAGCATATATTGAGCTTGGCGGCTTTCGCGTCGGCGCTGTCGATTCACAGTTCACCTCATGGACCAACTACGCCGGCGACATCATCAACGACAATGTCATTGCCTACGGGCCCGACAAAGATACTGCCACGAACCAGATCAGCTATACGTTTAAAGGCGGCAATGGATTTTCCGCAATGCTTGGCTTTGAACAAGGCAGCACCAGTGATTTCGGTTACAATGATCAAGGCCACACCAAAAACTACCTCATTGACGATTACACGCCGCATATTGTTGGTGGTCTGAAATTCGAACAGGGCTGGGGTAAGCTGTCTGGCGTAGTCGGCTATGACGCCCTTGATGAGGTCTGGGCCGGTAAGGTGCGGCTTGACGTAAAATTCAGCAACACTGTTTCTGCTTTCCTCATGGGCGGCTATCAGTCCGACTGGGACAAATCTACGGGCGTCAATAATTATTATGCCAATTGGGAGGGCGACTACGCCATTTGGGCGGGGCTTTCTGCCAAATTGTCAGATAAGGCCACGTTGAATGGGCAAGTTGCCTATGAGGAATACGGCAACGTATCAGCCGCTCTGAATGTCCGATACAAGCTGGTACCGGGCTTTGATATTATTCCAGAGGTAACGTACACCAGCTACGACGATAATCGCGGTGATCCCGTTGAGGGCCGGTTGCGCCTCCAGCGCAACTTCTGAGATTTCGTCACTAAAACCGACAGATTACGGTTTTAATTGCGTTTGACCGCGCTTTATATCTGCCCCTGCATTCTTCTGCCGCAAAAGAGCCTTGCGCCACTAAAAGGTGTCAAAGAAATCGAGTACGAAATCCTCGTCGACGTCGCCCTTGGATTGACCGATCGGGCCATTGCCGACCGCCGTAACCTTTCCTTGCGCAGTGTCCAGAATCGGCTTCAGCAGTTATATGAGAAACTTGACGTCTATCAAATGTCACGGGACGATCATGACGGACGATTCAACCTTCGTGCCCGAGCCGTTGCAGTTGCCTTCATGCGCAAACTGATCAATTTCCATGGATTGGAGCGTTCCGAAATTGAGTTGAACGAGTGGCTTGATTCACACTGACCGTCAGCATGACGCGGCCACGATGCTTTGCTGATCCACCCGCATCTTTGTTCGGGCGACACTTTCATCAATATTATTTCGCAGGATCGATAAATAGCCCGTATGGGAGATGCGGCCTGGACCATCTGTATCAGGAACACTCCGCACCCATTTGGAACCGACCACGACGACAATGTGACAATTGGCGCGATCAGGTCGGCCGAGATAGACGATATCTGTCGATACGTTTCGCACCCTCACGCAGATACCCCTCTATAAGGCGAGAGACGGCTCCTCAGCGAATATCTCGGTAAGGAAATCGATGAAGACCCGGACCTTGCTGGCAAGGAACCGACCTGACGGCCGAACGGCACTGATCGCAAGCTTGGCAGGCTCATAGTCTGTAAGAACGGGCAGGACAGTGCCTGAGGCGATCTCTGACGCGAAGAGCCAGCCCGGTGTATGGGCGATACCGAGGTTTGCCAACACAGCAGTTCGAATTTGTTCGGCGTCGTTGGTACGAAAAGCCCCTTTGGGCTGATGGGTGATCGGGCCGAAACGGCCGTGAAAACTCCATATGCGCGGTGCGCCTTGCGGAGCGTAGATGATGCAGGAATGCCGCTCGAGATCAGACGGTATCGCGGGTTCGCCATGAGCCATCAGGTAGGCAGGAGTAGCAACGGTAACGATCGGCGTTTGCGCGATCTTGCTGACAATCAGGCTAGAGTCCGATAGCTCGCCATTGTGCACGCCTAGATCGATGCCCTCCTCGACCAGATTCATGAGACGGTCAGCGACGACCAGTTCGACCGCAACCTCGGGATACCGGAGGAAGAACTCATGCAATCGTGGYACCACATAAAGTCGGCCGAAAACCGGCGCCACGGTGGCGCGCACCAGGCCCGAGGGTGTGATCCGGCCACGTCCGATACGCGACTCCGCTGCTTCGAGATCACCCAAAAGGCGCACACCGGACTCGTAGAAGTCACGGCCAGCCTCTGTGAGGGTCAGGCTGCGCGAGGTCCGTTGTAACAGCTGAGCACCCAGATGTATTTCGAGGGCAGCGATCTGCTTGCTGATGGCTGGCTGACCGACGCCAAGCGTCCGGGCGACAGCAGAAAAGCTGCCGCTGTCGACCACCCGGACAAATAGACTGATGGCACCCATACGGTCCATTTAGACACCCATTCATTCCATATTGGGAATTGATCCTATTCCGAATACCTTTCTACTCTCACTTTTCAGGAAGGGGTAGGTATTTGTCGTTGGGAACGGAAACAGAGCCCTGACGCAATCGAAAAGGAAATCACCATGAAGAACACCAACGACAATCGGCAGCGCGACAAGGAGGTTCTGACTTCCATCGTCAAGGAGATGGCCGAGTCCATGACGGGTGCGCAGAGCACAAGACATTGGGCCGAAGACGCTCTTTGGTTCGATATCCCTGCTTTTGCCTCAAGAGGCATTCAGCCGGCATTGAAGATGTTCGATAGCGTATTCAAGGGTTTCCGTTCTTGTAACATCGAAGTTCTTGAAGAGGCTGTCACGATAAACGGCGATATGGGGATCGTCTGCACAATTCAGAAAGTCCATATCGTGCTTAAGAACGGTGATACCAAGCGCGCATTGGTGCGTCAGACCGATTGCTTTGAACGGCGGGGCGGTGAGTGGAAACTAATCCACGAACATGCCTCTTTCCCCGCGGGCGGGGATTGGGATGGCAAAATTGTAACGGCTTGATTCCACGGCGGTGTTCTCAACTCCGAGGCCATTACTCACCTCGCTATCACCCTCAACAGCATCGTCGCACCGCCTCGCTAGCGGGCTTATCCTGTCCCTTCAACTTCTGCGGATAGTCTCCAATCCCGAAGGTCATCGTGAGCGTGGGGATCGTCGTGCCTTTTTTGGAAAATTCTCATGCCCTATGCCCTTGATCCTGAACTTGCGGGTGCGCTGGCCGTTCTTCCTCCGCCCACCTCACCGCCGCCGGCGCGCGGTGACTGGCAGGCCATACGTGCCATCGGCAATGCCGGTTGGGCGGCCTGGTCCGCCGCGGCCCCTACCTACCCGGATGTGCATACAACATCGTTTTTTGCCGAAACGGTCGATGGCGCAAAAATCGAACTACGTTGGTTCGTTCGGGAAGGATCGAGCCCCGGCTCCGCCGTGGTTTATGCGCATGGTGGCGGCATGATTTTGGCGAGTGTTGATCTCTATGCCTTCGTCATCGCCGAGTATGTGGCCAAGTCCGGCGTGCCATTCCTTGCGGTTGAGTACCGATTGGCGCCCCAAGGCACCGACACCATGCTGGCGGAAGACGTGCTCACTGGCCTAACCTGGCTCACGGCGCATGCCGATGAACTCGGCATCGATCCGAGCCGTATCGCCCTGATGGGCGATAGCGGTGGCGGCTGTCCGGCGGCCGGCGCGGCAATCCTTGCGCGCGACCACGGCATCGCGGTTGCAAAGCAGATCCTCATCTATCCGATGCTTGATGATCAGAACCTCGTTCCCGATCCACGTCTCCTGCCGTTCGCGACCTGGACTTATGACCACAATTTCACCGGCTGGAGTGCGCTGCTGGGTGAACGGCTTTGCGACGTGACTGTCTCTCCGGCAGCGGTGCCGGCACGTTTGAAGGACGCGGCGGGTCTCGCCCCAGTCTACATCGAGGTTGGTGAACTTGACATCTTCCGGGACGAGGACATCCGTTACGCCCAAAAACTCGCTGTGGCAGGCGTACCGATCGAACTGCRCGTGCATTCCGGTGCGAACCACGGTTTCGATCGGCTCGCCCCGAAATCGAAACTGGCGCTGCGGGCGATGCAAGACCGCCTGCGTGTGATCGGAACGATTTAACCTACTTGAGGGGAGCATAACTTGGCGCGGTATTATAGCCTGACGATGCAACCAACCCTGTTTGGTGAGATATCGCTCGTGCGCAACTGGGGGAGAATTGGCACAACAGGACAACAGAAGGTCGACACGTTTCCCCACTATACTGAATTAGAGAGAGCCTATGAAGAGCTCTCTCGACAGAAACGCCGTAAGGGTTACAGATGTACCGCAGATCTAGATGCCTTCCAAAAATGCCCCTACACTGATGCGAGGCTGGTCGCAAAACGAACAGGTGGGCGCTGTGCTCGGGAAGTTCCTCAAAGACAATTCCGACAGGCTCAAGGAAGGTTCATACCGTTCATTTTTCAAAAAGATTGCCTGCATGTACGACTATCTCGCCTTTGGCTTCGACGTATAAGGGGGGCATCAACAGCAATCACTGTCAATTGCTTGAGACCTTGGCGGCTATTGGCGGTCAGGTTACCAACCTAAATCGGGTGGGGCGCGCTTCTGCTGCTGGATGGTGGGTTCTGCGCGAATAACCCGACACTTTACTCGATCGCAGATGCCGTCCGCGCGTATAAGGTGCGGCGCCTCCTCTGCCTCACGTCACTTGTTGTACGTATATAATGCACACATTGTGTCGTCGCCTGTAGGCGCTTTGTCATCCGTGAAAACAGCCAGTGCCAATGATGTTTCAGCAATCCATGTGGCGACATAGGTCACTTTTTTACCGCAAAGTATGTTGCCGCCTTTCAATTTGGGGTCAGATGGTGTTTTGACCTTGTAAATCGAGGCATCAACATGTTCGCCACCCCAACTAAAATCGCCAGTTGTACGCGATGAGAACGCGAGCGTTTTACCATTGGCGAATTTGATGCCGTTGTCATCGATCGAGATGTCACCGGTGATGGCTGACGAGGTTGGGCCATTGGCTTTGTATTTGCGTTCTGCGGCATGTGCCTGAACATTGCCAACGGCAAGCGCGAGGATTGCAAGCATTGGGAGGCTGATAATTTTGTAGTTCATAATATCTCTCCAGGCTCGGGTTAAAGCTTCTAAGCGATCTTGTAATACTTCATGATGAACAGCTGAAACAGCTTTTGCGGCAGCAGTTTCTTGAAGATGGAAACCGAGAGTTTTTGGACCGTTGGCCCGACCATGTACCGCAATTTTGGTGATCGCATATTGACGATCCGCTCAATCATCCTGGCGATGGGTTCGGGGGTAGAACCGCCAAGCTCATCCGCTTCCATGACCTTGAGTGCGGCCTCGCAATGTTTGGAGTATATCGTTGGCTTTAGCGCGTTTGCCACGATCCGCCGTTCAGCCGAGAAACCAGTGCGAAAATCACCCGGCTCGACAAGCACGACATTCACACCCTGTGGTTTAACTTCCGCAGCGAGAACTTCGCTCATGCCTTCAATGGCAAACTTGCTGGCGCTGTAAAGGCCCTGAAACGGGATGCCGATGATACCACCAATAGAGCTGATATTGATCAGATATGAACGTTTCTGGCGACGAAGCAACGGCAAGACATTGCGGCAGACACGAAGTGCTCCGAAAAAGTTGGTATCGAGCTGCGCCTGAGCTTCCGCTATCGTCGTGTCCTCAATGGCTCCCGCAATGCCATTGCCCGCATTGTTGATGACAATATCAATCCGGCCTTCGCGAGCCATGATGAATTCGAGGGCGCTTACGATTGACTGTTCCGAGGTAACGTCCATGGGAATGAGCGTGAAACCGTTTTCGTTGGATCCCGCCACGACCGCACGTCTGCTGGTTCCATAAACACGGTAGCCCCGGCTATGGAGATGCGCGGCACACATCTTTCCGATTCCAGAAGAGGCGCCTGTTATCAAGACAACGCGCGTTTCTTTTCCTGAGTTACTCATCATTTTCCTCCTCGGACCAACGCTGACAGGCCTCGCTCCAGCAAAATATACACTCAGACAAGAGCGGGTCTGGCTTGAGAATGGGCCTTGATATCAGTGCGTTCCTCGATGAAATCCCCAAACGGAATCGTCGGCCACCGATCAATGATTTGATTGCCGGAAAAAACGGCGATCGAACCAAATTGCTGCATGACGAATTCACTTTGCGTTGGCCGGAAGAAGGCGAAGTCATCGGGGGCGATGGTGGAATCGTCAGGCAAGGCCATGAATTGCTGGTTTGTGGAATACCCCATGATCTTGTTGACCTTCATTCCCGTGGGATAGGCGGGTTCGGCCATCCACTTGCCGCCATAGATAAAACAGCCACGGCGCGGAAACAGTCCGAGCATTTGCAGGAACCAGGTTTTGTCATCCAAGCCCGGCATTTTTGCATCAACGACTTTCAGGACAGGTGTGCCGATAAACATTGCGGGCTGCAGATCGGACAGGCTGGGAACATCAAAATCAACAGGGAGGACAAACGCTGATCCCATCGAGGCTTCGTTTGCCGCGATCCATTTGTCGTAGAGTAGCGATGTCGAGCTGCCACCCGTGTTGATGATCTTGCGTTGATCTGCCCCGAGACAGGCCGCGAACTGCCGCAGCAAACTTGTCGACTTTGCCTGTGCTTTCCTGCCACCACCCAAAAATGTTGGCACATGGGTGATATGCGCTTCGTAGGACATGATCCCTTCACAGATCAGCCCCGGAAACTGTTTGAGCATGGCCAACGCTTGTTCGAGAGCCGCTGGCGTTGGATAGCCGCCGCGATGCAAACCGATGTCGACTTCAAAACAGAAGCGCAATTGTATCCCAAGCTCTGCCGCCAGCGCACCGTAGGCGGCCAGCCGCTCATTCGTATCGATCAGCCAAACAATACGTTTGCTTGCCGGTTTATTGCCCGCCAGCACGCCTTCGGTGATTGCATGCCCGACCGCCGCAACCGGCATGGGCTTACCCAGGAGAAGCTCTGCGTCGGGGAAGGCATGCAATACTTCTGCGCTGATTGGCAGGTGAAACGTCATGAACCTGTTGGTCTTGAAGGCGTCACGCACCCGTTCGAGCAGCGGTATGCACGGCAGCGACTTGTCGACAATACGCAGGGCCATGCTGTCAGACAGGCCACGCTTGATCTTCGTGATGTTTCCCGAAAGCCTGTCCAGATCAAGGACTAGGCTCGGTTGATATATGCCCGCGTCGGACAGGGCTTTCGACAGTCTTGGGAAATAGCGATCATCTGGCATTTTCAATTCCAAGCAGGCGAGCAATATAGGGGGACACGAACCGGTTTTGAGGGTCTATGTCGCGGCGGACTTCCATGGCATCATCCCAGCGCGGATAGATGCCTTTCAGATCCTTGGCAGCGAGATTGTGCATTTTGCCCCAGTGCGGACGGCCGCCATAAATGCGGAAGATCGATTCCGCCGCCGCGAAAAATGGCAGCGGGTCCTCGGCGGCGTCGTGATGAACGGCAATGGAACAGGTCCGTCGCTTATAAAACGGGCTGAGCCAGACGTCGTCGGCGGCAACGACCCGTACCTCGATCGGGAAATACACCTCGGGGAATCTCGTCTCAAGCAAGGTAATGATGTCGCGAAGCGCCTTGGCACCCTCTTCGAATGGCAGGTGATATTCCATTTCATTGAACTTGGTCTTGCGATCACTGGGATACACATTCAGCCAATGTTCGACATAGTCTTCGTCGGGTAGTTTGGCGATAGCCGTGCCGATCAGGCGGCGGCGCAACCACGGAAACCATCCTATATAGTTTCGAAGGGTTTTAAGCGTGGCCACTGCGTCGTCGTCACTATCGTGTGGCCGGACACCTGGTTCACCCTCGGAAATATCACTCGCCAGCATCAGCGCCCGACCCGAAAACGGGATGTAGAAGAATTCGGCAGAGCGATGCGCACTCATGACCTGTTCAAATTGGTCAAGCACCTCAGCGACAGGTGCTGTCCAGCGGCGGCGATGCAATTTGTAATCGGCAACATTGCGTATTGTCACTTCCGTGATTGCGCCGAAAGCGCCCAGAGACACACCCATTGCATTGATCACGTCACCGTCTGTTTTCTTGTCATATTCCCTGACAGCACCAAGGCCATCAACGAGCTGGATTGCTTCGAGCTGTGTATGGTAAGCACCGAGCTTAATGCCCGATCCGTGCGTTGCGGTTCCAAGGCCGCCACCAAACGCCTGCCGGTCAATATCGCCCATGTTGGGCAGTGCCTGACCAACGCCGTGCAAGAGCTTGGCAAGGGTTCCAATTTGCGTGCCTGCGCCCACACGTGCCAGCAACTCTTCCGTTTGGTGCGATTTCAGGCCAGAGAATTTTTCGAGCGACACGATCGTGCCCTCGCTTTTGACCAGAGGCGTAAAGGAATGGCCGGCACCGGCGATCCGGATTGGGCCCGGTGCGTTTTTAACGACCATGGCAAGTGCATCCAGATCATCAGGAGCCACGCGCATTTGCGGGTTGGCAGTGACGAAGCCTGACCAGTTTTGCCACTTCGGTTTGATGGTTTCACTCATGGCATTGGCCTGTCCGGGTCGGTTTGCTGCAATCAAGGTTTGGGAGGATGATTTGCTGGTCATTTGCTTCAGGTCCTCAGCGTGACTGGCCTGCGACGCGCTATCAGTATGAACACCATCAGCAGAACCATGCTGCCAAGGGCGACGGAGCTGCTGAAGGGCAGGACCGGACCGACATTTCCATCAACGATAAACACCGAAGCCGCCAAAGGGCCCATCGCTGCACCTGTCAGAGTAGCGGCTGGAACGAGGAGAACCGTGTCCCGCTTGGGGTCTGCATCAAGCGTGAGCGCGACGAAGAATGGAACAATGAATGTCCATATCGAACCAAGAAGGATGACAGCGACCCAACACACGGCAAGTGACGGCTTTTGGCTCAGAACTGCCGCCGACCCGATAACGATCAGTCCACAACCCGCAAGCGCTGCCCGATAATTGAGGCGTTGAGCAACTGATGTTGCCACAAGCGCGGCAACAACCTGAACAGCAAGCGAAGCGGACAACATCACACCCACGGTCTTGCCATCGATGCCATTCTGAGCACCGATCGGTTCGAGAAACGCCCAGATGGCACCCAGACCCATGATCAGAAGAACGATGACAAGCAAAGAGATTATGGCTTTGAGTGAGAGAACGCCGCCTGCTGACCCCGCTTGTTTTGGAAGATCGCCATAATACGACGGCACAAGGGCGGCCAGCGCAAGCGACGCGATGCCAACGATGGCGAGGGCGGAAAAACCTCCATTTGAGCCAAAGTGCGGTATGACCCATAGGGCAAACAGAAGGGCAAGGAGACTCTGCGCTACCGTTTGCAGAGTGACAAAAAGGCCCCCTACGAATTCAGCATGGCGCGACCTTGCGATAAGTTCCATGGCAACGGCGACAGCTCCTCCCTCAATCAACCCTGTCACTGCTCTAATCCCCAGAATTTCGTGGGGCGTATGTGCGTAAAACATCGATTGATTGAGACCAGCGATGAGCAACATCATTACGGCCGATTTGAGCTTCAAATGACGTGTGGATAGAGCCAGCCCGAAAACAACCGAACCTATTCCGATAGTGATGAGCTCAGCGGTCGCGACGAGTGCAAGCTCATCCAGATTGAGACGCGCTTCAGTGAACATCGCGCCCAGCAAGATTGGCTGTAGGCCAAGGATCAACAGACCTATGGACCCCATCCACAATGCGGCCGCCACCTGAACTTTCGTGGGGCTGCCAACAAGCCAATTCGGGTGGCTATTGTGTTGCGACTGAGTATTGATCACGCGTTATTCCCCTCATTTTTCTTTTGATTGCTTATGTTCCCTGAGAGTCATGTGGACGGTAGCACCCGTGCGGCATGCTCTTTGGTATGTCCTCACCACTAGCCACGCAGCGCGTTCAAAAAAATGCGTGGAAGCTTGACGAAACTTGGCCTGTATTCAAATGCGGTCAGCAGCTTGCCGAGAACCCGCGCCTTGCGATTGGTGATGAACCACGGTGGCCGCGGCAGCAGCGACAGATCAAAGCTCAGGAGGTTGCGCGGATGGGGTTGAAACGGTGCTTCGACCACCGTGCGCTCCGGCTTATCGAACATGAAGCTGTTGTGTACAAAGCCGCTGCCGCTCTGGATGTCATCAAGCGTATGCCCCGGAAATGCGCCCCATGGGGTCTGCACGAGCAGAAACCCGAGTGCGGACCATGCGTTGATGGCTATGCCTCCATAGCGCAGCTCGGCAATCAGGGCATCGAAACGATCACGGCCAATCGCCTTGATCGTACGGGGATGAATGAGGATGTTCGCACCAAGCGTGCCATGCAATTTCTCGTTGGCGTATTCAATCGCGGATTTAAGGTAGGTTTCAGCATCGCCGCCAGCCAAGCGCAGAACACTCATTGCCGGAGCGAAAACTTCCGTCTTCTCGAGGTAATCGTCTTGCCCCTGAACAAAGGGAACGATGACACAGGCAGGTGAATTCGGCCGTTCAAAATCAAGGCTCGCTTCCGCGTGACCGGCAAACTCAGCCATACGGTTCTCGGCACCGGGATAGTAGGCAGGACGCCCGGGTGCAGCACCCATAACGGTCTCTATTGCCTTGAGCAGGTCGTCAGATTTGTCCCAGCTTTGCGGAAGGATCAGCATCTGGCATGCAACACAGTTGAACCCCGAATTTTGCAATTTCTGGGTGGCTATGTTCTCAGCCTGAAAGGTAATGTCCGCAGCGGTCCATGGCCCGGGGACAACGATGGTTGGACACACCGCTCCGAGCTCAGATGTAATCCGCCGTCTGTTCTTCGGCGTGCCGTTCGCCTTGTTGCGCTTGCCCTCGTCACCAGCGCCCCAGACAATGACATCATGCGATGCTTCAGATCCGGTAATGTGGATCTCTTCGATCAATCGGTGGTTGCAGAGATACGACCCGACATCGGCTCCTCCCCTAACGATACGCAATGCCCCGAACTCAATCAACGGACGTAGCGCAGGCGTCAAAAACTCGATCAGGTAATCGTTGACCGGGTTCATCTTCAGGATGACGACCTGATGCTCGACAAAGAGCTTTTGGAAACAATCCAGCGGCGCTATGGCCGCGACATTCCCCGCTCCGAGAACAAGCGAGATTGCGCCCGTCCGAAACACGCGCGGTGAATCGTAGCTGGATGCCGTGTGTTGAGCGAGGTTTGATCTGGTGACGCCCTTTTGCATCCAGACTTCGGCCTTCACACCTGAAAGAAGCAAATGATCCCATTTGGTGTGGGGAAGCACGCGGGCTGCAATCTGGCCATTTGGCAGATCACGTATGGGAATATGTTTGAGGAACGTTTTCCCGTTGAGTTGCGAAAGCGTGCGGATGAACACATTGCAAGCGGACATCAGCGCATAAGGTCCGCCGAGCCATTCCTCGCCTTCCAGCGGCGATCCTTCCGGAATTCCTTTTTTGCGGCAGGCCGTTTTGACCCAATCTTCGGCGACGCCGAGAAGATGTGTCTTGATTTCCTCCAGGATCGATATCCGCATGGAAACGGAGGTTCCCGCCCATGCATCTTTCCTCCGGTCTAACTCAAGAAGCGCAACGTCAAGTTCGTCTGTCCACGCTTCAGTTTTGTCCGCGCCAACGGCGCTCAATACTGCCTTCCTCACCTTGTTCTCCCCGCGTTTTTACGACCAGTCGAACCAGAGCAGTCCAACATGATATATGATCATATTATTATCTGATACTTAATCATGTTTTGAGTCAAGCGATGATTTCAAGCAGCGATAGATGCGATGAATAAGATTGCGAAAACAGACTGGTGTACCTACTTCGTCTGCCCAGGAAACGAAGCCTGCCGGGTGTATTCAAAACTGATCATCCAGACCCTGAAACAATAAAGCCGGTATTGATTGGTTCAACACCGGCTTTCATTTGCTACTGCCGGAAACCCGGGTTCACACGATCGAGCTTTCGCAACACTGCTGGCCAGACAAGTTGATTGGCAAGCTTCGTAAAGCCCTCTGATCTACCGAGTTCCGCGTTGCTCTCGATCACAGGTTTTTCTGTTGGATGTTGTTCACCGCCCTGCATGAGCGTGCGAACCTGCATGGTGCACGCACGCTCCAGATAGTACATGCGGGTGAATGCTTCTGCTGCGGTGCGCCCAACTGCCAAAGTACCGTGGTTGTGCAACAACATGAGATTTTTGGTGCCAAGATCATTCTGAATACGCGGCCGCTCATCATGATCCAAAGCGACACCCTCATAGTCATGATACGCGAGATCACCGAGAATAAGTTGCGCTGTCTGATTGAGCGGCAAGAGACGGCCCTCATAGGTTGAAACCGCTGTACCATCAGGCGTGTGAAGATGAATGACACATCCCGCATCTTCACGAACCTCATGCACCGCCGAATGGATGGTAAACCCGGCAGGGTTGACTGGAAATGCGGATTTCGTCACGGGATTACCATCCATATCCACTTTGACCAGGCTGCCAGCCGTGATCTCCTCAAACATCATTCCATAGGGATTGATCAGGAAATGGTGTTCCGGGCCGGGCACGCGGGCTGAAATATGGGTGAAGATAAGATCATCCCATCCATATAGGGCAACGGCACGATAGGCCGCAGCAAGGTTGACGCGCACCTCCCACTCCTCATCGGAAATCGAGTTGCGCACTGAAACATCGGCTTTATTTGACATGTTTTCCTCCATTTAACCTAACAAGCGAATGATGAATTCTTTCGACTGCTGGTCGCCGAAACGACCAATATGCGGGCGACACCCGGAAGCAAGATCGGGTGCCATCGTGAACCACCTCACCCCTGCCTGAAAACATTGACGGGTGGTGCACGAAGAGCCCACGGCCGGGCATCTTCGAGTTCATAGGCAATCTCGAACAATGTCCGCTCATCGCCCTTTCGCGCTGAAAAATGCATACCGACCGGAAGACCGGCTTCGGTCCAATGAAGCGGAACGCTCATGGCTGGATTACCAAGCATGTTATCAATCGCGGTATACATCGCGTAATCCAACAGCCGCTCCCAAAGAACTTCGAACGGAAGATTACCCGCGATGTGGCCCGTTTTAACCGGCGGCGTGCGCAGAACGGGAGACAGGATCAAGTCATAGGACTCGAACCATTGATTATGGAGGCCTTCGACCTGTCTGATGTGATCTTTTATCCGCTTTGATTCTCCCCGTGGAAATGCAGCAGCGTTCTTAGCCATGGCCAAAGTGAACTCTTCCACCATTGTCGTGTCTGGCATGGGGCCGATACCGGCAGGTGCCAGACCAGAGACCTGTAGCAGTAGCGACATGAGACCCAACGGCTTTGGGGCGAGCGCTGCCCGTGCCATACCAATAACTTGCTGAGCACCCAACATGAAGAGGTGGGAGAAGCTCACCATTAGAGCAGCACTGTCGAAAGGCCAGCGCGTCAGCTCAACGGTATGTCCGAGACTCTCCAGGAGTCTGACCGTTTTCTCAACGCCGGCCTGCACCTCTGGATCAGGTGCACGGCCGTTACAGTCGTTCTCCATATACCCGATGCGCAAACGTCGCTTTGAAGCACCTGTAACTGATCCTACAAATGGCATTGCGCCTGTCTTGTCAGTCTGTTCCATCAAGGCAAACAGCGCCGCGGAATCACGAACCGTCCGCGATACGCAGTGCTCTGCAGTCAAAAGCACGCCACCGGCCGGTAGGTTTTCTCCAATCAGCCGCTGACGCGACGGCTTTAATCCGAACAGACCGCAGGCGGATGCAGGGATTCGGATCGATCCACCGCCATCGAAGGCGTCTGCCATCGGCAGAATTCCGGCAGCAACGGCCGCTGCCGCACCACCAGATGACCCACCCGGACTATGTTCGATATCCCATGGATTATTTGTTGGACCGAATTCCACCGGCTCTGTCGTCGGCAAAAAGCCTATCTCACTTAAGGTCGTCTTGCCGATCATGACCAAACCGGTCGCCTCCAGAGCCTGCACCTGCTGACTATTTTTAGTTGCAACAGGCAATCTGGCGGTGAAACGTGAGCCCCATCCCGTGCGGGTACCTTTCACATCTGTCATATCCTTCATCATATAGGGCACACCCGCAAACGGGCCAATCAAACTGGTTGATTTTGCTCTTTCACGCGCCTGCTCAAACAGGGACGTTACCATGAAATTCAAAGTCGGCTGCAAAGCTTCAGCGCGAGCAATTGCCTCGTCCACGGCTTCAAGCGCTGTAATATCCTTGCGCCGGATCATTGCGGCAGTCTCTGTCGCGTCTGCGAGTGGCCAGGTTTCCGTTGTTGCAGACATGGATAGGTCCTCTCGAGATTGCAATTGCATCGTCATCACCATTTGGTTTTATAGGACGCTTGGAAGGCATAACCCCAATCGTTATTCAGCGACGCGTTCATCGGACCGTGCTCGGTTTCTTCAAGTGAAGAGAGATAAAGCAGCCCAACGCCCGCACGCAGTTCACCACCCCGCTTGTCAGTGTAGGAAACCTGCGTCTGTAAAATATAAGATTCGCTGCCCGAGAGTTCCCAGCCCGTGGATGTGGCTCTGTCCCAAGTCAGCGCTACGGCGCCGGCAATACTCGGAGTGAACTGATGACCGACGCCGCCGGTAATAGTCCAGCCGTCACGCCAGTGATAGGGATCAGCGGAATCGCCCAGCGGAGATTTGACGCGCAATGCGTCGAACGAACTCCAGCCAGACCAATTCACCGCTCCATAGGCCAGCCAACCGGGCGCTATGCCTGTCTGAACTGTAAAATCAACCTGCTGGGGGAAGGATGCTTCGGCACTTCCCGGTACCGTTGCCGTCGCCGCCGGACTACCCAGCAAAAATCCAGGTACCGTAAAAACTCCGTCGGCGTTGTACTTTGTACCCGAGCGATACATCAGTGAGGTACGAAAAGCGATCTCGGGAATATCGTAAGCTGCACCAAGACGATAGCCGAATTCCTCGCCATTCAAAGTGAGATCAGTGGTGACGCCGGGCATAATATCGGCCCGATTCTCGTATTTGAGATTCTCCCGAAACCCACCACCGAGCAAATAGAAATTGCCCTTTCCAGTGGGAAATTTGAGCGCGCATGTCAGACCAAACTCATCAATCGTAAAATCAGTGTTCCGGGTTCCGTCCAGTTTTGGTATGGGGAAGCTGCCTGCCCCGCCATAGGGCTGAGTATATGTTCCCGCACATGTCAACCGATCGACGATCTTCATTTTCATGGCAAAGGACGGCATCATAAAAGCCGGCGACCAGTTATATCCGACAAGGCCGGGAACCGGATTGGTCTTATATGTGCGCGGCGCATTGACGTAGGTTGCGCCCATACGCAAATTCATATTCCCCTCCTCATAGAGAATATCAATATCTGCATTGCTGCGCGCAAAACCACCGGCTTGCGCTGCAGTGGTGCCTAGCAATAATGTGGCGACGACAAATTTTATTCTTCTTGCATTCATGTCTTGCTTTCCCCAATATGACATGTAATCACATCGTAAACATGATACATATTCAGATTTGGAGTCAAGAGTAAAAACCATGAAGCCGAAAGAGCAAGTCATTCTGCCGTTTCCGGAATCGACAGACGATGACGCGGAAACACGGCGTCGGCCGCAGCAAAAGCGCAGCAAACAGCGTGTTGATGCCATTCTTGAAGCTACCTTCTCCCTCATCGGCGAGAAGGGCATCGACGCTGTTACGATGAAGGAAATTGCAACGAGGATCGGCAGCCCGATCTCGACGCTCTATCAATATTTTCCGAACAAATCGGCGATTCTGGCATCGCTTTATCAGAATTATGCCGTAGAAACGCGCGAAACAATTCTGAACGCGGTCCGGGATTTCAAGAATTTCGATGATATGATGAATATCATTTATGATCTTCTCGATCGGTACTACGAGCGGGTACGGAACAACCCTGCAATTCAGGATTTGCTGAATGCCGTTGTGGCAGACAAAACGTTACACCACATTGATATCGCAGATAGCCGGGACAATGCTGAAATCATTGCCAAGGCATGCGCCGGGATCGTTCAGCCCGAACAATCTGAAATGTTTGATCGCGCCATATTCATGATCGCCCATCTCAACAGCAGCGTCGCGCGGCTGTCACTGGGGGTCGATGACGACGAGGCAAAGCGCGTGCTCGACGACTACAAGCTCCTCGTTCGCATCTACATGAAGCATTTCATGAAAAACGGATAGCGCAACCGGGTTTCCGTGGGGCAGTCTGATGACGGACAAGACATCTATATTTGTTTTTGGTTCCAACCTTGCCGGGCGGCATGGGAAAGGCGCCGCTCTGTTTGCACGCCAAAAACACGGCGCGATTTATGGGCAGGGTACCGGCTTACAGGGTAGCAGCTACGCTATTCCCACAAAGGACCGGAACGTAAAAACACTGCCCTTGGAGGCTATAAGGCCCCATGTCGAAAGGTTTTGCCGGTTCGCAAGGGAACATCCCGATCTGACTTTCCAGCTGACGCCTATCGGCTGTGGCTTGGCTGGATACAAGCCATCGCAGATTGCTCCCATGTTCATCCGCTTGCCTTCCAACGTTGAAATACCGCCGGAGTTTTTGCCGTATCTGAACGACGCTGAATAACTGACATCACGTTTTGAGAATACACATGTCGCGGCGCGAAAGCGTTGGGCGCTGGGGATGGCTTTTGCTGAATAATGGATGGGCAAGAGCGAGGATTGCGAAATAGCATTTAAAGGAGATGAGGGATGCCAAACCAAAGCAACACGATATCTGAAAAACGTACCTGCCTAGGGTTAAAGCGTCTAAAATCAAGTCGCTACCATACATACCTCTTAACCACGGCCTCAACGTCAATATTACTCGGCATGCTGGCTCTGCCGCAAACAGCCGAAGCTGGATGTGACATTCCGCAACCAGGTTCCAATCAGACTGTGACATGCAGCGCATCTGCGCCCAATCCAGACACGTTTGGCGTCGAGGCTCAGGCTGGCAGCACAAACGTCACGGTAAAGATCGAACGTGACGCGATCATCAATGAAACCACCTTTAATCCTGTTTACGTTGTTGGCAATAGCGTGGTGGTCAATGATGGCACCCTTGCATCTATCGGACAGAAAACCAACGGCTCTGGTATTTATGGCAATGCTGGCGGAAACACCTTTACCAACAATGGTAGTATCTCAACGATCGGAGACGACGGTGCAGATGGCATTCAAACCAATGGGGACAACAACGTCGCTATCAACAATGGCAGCATCAACACGGTTGGATCTGATCGCGCTGCAGGCTTGGCAGTGGGCGGAAACAACAATAAGCTTACCAATAACGGCACCATCGTCACTAAAGGCAATAAGTCAGATGGAATTAACGCCAACAGCGGAACTGGCAATACGTTCGTAAACAACGGAAATATTTCCACTGGCGGAATTTTTTCAGATGGCATTTATGGCGTTCAGGGTAAGAACATCCTCACCAACGCAGGAACCATTACCACGACCGGCAATGATTCAGTTGGCTTGGACAGCCTTGCCGGCAGCAATACGCTTAACAATAAGGGCACCATAACAACGTCAGGTTCACGTTCAAATGGCGTGGCTATGGAGGGCGCGGCAAATCAGTTCGTTAACACTGGTGCAATCACCGCCACAGGGGACGCGGGCAACGGCGTTGCGATATTAAGTGATGCTGGTCAAAACAACTCTGTCACAAACTCGGCGGCGGGCAAAATCAACAGTAAGGCTGCGGCGGCTATTCTCGGCGGAGACGGAGCAGATACCGTTGACAATAGTGGTGAGTTGAGGAGCGATGCGGGGACCGCTGTTGATCTCCGTGGCGGGGATGACTCGCTCGTCCTGCATTCATCAACGAAGCTTACCGGCTCTCTTGATGGTGGACTTGGAACAGACACGCTCACTTTCGATGGTTTTTCCCGCACAGGTGGTAACGACATCCTGCAGTGGGAAACGTTCAATCTGACCCATGGTAGCGCGTTTAATCTCACCAGCGATTTGATCATGGGAGACGCTGGCAATCGCAATGGTCAGGTCAACATAGAAGCAGGTAGCCAAATCACTGCCGCCGGAGTTTTTACTATTGGAGGTTCAGTTGCCAATAGCGGTGTTATCCAACTCGGCGATGGAAAAGCCGACAGCCGGCTGACAATTACCGGCAACTACACCGGGAACAGCAGTACGGTCACGCTCGATACATTTCTAGGCAATGATACTTCTGCATCTGATTTATTGCATGTCCAAGGAAACACGGCGGGAACGACATCGCTGAAAGTGGCCAACACTGGCGGCCCCGGCGCGCAAACTGTGGCCGACGGAATCAAGCTCGTTCAAGTTGACGGCACATCAGATGGTCAGTTTTCTCTTGTCGGTGACTACCAAATCCAAGGGCAACAGGCGGTTGTAGCTGGCGCACATGCCTATACTTTATGGCACAATGGCGTTGCTGATCCCAAGGATGGAGACTGGTATCTGCGTTCTCAGCTCCAAAACCCAACACCTCCCGTAGTCCCACCAGTACCACCGGTTCCGCCAGTACCTCCGGTGCCACCGACAACATCCGTCCCGGTCATTCCGCTGTACCAGCCGGGCGTTCCGCTTTACGAGGCCTATGCCCAGACACTTCTGGGTCTGAACGGACTACCGACCTTGCAACAGCGCGTCGGCAACCGGTACTGGATGGGTGCGGGCAATGCGGCGATCGCTCAAGGGGACGGACCGGGCACGCCGGAAGCCGAGCTCCTTCCCTCAAATGGTGGAACGACCCGCGTCGACGGCAGAGGCATCTGGACCCGCATCGAAGCTGCGCATGTAAATGTCGAACCAAAGAATTCGACCAGTGCCACCGATTACAAATACGATGTCTGGAAGCTCCAATCGGGCCTTGATGGGAAACTCTTTGAAAACGATAGCGGCACACTTGTCGGCGGCATCACCGTCCACTATGGCAATGTCTCCGCAGATATTTCGTCCGTCTACGGCAAGGGCAAGATCGACACTGATGGTTATGGTTTCGGCGGTACGCTGACATGGTATGGCCAGAATGGCCTCTATGTGGACGGTCAGGCACAAGCCACGTGGTTCGATAGCGATCTGACCTCCGATACAGCCGCACGGCGCATGACCGATGGCAATAATGGTTTTGGGTATGCATTCAGCCTCGAAGCTGGCAAAYGCATTTCGCTCAATCAGAACTGGACACTGACGCCACAGGCTCAACTCTCCTATTCTGCCGTGGATTTTGATGGTTTCAACGATTCATTCGGTGCACGAATATCGCTGGACAGCGGCGACAGCCTGAAGGGCCGCCTCGGACTTTCTGCCGATTACCAGAATGCCTGGGCGGATAAGTCAGGCAAAATGGTGCGAGCCAATGTGTATGGAATTGCCAACCTCTACTACGAATTCCTCAACGGTACACAGGTCGACGTTTCCGGCACAAAATTTGTCAGCGAGAATGAACGGTTCTGGGGTGGTGTCGGTGCGGGCGGCAGCATCAACTGGGCCGATGACAAGTATTCCATCTATGGCGAAGTTTCTGTGAACACCAGCCTTACCAATTTCGGTGACAGCTACAGTCTCAACGGAACTTCTGGGTTCAGGATTAAATGGTAATACAACTGGCTATGTGAGACTGGCAGTCAATCTCCGAAGCATACTGAAAGCTGCACTTAAACGTTGGCATTCAAACTCCAAGAGCATTAGCCCTTGGAGCTTATCCACGCGCCTGTATGGCAAGAAGCAGATCACTCCACCAAGTACTCCATCATTTTTGTATATTTCTTTGATGCGCGCACAACTGCCGCTTCATATATTTTGACAATAGTCATGATCGAAAGGCTTTAAGATATACTACAGTAACTCAATTATTTATCTTATTTACAACAGATTTTATCGTTTTTCTTGACTGGAAACATGAATGTGTATCAAGTAAATAATATGATCATGTATCACATTAGAACATTGATATAATTGCGAGTATCCCGGATAAGGAGATGCTCCACGGGGAATGAATTACGAGCCTTGTGCTTAGTATTATATCTTGGGAGGACTGAATGGTTCGAGGGAAAAGCGGGTAACTGACAATAATGAGCGAATAAGGGCCTCCATAAATGGTCTTGGCCAGCGCATCAAATCCGCACGGTTAGCGATTGGCTACACGCAGATTCAGCTTGCTCACGTTGCTTGTATATCGTTGTCTAGTCTTGAGAATTTTGAGTATGGCCATAACCGGCCGTCTTTTGAATCCATTCTCGCCTTAAGCGATGCACTGAATGTTTCCCCGAATTATCTGCTCGGTTATGAGGTCATTTAGAGACTTCCCTGCTTAAATGGAAGCAGTTCTGTGTAAGCGGAAATACCGTTAGCTTATCATGCCGTACGTACGGCCCGAAGTGACCCGGATCCAGCACCCCATGACAAAGCCGGTCAGACACGACAGTTTCTGACCGGCTTTATTTAACGCAGATAACTCAGCTCTACCGAACACTGCGGATCTTGTTCACCAGTATGGCGCTCAGCCCGACGATCGCGGCGGCAATCGTATAGAGGGTTCCATAGCCAAATTGCGTAACGAGAAAACCAGCAATCACCGGGGCCAAAGCGTAGGGGCCGGCGATGGCAAAATTGATCACCCCCAAGTCTTTGCCCCTGTCTCCAGCCGATGGCAGTACTTGTGTAATCGTGGCCTGATCCACAGCTATGTAGCAGCCATATCCCAAACCAACGACACCGGCGGAGACCATTATCATGGTCCAGGAGTCCGATACGAGGGCGAATAGAAGTATGCCTGTGGCCTTTATGAGCCCGCCCAAGATGACGAAAGCTTTTCGCCTACCACTGCGGTCGGATAGCCAACCGCACGTAACGCCTGAAATCACCGTGCATAAAGTGTAAATAACGACCAGCAGCACCAGACCATCTTCCGAGCGTTTGCCCGGGAAAAGAAGTTCATAGTGCAGTTTGTCGCGCAAAAAATACAACAGATACAATGTGAACATTGCAGCACCGAGTTGCATAAGAAAACGCGTTATCCAAGCCCAGGCAAAATCGGGGTATTTTTTGGGGCTGATCCAGAAACCGCCAATGAATTCCATCACATTGAAAGGCCGTAGAGCTGATTTTGGCAGGATTGGATCGCGGGATGAAATAACAAAGGATATGGCAAACAACACGAGGATGAACGCAAAGGAATAGTAGGCAGACGAGACTGCAGAGATGAAAAATGCTGCTACCAACGCGCCGATGATCGTGCCGAGAGCGGGAGCACCTCCGATAAAGGCTCCAACAACGGCGCGCTGCTTTACGGGTACATGATCAGGAATTTCCGCCCCCAGGGATGCAAGCATGCCATTGAGGCAGGCAGCGGCGATGCACCAGGCCATAATGAGTTGCCAAATCGCGGTGGCAAACCCCTGAGATGACAAAGCCAGGGCACCGATTATCGCACATCCGACTGTCCACACATGGCGTCTGCCATAGCGCGATGTCGTTCTATCGGACAAGGCTCCGACCAAAGGATTTGCAACGACCGAAGCCAATGCCCCCAGCCCTGAAACCAGCGCGAGCATGGATTCCTTTTGGCCCGGAGCGATCACTTCAATCTGTTGGGGCAGCAATACAGCCATAGACCCGAAGAGGCTGGTGAAAAGGCCAAGATGTGCCAATGTCAATGTGCCGACAAACCGTTTGGATACGGTCTCAACCGGTTCCGAGAGTGCAGTCAGGGGCGCCGCCTCGTTGCTCACCCTCGTCCCAGAAATGGCGTTTTCTATCTGTGTCATAACTGTACCCGCTCTTGGAACTGGAGACTGCATCGCAGCATGCGCCGCGTCCAAGCATGGACGTCAACGTTCATTGCAAAATTACGCGTCGTATAACTGGGCTGAAATTCGTGGCTCCGGAGCCTTAACTCCGGAGCATACCGTCATAGCCTTGATGATCAAAAGTCCATCTGAATGCCGAGCAAGCCGCCGAAGGAGTGGTCTTTGCCAAACCCGCGATTGCTGTCTCCATATGAGGTATAGACAAATTCAGGACCCACCGTCAGATTGGGAACAGGCCGATAGAGCAGGTTCAGGGAAGCGGACGTGGTTCCGGCAGACTCGTAGGCGACCTGCAAATTGACCATCGCTTTGGTCGAGATGAATGAGGAGACCCCTCCCCAGACCGCATAATCTCCGTTCCACTGCGCGAACCAGTTTGGCTTCTTGAAGAAGGTCGGGCCGAATTTGGTTGTGTCGCCATCACTCTGATAGCCGACCATCACAAATGCCGATACGATCTGGTTAAACTTCAGATCCAGACGAACTTTGGCAGCCCATTCTTCCTGTTTGGAGTCGTAACCGGCAACAGCAGAAATACCACCCCATTCCTGCTTGTACTTCAGACCGCCAAGAATATGGGGGGTATAACCATCGATCTCGTAGGGCGTGCTGTCGATGACCGGAGCACCTGTCAGGGGATTAATTCCCACAATCCGATCATATGAGCCTGAACCCTGCTCCGCGCCAATCATCGCCGAGAAACCCTTGCCATTGTCATAGGTGTAGCTGATCTGGTTCGAGTATCCCGACTGATAGTTGATGACGTCGTCAATGACCACGCCTCCAGCGTCGCCGGTCCATGTTCCGAAGATTTCGTCTGCTACACCAATGCGAAAGCCACCCAGTTCAATGTAGGCCGTAAGCTGCTTAAATATGTTGTCGCCGTTCGTGTAGTTGAACTCCGGTTCAATGAAGGACCGCAACGTTCCCAATTCCGTTTCGGTGCGGGCATCAAAGCGGAGCTTGGTCTGATTTCTGACATACCAGGTTTTTAGTTCAGCACCCGTACCAGGATCTTCACCAAAGCCGTGAAGGATTCGGATATAGCCATCAACTTTCAGGCAGGTTTCTGTTCCCGGAATGAAGAAAAAGCCGGCGCCATAAGCGTCACAGACGCGCACATATTCGACGGGCTCGGCCTCAACCGCGTCCGATTTCGACTGTGCTGACGCCATGGAACCAAGGCCCAACAGCATGAGCGAACCGAGAAGGCCGACACCTAGCGGCGACGCGGCTTTACGGAGCTTGGAATTATCTTGTTTGACTGCATGCATTACGAAATCCCCTTTTATTTTTTTAAGCTGCAGCTCTCTCAAAACCATTCGGGCCTGAAAGGTACTGCGCAGGAATGCATTTCAAATCGTGTTGGCCTCTCCTAAAGACCGTCCTGTTTATTTCATCGCCCAGCTTGTCTGGATTTGACGATGACGTTGGGTCGCACAGGTCCCAACAATTGCTTTTGTATTTTGATCCTTCGCCAGTATCCGCCCATCCGAACACAAGCAGGATTTCAATCCCCACAAACATGATTACCAATCATATTAAATTTTATGATATGTAATCATATTTCTGTCAAGCCCAGAAATGCCGAAAACTTGTTGACGGGGTTGTTAAGTCGTTTTGCTGGTATGATACGCAGCGTTTGGTCTGCCGCGCGGACCGCGTGGCGACTTGATTGCTCGCCGCAACCGTCACCACGCAGGATTATTCGCACAATACTCAGGCAAAGACCGGTGGGCGACGATGGGCCCACGGCTTTGCTGCCTCGAGCTCAAAGCCAAGTTCAAACAATGTTCGCTCCTGCCCCATACCGGCGGCAAATTGCATGCCAACAGGCAGATTGTCTTCTGTCCAATGCAAAGGGATGCTTGCAGCAGGTG
The DNA here is from genome assembly GCF_052113785.1 of Phyllobacterium sp. TAF24. Lineage (NCBI taxonomy): Bacteria > Pseudomonadati > Pseudomonadota > Alphaproteobacteria > Hyphomicrobiales > Phyllobacteriaceae > Phyllobacterium > Phyllobacterium sp. TAF24. Next base: position 89,937 of record NZ_JBFRDN010000013.1, on the reverse strand, counting down.
CCCCAATGTAATTTTGCAGATACGCGCCGTTGATGAAATGCACGGTCCGATCCAAAGCTTCGTCGGCCGAGAGATCACCGGTTATTTCACCCAAGGGAATTGGCGGCGTCAGAAAAACAGGCGATAGAATAAGATCGAACTGTTTCAGCCAGGCCTCATAGATCACCATATTGGCCTGTCGACGCTCGAGAAGCGCCGCTATGTCATCAGAAGTCAGTTTAAGGCCCATCTCACGCAGACCCAGCGTCGTCGTTTCGAACATCGTGGTGTTGGGTTCGACCCCCGTGAGTTGACGGAACATCTCTGTTCCCTCTGCCACTGCTTTGGCGTAACAATCGATGAAGTCTCTGGTCAGAACTTCACCATCGATGGCCCAACTCGTTTCTTCAACATGATGTCCCAGTTCCTGCAGCAGACGACAGGTGTCATCCATGCCGCGTTGAACGTCAGGATGTGCCTTATTGCCGGTGACGCCTCCATTGACAAAACCGATCTTGAGCCGCCGGTTTGCCGGGCCTTCTATTTTGCCGATGGGCGGATGAACCGCGTCGTCCCCTGTTCTCTCGGTTGCAGCAAACATGGTGGCCGAATCCCGGACGCTCCGCGTCAGGCAATGTTTGACAGTAATGTCGATCGGGCCAGAGACAGGCGTCGGCCCCACAAGCCGTCCTTGGCTCGGCTTCAGACCAAACAACCCGCACGCAGAAGCGGGATGACGGATAGAGCCACCCCCATCACTTCCATCCGCGAAAGGCACAATCCCGGCAGCGACCGCAGCACCAGCGCCACCCGAAGAGCCGGATGTACTTACATTCGTATTCCAGGGATTGCGGGTTGGGCCAAACGCCAGGGGTTCAGTGGTCGGGAGGAGACCGAACTCACCTAGCGTTGTTTTTCCGATCACCACCACGCCCAAATTCTCGACTGCCTGGACATAGGGGATGGACGCTTTTGCTGGCGGGAAATTTCTGGTGGCATTGGAACCCATGCGGGTTACCTGCCCCGCATAATCAACCATGTCTTTGATGAGATAAGGTACTCCAGCAAATGGTCCTGATAGTTCTGGTGCTTTAGCCCGCTCGCGCGCTTGGTCAAAACAGGAGGAAACCAGAAAGTTCAATTTTGGCTGCAGCGCTTCAGCCCGAGAAATGGCAGCCTCTACGGCTTCAAGCGCAGTGATATCCCCGCGCTGGATCATTGCCGCCGTTTCTGTTGCATCGGCAATAGGTTCCACCTCACCACCTGTAACGCCGGTTTGGACCGCATCCGTGTTATTAGCTCCGGATGTCTGAAGCAATTCCTGTGTATTCGCAGAACTCATGCAATCTCTCCCTATCTGCCGACGCGGTATCTGATCACTCACAGTGAAAAGACAAAACACAAACGTGATATACTGTCATGTTTGTAAAATGATACGTATTCAGATTTGAAGTCAAGAGCAAATTGTGGAGCTACCCAACCCAAGTTGTGCTCCTCCTCCGTTGACCGCCACAACCCGCGATCAGTTGTTTCGTCGCCGTAAGATTTACGCTTGACATAAAATATGAATGTGTATCATGTTCTAAATATGATTACATGTCATATTGTGGAGGACTTGACATGCAAGCAGACATTTTGCGCACCGCGTTCATCATAACGCGGCCCGGACGCTTCGATTTTTTCGACATTCCATTGTGCGGTCAGCTCCCCGCAGGCTGCGCAAACTTCCCCCCGCGTCCAAACACYCGTGGAGGCTCCCTCAGCCCACACGAGGGATGCCGGGGGAAGCCATATTTGGATGACCACGCATAGGTCACTTTTCAAGAGGGGCGTCTAACAACGCCAAACCGCGGGGAAAGCGCGGGCACGGGCCTGCCAGCGGAACAGTAATCGCCCCGCCGCAATGGACCTTGTCCAAACGGCAACAATTGGGAGAACGTTAAATGGATCGAATCTGGACCAAGCAGTATCCAGCCGGAGTGCCTGCTGAAGTCGATATCCACCAATATTCATCTGTCGTCGACTTGTTTGAAGCAGGCTTTGAAAAACATCGCGGCAAACAGGCTTATGTGCTGGCCGACAAGGCATTGACCTATGGAGATATAGACCGCTTCTCGCTTGACCTTGCTGTATATTTGCAGGCGCTGGGTCTGCGATATGGGGATCGTGTCGCGATCATGCTGCCCAATGTGCTGCAATACCCGATAGCGACCGCTGCAATCCTGCGGGCTGGTTTTATCATTGTAAACGTCAATCCGCTTTATACGCCTCGAGAACTTGAGCACCAGCTAAAGGATTCAGGCGCCAATACAATCATCGTTCTCGAACAGTTTGCAGGGACACTGGAGCAAATCGTCAAGAACACGGCGATCAAGAACGTTGTGCTTGCGGGACAGGGAGACCTATTTGAAACTTCCGACGCTGGAGATACCAATCGGCTGGTCGGGCATCCCGGATTGCCCAATCTGGTTCGCTTCAACAAGGCTGTGGCAATCGGGCATCTTGGTACTCTCGTCAAACCGCAGACCGGCCCTGATGATATCGCTGTTCTGCAATATACCGGTGGCACAACTGGGGTTTCGAAAGGTGCTGTCCTGCAGCACCGCGCGATTATTGCAAGTGCCCTGATCCATGATGCATGGCTGGAAGCCGGCTTTACCAAAGAGGATAATTCAGAACAGAGAACCGTTCTCTGTGCACTGCCGCTTTATCATATTTTCGCATTTATCATGTGTGGAATGCTCGCAATGCGATGGGGCAGTTTGAATGTCCTTATTCCCAATGCCCGGGATATCCCGGCCGTGGTCAAGGAAATTTCCCGACACAAAGTTCATTGCATCCCAGGTATAAATACATTCTTCAAAGCCCTGATCAATGACCCCAATTTTGCTGATGTGGATTTTACAAACCTGCAGCTATCCATCGCTGGAGGAATGGCAGCCGATCAGGCAGTGGCCCGGAAATGGCTGGAGGTTACCGGTTGTCCGATCACCGAGGGATATGGACTGTCGGAAACTACATGTGCCGTTGTCTGCAACGTGGTTGATAGCAAACACTTCACCGGTACAATTGGTGTTCCGGTCCCAAATGTCGACGTGAAGTTGATTGACGATAATGGCGACGATGTTACAGCTGGCGAAACGGGCGAAATCGCCATTAGAAGCCCACAATTGCTGGCTGGATACTTTAACCGCCCGGAGGAAACCAAGGCAGCAATGACTGCCGACGGTTTTTTCAAATCCGGTGATATCGGCTCAATGGACGAGCATGGCTACATCAAGATCGTCGACCGGAAGAAAGATATGATTTTGGTATCCGGCTTCAATGTCTTTCCAAGCGAAATTGAGAGTGTGGCACTGCTCCACCCGGCCATACGGGATTGCGCCGTCGTTGGGATACCGGACGAACGCTCAAGTGAAGCCGTCGTTCTCTTTGCCGTTCGCAGCGATCCGGCACTGACTGAAGATGAACTCAGATCCTTCTGCGCCCGAAACCTCACTGGCTACAAGCGCCCCAAATACATTCAGTTCTGCACAGACTTGCCGTTGTCCAACGTGGGGAAGGTTTTACGCCGCCAGCTGCGCGACGAAGCAGTGAGCAGAATGCAGGACAGCGCCTCGGAATTATCCCGATCGGCCTGAAGCAATTCAACGACCTCACATCGTTTCAAGAGCAAAAAATCGTGGAACGGACGATGCGAGGTGTCAAACTCAAATGGGAACCTTCAATGAGCATTGTTCGAAACAGCATCACACGTTCTCTGACTTCGGTCGCGCTAACCCTTGTTTTGGCAGCCCCTTCATGGGCTCAGCCGGTCCAATCAGGCGATTTTCCGTTTCGCCGATCCATCATTTTCGGGGATAGCCTGTCCGACAATGGCGGGCTCAAGGAGGCAACTAACGGCCTATCGGGGGCGATCATCGGTGCGTTCCTCGAAATAGCCAAGCACGCGACTGACGGACGGATAAGCAATGGATCTGTCTGGGATGAATATCTGGTCCCAAATCAGGACAGAGGAATGACTGTCTCATTTGGCGGCGTTGCGGCAGCAGCACTCGGCTTTACGGGTTGGGCTGTCGCGGGGAATTATGGTGCAACAGGGCCCAATGGCGGAAAAAGCATAAACTACGCGGTGGCCGGCGCGAAATATCTCACTCCCGACGGGATAGAGGGCCGGGTGATTCCTACCCCGGGCGCCCAAGTTGACGCTTTCCTGAAGGCGACGGGATATGCCACCAATTCCATCGACAAGAATGACCTTGTGACATTCTGGGCCGGTGCCAATGATGCATTTGAGGTTGTTGGCAAAGGCGACCAGGTTCAGACGTCAGCGGATGCGTCAAAGCAGGAAGCGCTCAAGAGCCTGAATAAGCTCTACGCGGCGGGTGGACGCAAATTCCTCATTCCCAACTTACCAACCTTCGGATCAACTCCCCGCTATAATATGAACGGACAGACRATAGCAGCCGGCAATGAGGCTACAGACATTTTCAATAAACGCGTAGCCGCAGCCATCAGTGAGTTTCAGGCTTCACATCCGGATGTCACAATATTCGCCCCCAAGATCGGACCGCTTCTCGATACAGMCATAAAATATGGCGCTGATTTCGGATTCACGAATGTTACGCAAGGCTGCTATTATACGGACTGTTTCAAACTCGAACGTGGTTCAGAGGCACAAAACGCTTATCTTTTTTGGGATGATGTTCACCCGACAACGCGCATGCATGCCTATCTTGCCAATTATATCAAACAGTATTGGCTCAATCCTGATCTTGCCGGTTTTTACACTGTTTCGCCAAGCAATCTCTTCAGCACGGTGCGGCATTACTTTTTCCCGGATGATGCACGAACCCTTGCCGGCTATCTGACCGGCGATGCCGCTCTCTACAAGCTCAATGGCGGCACCCTCACCGTAACAGGTGAGAACACCTACACTGGTGGTACGTTTATCAGAGATGGTGGCTTGCGCATCGGCAATGGCGGAACAACCGGCTCCATCATCGGCAATGTTGAGATGGGAGACCAGGCGCTGCTGCAGTTCGATCGCTCGAACACCTATGTTTTTGATGGTGTTATTTCCGGTAAAGGCAGCGTCGAACAGAATGGTTCCGGGCGAACGGTCCTGACAGGCGCCAGCTCCTATACCGGCGATACCATCGTCAACAATGGCATGCTGTCTGTGAATGGCTCGCTCGTATCGAAGGTGACGGTGAATAATGGCGGCATCATCGGCGGTACGGGTACGATCGGTGGTTTGTCAGCCAAGAGCGGCGGTCTGGTTTCACCCGGCAATTCCATTGGCAAATTGACAGTTAATGGTGACGCATCCTTTGAAAAGGGTAGTGGCCTTGCCGTTGAAGTTGCAGGCGACGGACGCAGCGACAAGCTGACAGTGACAGGTACAACCACACTTAATGGCGGCACGGTTTATGTGCAACCTGAAAACAGCACGTCCCTGTTGACGGAAGGTCAGGTAAAAACCCTTGCAGGCAAAAGCTACGTCATTCTGACCGCAAATGGCGGCGTCAATGGCAGGTTTGATAATGTCACACCGTATTACAGGTTTTATGGTGCAAATCTCAGCTACAACCCTGATGACGTGATCCTCACCCTTGCGCGTAACGGGACGTCCTTTGCCTCAGCAGGAATAACGGCGAACCAGAAAATGGCTGCCGCAAGCATCCAATCCATGATGGTGGCGGCGCCTGAAGCCAACACCGCTCCAACAACCGTCAGTGGCGAAAGCGCAGCGAAGGACCCGGCCAATAATACGGCGCAAGCCCAACAGCCACAACCTGCGGCCACTCAACAGACAACGACCGGAAAACAGTTGGCAGTCGCGCCATCCACGGCGGACAGCGGGAATGGTGATACCAAGAAGCCGACGATCACACTCTATAATGAGGTGGCCGCCTCAACCATCAACGACAATTTGCCCATAGCTCTGACAGCCCTTTCCGGCGACGTGCATGCTTCCCTGAGAGGCATGCTCCTTGAGGACAATCGCTTCGTGCGTGATGCTGCAACCAACAGGGTGCGAGAGGCCTTTGATGGCATTTCGGTCAAGCCGGATACCGTTCCCAACAGCGCCGACAAGTCAGGCGCAGCAAATCCTGATGCAGCAACCATAGCAATGTGGGGTCAAGCATACGGTTCATGGAACCACGTCGACAGCAGTGGCAATGCCATCGAACGCAACCGTTCAATCGGTGGGTTTGTAACCGGTATTGATGGCATCGTTGCCGATAACTGGCGACTCGGCATTCTGGCGGGCTACGCCAATTCCTCAATGAAGGGAGCCGGTTCATCCGCCTCGGTCGATAGCTATCAGGTTGGTATCTATGGCGGCACGCAATGGGATGCACTTGGCCTGCGCTTTGGCGGCACCTATGCGCATCATCAAATCGACACTGATCGGTCGGTGACCTTTGGCGGCATCGCGGACTCAACCAATGCCAGCTACGATGCCAACAGCTTGCAGATATTCGGCGAAGCGGGTTACGAAATCAAAACCTCCATTGCTTCGTTCGAACCATTTGCCGGGCTTTCCTATACCCGGTTGAAGACTGACAGCTTCACGGAGACTGGTGGCGTCACTGCGCTATCGGGCTTTAGCGGTTCGACAGAGGCCACCACCTCCACGCTTGGTCTTCGCGCCTCCCGCCAGTTCCACCTCGGCGATACGACGACGATGACCGCCAAGGCTATGGTCGCGTGGCAGCATGCCATGGGCGACACGACGCCGGAAGCTAAACTTGCATTTGCTGGCGGCACTTCATTCTCGGTCGAAGGTCTGCCCATCGCAAAGGATGCGTTGGCACTTGAGGCAGGTCTGGATTTCAACCTGAGCCGCAACACTTCGCTCGGCATTTCATACCGCGGCCAGATCGCTGATCACATGAATGATCACTCCATCAAAGCTGATCTCAGCATCAAATTCTAAAGAGACGATTGGCCCTCCCCCCTTATGGGTAAGGCGCCAAAGCATGAGCTTACAAACAAAAAGGGGAATAAAATGAAACTAAAATATTCATCAATGATCGCTGCACTTTTGATGACCGCGACCCCGGCTCTCGCCAGCGAGCCAATTGTCGGGTCGTGGAAAATGGATGATGGAACAATTATCCAGTACGCTTCGTGCAATCAGAACGCATTCTGCGGCACCGTCGCAAGCGGTCCCGACAAGGGAAAATCGGTTGGTACAATGGCCGGAACCGGTAGCGCCTATACCGGCAAAGTCATCAGCTTCAAGGAGGGGAAAACCTATGACGGCAAAGCAACTGTAAGTGGCAATGAGATGTCCCTGAAGGGCTGCGCGCTTGGTGGACTGATCTGCAAAAGCCTGAAATTGTCGCGCCAGTAGCGAGCCTAAAACGGGTCATGTTAGGGAGAGGAATATTTGGATGAATGAAACAACACCTCGGCGAAACTTCTCCGAGTATCAGAATGGCATCTATCAGGAGGGTATGTTCGGAAATAAAGTTCCTGACATCACCACCAATCTGGCCGATCTTGAAGAGCATGCGAAGCGTCATTTATCGCTGGATGCGCTTGGCTACGTTTTGCCGAGTGCAGGAAGTGGTGCAACCGCGAAAGCGAACAGAGCCGCATTCGAGAAATGGCGCATCGAGCCTCGCATGCTGCGCGGAAGCCCTCAAAGGGATTTGTCTTGTACCGTCCTTGGGACGCAAATGCCGGCTCCCCTCATGATTGCGCCAATGGGTATCCAGACTTTGGCCCATCCCGATGGAGAACTGGCAACGGCCCGCGCAGCAGCGACGCTTGGAATCCCTTACATTCACTCGACGCAAGCCGCACATTCTTTTGAAGAAGTTGCAGATGCCAGCGGATCTGGACCGCGTTGGTTTCAACTCTATTGGCCAACCAACAAGGCTGTTTGTATCAGCTTTCTGAAGCGCGCCAAGGCAAGCGGTTTTTCCACACTTGTTCTCACACTTGACACTGTTCTTATGGGATGGCGGCCCGCTGATCTTGATCGCGGATTTTTGCCTTTTCTGCACAACAAAGGTCTCGCCAACTGGCTCACTGACCCTGCATTCCTTGCCGGACTGGCCAAACCCGTTGAGGATGACCCGGTAGCAGCGGCCCTTCATTGGGTAAAGATGTTTCCCAATCCCGGTTTGAGCTGGTCGGATCTGCCCTTCCTGAGAAAACATTGGGATGGTCCGATCGTTCTGAAGGGAATTGTTTCCCCTGCCGATGCCATACTGGCGGCCGAGCATGGGATGGATGGGATCGTGGTGTCGAACCACGGCGGGCGACAGGTCGACGGTGCTGTTGCAGCGTTGGATGCCTTGCCTCTGATTGCTGAAGCGGTTCGCGACAAACTTACAATATTGTTCGATTCTGGCACGCGCACCGGCGTTGACGTAACCAAGGCCCTGGCGTTGGGAGCTCAGGCTGTCCTGTTGGGTCGTCCGGTGCTTTACGGCCTTGCACTTGGTGGACAGTCCGGTGTCGAACATGTGCTGCGCTGCTTTTTAGCCGAACTCGATTTGACGCTCGCCCTGTCTGGCTATGCAACCCATCGTGAACTGAAGAGAAGCTCGTTGCGATCGGTTTAAGTACGGTTTTTAAAGTCTCCAGCACACTCTCAACTATGCGTCATCAATGATGCCGAAAGACTAGTCGCTATTTGCTCTTGACTTAAAACATGATTGTGTATCATGTTTATAATGTAGGGATATGTCATACTGGGGGAGATTGACATGAATGAGGGGAAACAAGCCAATAACGCGTGGAGAGTGCTCTGCCTGCTCTTTCTGGCCAACCTGTTCAACTTCTTTGATCGTGCCATTCCGGCCATCCTTAATGAGCCGATCCGGCACGAATGGGGGCTGACAGATTTTCAGCTTGGTCTTGTCGCTTCAGCCTTTACAGTTGTCTATGCCATCGCCGGGCTGCCGATGGGACGACTTGCAGATACGGGCTCGCGCAAGAAGATCATGGGCTGGGGTCTCATTGTCTGGAGCGCTTTCACGGGCTTGAACGGATTGGTCTGGAATTTTTCTTCCTATCTCGCTGTGCGTATTGGCGTGGGAATTGGCGAAGCAAGCTATTCTCCGGCAGCAAGCGCACTGATCGGAGATCTGTTTCCGTCGAACAGACGCTCTCGAGCTCTCGGGATATTCATGCTGGGACTGCCGCTGGGCCTGATACTCGCCTTCTTCACCACTGGCGCTGTGGTACGCGCTTTCGGCTCCTGGCGGGCGCCTTTCTTCCTTGCCATGGTTCCAGGCATTGTCCTTGCAGTACTCATCTTTTTCATCAAGGAGCCACGGCGCGGCGCAGCCGAAGAACAGCAAGTTGTGCAAGCGACTGTCACGCGCCCCATACGCAAAGTGCTCAGTATCCCAACCATGTGGTGGCTCACGCTTGCGGGAATTGCAGCAAATGTCGCGGCCTATTCCACCAACTTCTTTATGGTTCCTTTGTTACAGCGCTATTTTGGCCTTCCACTTGAAAAGGCAGCCATAATCACTGGCGTGATCGTAGGTGTCACCGGCTTGATTGGCCTGACATTTGGCGGCTGGATTGCCGACAAGATGCATCAGCGCTCCGAACGAGGCCGACTATTGTTCGGGGCATTGGGCCTGCTGGTATCAGCAGGTGCAACAGCTTATGCCCTGACGCTCGGCGGCACCCAGATTGCGTTGTTTACGGCCGTGTTCAGCTTTGGTTGGCTGCTTCAATACAATTATTACACCTGCGTCTATCCGGCCATTCAGGATGTTGTGGAACCGCGCCTGCGCGCAACCGCCGTGGCTGTTTTCTTCGCGGCACTTTATCTGCTGGGAGGAGCCTTCGGACCGATTGTCGTTGGATTACTTTCCGATCACTTCTCAGCCACCGCCATGCTGGCGGCTGGCGCATCACAAATGACCGAAGAGTTTAAGGCAGACGGTCTCCATGCGGCAATGTTTGTCATTCCCGTCGCTCTGTTCATAACAGCTATTGCCATGTTCGTAGCTGCGCGCACGTTCACAAGGGATGCCAACGCCATGAAAGCAGCATGATGCAACACATCCATCCATGACCGAAATTGCCCGGGAAATTATTTGGTGATCGCGACTTGAGAAGGAGGATGGAGCTATGACATCGACGACCCTGCGCGGCCGCTTGGAAGCAAAAATAGTCCGGGCAATTATACGTTCTCCCAAATGGCTCATGCGGGCCATATGTGGCCCCGCGATTATCCGTGATGGACAGACACTCGACCTTCAGGTCCAGTTCCTCTTGCATCTGTTCAAGCGGAAGGACGGACCTCCAACTGTCCAAATGGCGAGGCAGGAGTTGGAAGCAATGGGCGGTTTGCTTGCTCATCCTGCAACTTCAAATATCACCATCGCATCATTGGAACTTACCGGACCGACCGGGGCCATACCGGCACGAAGTTACCGGCCGCGCAACATGCGTGAACCGGCTGCGGCGCTGGTTTACTATCATGGTGGTGGATACGTGGCGGGATCACTCGATTCCCATGACATGCATTGCCGCCAAATAGCTCTGGATGCCAACTGTCTGGTCATCTCCGTTGATTACCGGCTGGCGCCCGAGCATCCATTTCCGGCCGCTATTGATGACGGCGTGGCGGCTTTCCGGCAGGTTACGATCCGGGCAGGTGAATTGGGTGTGGACGTAACACGCGTAGCCGTTGGCGGCGACAGTGCCGGTGGCAATCTGGCCGCCGTTGTCGCCCAGCAAACAAAAGATGATATTAACAAACCATGTTTCCAGTTGCTGTGGATACCATGGGTCGACATGAGCAGGCAGCGTCCGTCCTATACGCTTTTTGAGCGTGGCTTTGGTCTTGAAAGAATTCATATGGAGTGGTTCACCGAACTATACCTGCCCAGAATATCCGATAGCCTCGATCCGAGAGCATCCCCCATACTTGGCGATGTAGCAGGACTGGCCCCGGCAGCAATTCTGATTGCGGGCTTTGATCCGCTGCGCGACGAGGGGGAGGAATATGCCCGCAAGCTGGAGGCAGCCGGGATCGACGCATTCTGCAAACGTTACCCCAGCCTCCCACATTCTTTTTTGGGTGCCGGAGGCTATATTCACGATGCCGCGGTATCATTTGACGATGCAACCCGCCAGTTGCGTGAAGCCTTTGCGCGCGATGACGCCACCCCATCCAATGTGCTCAGATTTAATCAGGCGAATGCCGGTGGGCAGTCACAATGAACAGGCCAAAGGGCCAGAAACGTCTCGCTTGGTTAGCCAAAGCCCGCTGCGGAGTAATCTTGGTTGATCTAATGTTCTACGAGCAACCCGCCATCGCCGCGGCGGGTGACCTTGAATCTTGCATCAGCCCGATCAAAGCATTTTCCCGTCAGTTCCGAAAAATCGCCACTCTTTCGCGGGTAATCCACGTAGGCCGCCATCCGGTTCTTAACGACAAACATGAGCAGAGTAGCTTCTTCATTTGCCGTGATTGCCGAACGTGAAGCTATACTCCAACCGAAGCCCAGCATCTGGCGAACACTTTCTTCGGTCGAATACGGCCCGGCTACACAAACCTTCTCCCATTGTGACGGAACAGCGACTGAAAGATCCACCGAGCTATTATTTGAGGCCGCAAAATTCTTTTCAATCATGGCCACCGAGTTCGAATTGCCGGTGCAGGACGCAATCAAAAGCACCGCGAATGGAACTAACCCACGCCAACCATATCCGTTCATGCCCGAAAAGCTCCTGCCGTTTGCTTGATCGTGATATTCGAGTTTAAGAATTTCGTCAGGGGATAACCGGTGTAGGTTGCAGGGCGATTACGCCGTCAATGTGCACGCCGACTTGCGGATTGGCGATGTGGATGCCCGCTTTTGCAAACGCTTCGGCAATTCGAGCATTGAGTTCGTTGATTGCGTTCATCCTGTCTTCGATCGACCGAACGAACACTCTGAGTTCGAAGTCCAAGCCTCCGCTCGCACCAAACGCCACGAGAAAACTGCGGGGTGGTGGACGGGCTAATATCAACGCATGTTCTGTGGCTGACTGACAAAGAATCCGGTGCACTGCTGATATGTCCGTATTTTCCGCGACACTGACTTTGATCACAAGACGCGTGCTCGTATCATTGAGTGTCCAGTTGCTTAATCTATCCGTGATGAAGCTCTTATTCGGTACCAGTACTTCCTTGTTATCGGCATCAACCAAAGTGGTGGCGCGGGCGCGTATCTTGCTCACTGTTCCGGTATACTCGCCGATAGTGACCAGATCGCCGACACGCAACGGGCGCTCGAACAGTATGATGAGCCCCGATACAAAATTTGCAAATATCTCCTGCAAGCCAAACCCCAGGCCCACGGTCAGCGCTGCGACCAGCCATTGCAGTTGATCCCATCGCACGCCGAACAGGCTGAGACCGGTGACAAGTCCGCCAATGATAATGACATACCGACTGATCGAGGTAATTGCATATCGCGTTGGCGCATCGACACCGGCGCGCGCATGCAGTCCTATCTCGACAATACCCGGCAAACTCTGTGCGGCCACGAGTGACAACACAAGCGCCGCAGATCCAAGCAGCACAGATTTCGAGGTTACTGCGTCACCCCAGATGTGAACTTCATCAAACCACTCCAATGCCGGGAACAACCCCGACCACAACCAGATAAATCCCGCAAGCAGCAGCATCCCGGTTACGGCTTTCAACAACCGTTGACTGTGCTCACTGAGAGTTTGCCAGCGAGCATCTGTGCCACCGGGTTCCAATGAACCGCCACGTATATTTATCCTTTCCTGCCGTAACACATCTGTTTGCAGCAAACGTTGCTCCAGCCGGGCCTCACGCAGTTCACGAAGCATGAACCAGCGTTTAAGCAATCCCCTGACAATACATACGAACAAGACAGCAAAAGCCGAGTTTTCAATCAGGGAGATGAGCGTTATCACTGTGAGGAGATAACCAGAGACGACCAGTCCGAGAAGAAAAATAATACCGCCGAGTAGCGATAGCCGAAGCAGGAAATACCCTAGATTAAAGCCCTGCCCCTCAGCATCTCCAGCATTCGTCCGATTGACAGCCAATAGCCGCCATACTGCGAAACCTGCAATACCCAGCCAGAATAAAAGCAGATCGCGGCCTGCGATGTCCCAGCTTGCTTCCTGTCCCGGAACAAATACCAATGCAAACCCAATTTCCACTGCCAGCAGCACCCATAGGAAAGGTCGCAACCGCTGGATTTTTTCGCAATTTTGCTGCGTCCAGCCAAAATGGCGGTGCGCCAAGCCATTTACAGCTGTCAGAGGTTTGATAAGGCCTATCACGAACAGCAGCGGAGCCATCCCCTGCAACATTCTCGGTAGCAGTTGGCCGAATTCCCCGGGGATCTCAGCGCCTCTGATCAACCAGCTCGCCCCCAGAGCCAATACTGTCAACGGCGTAGCCGCAACGAATGTGCAAATCAACGCAACAAGTGTCGAACGATAATTATTATCAGCGATGTGTTCCGATGGGCTGGGGTAACGAGCCAAAACCCGGGGAAGACCAATCCGCACCGACATACCGAAAGCCAAGCCAAGAAACACCGTCAACAATAACGGCCATTGTCGCAGCAAGGCCTGCCACAACAATGGCGATGGCTTCAGATATACGAGAGACGGCAGCAACATACCCCAGCCTTGCGATTGGCCTGCGACCCAGTTTTCATCAATTGATGCGTGGCTAGGCGTCCACGGCAGTCGTCGCTCCAGCAAGTCTTCGAGTTCGGTGGACGCTTGCAGCTGTGTTTTGAGGCTCCGCTCCTGTCCGCTTAATGCGGTCAGGAGTTGTGCGTTAAGCGACATTAACGCTGGTAGAGCTTTAGCCCGAGCGTCCAACAATTGTTGCGCTTCGCTTTGAAGTTTCGGCGTATCAAAGGGAAGTCCAGCCAAAACATTTGCGTTCACGGGCATCGCTTCAGTGGCACTATCCCATGCCTCGCCTATTTCGATCTGCTGCAGCCGGGCAGCGTTTGACTGGTGACGCACCTCGCGAAGTCTGGTTGTGATTGTGGACAGCGCATCGAGGTCGAACGTTGGCTGGATAAGGGACAGCGCCTGCGCGCTGTTGTCATTGACGGCCAGACGAGCCCTGACGCTTTGCGTAATTGCTGCAACCTTGCGCGCTCTTTCGGCGTTGCTTTCGGCGGCATCCTCGGCAAACCCCAATGCCTTGTCGGTATCATTCAACAGACCGCCGTAAGCCAGATTCTTCTGTGCCAAAGCTGCCAGAGCTGGATTTCTATCCTGTGACGAGTCTGGTGCGACGCGAGACAACGCGCCGCTTTCAAGTTGGGATCGAATTGAGGTTGTTTGCGCCGAGCGGAGACTGACCAGACGCTCTCTCACAATGCCAAGTCTTTTCTCCGTCACTGCAAGCCGGTTCGCCAGATCGCGATATTTCAGATCGAGTTGAACACGGCGTACAGGTGCCGCTGCCAGATCGCGATTTTTCGATTGTTGGCCGGCAATCGCCCGACGCAGTTTTGCGACACTCACCACATAGAGCAGATCGGCCTGAAAACTTGTATCGTCGAGGCGCCGACGGAGTGCATCGTCAACGGCTTGACGATAAGAAGAAACGACGTCCTCGCCAGTACTGATCAGCGCATCAATCGACAATGTCGACCGGGCACCTGCAACAGCATCGGCCTCGGATCTTAGTTCGGTAATCTCAGTGCGCGCCTGATCACGCAGGTGTTCAAGCGCGACAAGATCGGGGGCATGTTCAACTTGCAGCCGCCAGGCTTCCAATGTCTGTTGTGCGTCGCTGCGGGTCGGGTTCCTGTATTCAATCGTGTCTGTAAACTGGTCGGACTTTGTACCGATAGCCCGCATAATATCAGCGGTCACAGCTTCATCCCGCGCAGCTTCATCCAAACGCGTTTTTGCAACTTTGCGCTCTGTTTCATCCAGATCCGCGCCATCGAGGCTATCCCGCAGCCGCGCGATATCAGTGGATACGGATGGAATGCTCAGGGTTTGCGCACCCAACAATACCGGAGAACCAAACAACACCCAAAAGACGACAACCGCGATGCCAAGGCATCGATTGAGTGGAACTACAGTTTCTAGCACTGTCATCGATCGTCACTTTCAAAAGTGTGATCCACCTGAAGTCAAATCGTCTGACTTCATCAGGTTCGATTGGCCACGACCCGGCGCCGCCTAAGGGTCTTCATGGCTGGACGCTGAATGTTCTATTGCGGAAATCGAGTGTATAGCTCGAGAAATTCGTCAGGAGGTCCTGACCGATTACGCCGAAGTAATTCTCGGCTTCGCCGTCCGTCGGCTTGGTGAGGACATGTGGTCCATTGAGGAATATGGGTTCATCACCGACAAAGAGTGGCAGATCACGTGCACCGAAGGCGGGAATTTCCTTAATGCCGCCTGCCCCGGCCAGACGAGCGACCTCCCGTGGCTTTCCGCGGAAGACATTGGTGTGTTCGGCGAAATAGTGATCGGTGAGGTAAGAACTTCCGGAGCCGGTGTCGAGCACGAAGAGTCGCGGCTCTTTGTTACCGACAAGTTGGTTGTGATCTATGACGGGAACGGTGCCAAGCGGAACGAGCAGAGCGTGACCTGCGAACCACAATTGGACGTCTGTGCGAGGATCAACGGCGGGGGATTGCTTGGATACGGCAAGCCCACCATCTTTGGAAAAGGTGAGACGCCCCAGCGCCGTGATAACGGGAAAGCCAAGGAGTGCATTGGTCTGACGCTTGATTTGAGCGATATAAAGATTCTGATCTGCAGTGACATAAACAGCGACGTTGTGAAGCTCGGCCTTACCTATGGTAAGACTGGGAATAAAACCGGGCTGCGCAGTAAACGCGCCACCACCAAAGCCTTGAAAGGTCGCCTCGCCATCGAGCAAAGTTACGCCCCAACGTTTTGCAGTGGTTGCAGAAAGGACCGAGATTTCCGCGCCAGTATCAAATTGCGCCGAAAACGCCTCACCGCCAACACTGACTGGATATTCAAGGCCGGTGCGCGCAAAACTAAAGTCATCATTGATCTGGATCGTCTGTACAGGCACCTGCTGCAGCAGCCTGGCAACCTGASGTTTCTCCTGTGTGCTTTTGCCTCCATCGGGCATCTGCGCGCCCCATGTTTTGTCAATCATATCGTACATTTGAGCTGAGACGCCGTATTGCGACTGCTTCATGGCGTTCTCGCCAAGTGTCTTCAAAGCTTCTCCGTTTTGTTGTGCATTTAGGGACGCTGTGGTCGAAGTCATTGCCTTGAAAAGAAGCGTCTGTGCCTCATCAAAACGGCCAAGGCGGGAAGCAAGCATGCCGTGGAAATATTCCGTCTGTTCGGAATTGAGATTACGTGCCTGGCCGAGTTGACTCTGAAACTCGATGTAACGGTTCTCATCGAGGAGTCGCTGCAGGGAGGAAGCGGTAACCGTGGGGGCTGACTGGGCGATTGTCGGCAAAAAAACGAACAACAGCGCGATGCAACTACAAAAATAGGCGGATTTTTCGATGCACAGTCGTACTTGCAGCTTCATAAGCGTCCGATCCTATAAATGTTAACGTGTATCAATCCCGAATGTCGGGTAGATTTCCGCTCGAACCAATCAGAACTCTTCACCGGAAATCATCCCTCTCCCACCCGACTACGGAATTGGTATGACTTGCTGCTTCTTGAGAGCGGGCTTCTTTTTCACCACTGGTTTCGTTTCGTTGAAAACCAGCATCGGGTTTTTGTCGAGCATCGCCAGCGCGTCGCTAAATCCCCGCATGTCGGCCGCTACAGCCGCACCATTGCCTGATTTCGTGTATCCAATTCCGAACAGTTCTCCGCTCAGTACACCCTGCTGAACAACGCCATCAAACGGAACGACCGCCCGACAACTCTGATCGCAACTCTGGAACGGAACATTGGTCAAAAACTTACCCATTCGAAGGACCAGACCAGCCTGACGGTCGACCGTATTGTCGACGTCAAAAACCAGATTGGGCTTACCATTCGCCGTGAGGGCAAGCCGCCATACAACGGCTATGTCAGCATTGGTCAGTTTCTGCTCAATGACGCAAACACGACGTTTGGTCGACAAAAGGAAATCGCAGACCAAATTCCACGTACCGAAATAGAATGTCGCTTTGGCGAGATCTCCTGGAGCGACATTTGTCCCGGGTTCTATGACTGCGGCGTATTTATCGGTTTCGGTGTTGGTTTGCTGAGCGCGAGCCGTACCCGGGGCAATCCAACTGAGGACGATCAGGGCTGCGAAGAACAACGCGATCACCCGACGGTTCAAGGACAGCTTCTCAGCATTCATTTGGTATATCTGCCTCACCTAGAATTCGCCCATCATGCCAACGCGAACGCCCACATTGCCTCCGCCGCCCCAGGAGACACCTCCCGTTACCCCAAATGGATTGTCCGTATCAAAACGATGAGCGACGGACGCTCCAAATGCCGCCTCGCCGCGGAAAGTGGCAGCATTGGTAGCCCAGGTTGTGCGGCCGGCTGCAGATGGCATCGGAGCTGAAGACATGGCCATGGCCGCTGCGATGCCCTGACGCGCTTCTGTCCTTGTCTCACGAATGCTGCTGTCCAAACTTGCAAAACCCTTGTCCATATCAGAACGCAATCCGCCGACCTGTGTATCGGTGTAACCACGATCAGCCGTCGAATTGGCGTTCAGTTGGTTGAGGTTCACCGCATCGGTACCAGCAGTACCAGCCCCAATATTATGCAGCACCACTGCCCCACCCCCTCGATTGAACGTCAGGTTCGTGCGATCCACATTGCCCTTGTCGTCGGTATCGTAAGGCAAAGCAGTCGCTTGCACGTTTGAGATGGCGCGATCAAGCTGGCCGCGATTGACGGCGTCCGTAACATTTATGCCCTCCGCAACATTCTTGATCGTCACCGCCCCACCGTTGTTCGCCCCGACCAGTGTCACGTTATTTGTCGCATTCCCACCGGGATCGGCATCATATTTTATGCCAAGATTATTGACCGCTTCGACTGCCCCAATTCTTTGATTGACATCGTAAAGTTGGCCACCATTGACAGCTTCATTGCTTCCTTGAGCAATGGTGCCATTAGCAACTCCAACAAGCTTTCTCGCGCCGTTAGTCCCGGTAAAATTCACGGCAGATCCGCCAACGCCCGCTCCCACGGTGAGCTGCTGTCCTGCCACCTGGACCAGACCGGCCGACCCATTGGCTACATTGGTCACGCCTGCATTCAGCGCATTAACCGCCCCCTGAACGCCTTGAACAGTTTGACCCTGAACAGTGTAGGTAGGACCAACAAATCCACCAGTAGCGGAGTTGAACGCCGCGCCACCTCCAAATATACCTGCCAGATCGTTGCCGGATTGAACGTAACGCGTATTAAAGCCGACCATGTTCTGATCGAGAGCTGTCAGAGCACCACTGACACTATTGTAAGCAGCCGGTGGATTTGCCGGATTGTTGATTGAAGCACTGTTAATAACCTGGCTGAACCCGGTGATTGTCCCGGTTGCCGCATTATAGGCGGCACCGCCGCCAAGCGTCGATGACAGCCCGCCGCCCAGCGCATCCGTCTTGGCACTCGCACCGCCGCTCGCCGCTGTCAGCTGTGACACGTTCACCGCATCGGTCGCCGCCACGCCATTGGCAAGATTGGCGATCTTCACACCGCCGACAGGGGCTCCCGCACCACCGGTTGCACCGAGCGTGATCGTATTGCCGCCAACTGCATCATACTTGACTGCAATGTTGGCCGTGTTCACCGCATTGGTGTTCAACGCTGCCAGAGCACCGGCAACACTTGTCTGTGGTGTTGCTGTTCCATCCACCGCACCCAGCACGCTCACCGCATTGATCGGCTGGCTGAACCCGGTGATCGTCCCGGTTGCCGCATTATAGGCGGCACCGCCGCCAAGCGTCGATGACAGCCCGCCGCCCAACGCGCCGCTGGCCGCATTGAGCTGTGACAGGTTCACCGCATCGCTGCCCGCCGTGCCATTGGCAATATTATGAAGTTTTACCGCTGTAGCCGCACCTGCACCACCGAGCGTAACATCTGTCTTTGTTGTGCCATCACCATCATATTGGACGGCGTTGGCTCCACTGGTCAAAACAAGCTTCTCAATAGCCTGGTTGGACGCATAGAGCTGCGAACCGTTGATAGCATCTGTGCTGTCGCCGGCAAGCCGTCCTGCGGCAACATTTGTGATCGTCCGCTCGGAACCAACACTGCCAATACTCAGTGTGCCAATGGGCGCGCCACCCGCGAAAGTGTAGGGAACACCACCGAGTATCATGCCAGTCGTGGCAACAGCGTCGCCTGCCACCGCGCCAGATCCGAGCGCTATGGATTGATTGCCTGTTGCAACAGCATTATTACCCAAGGCGAGTGAAAATCCGCCATTTGCCTGAGCAGATGGGCCAATGGCCGTGCTGTTCCCACCAGCGGCATGTGCCTGAAAGCCGAATGCCGTGTCTTTGACACCGACAGCTGACGTATACTGGCCAAAGGCCGTTGAATAATCGCCCTTCGCACGCGCACCGGTGCCAACCGCAATGGCTACAAAGCCATCAGCGACAGCACTGTAGTACTGGGTACTTCCGGTTCCCGTAGCTGGGTCTACGCCAATCCCCAACCATATCTTACCGGGATTAAGCGGATCGTCATCGAAAGCAGCCCATGCCAATGAGCTGAGGGCATTTGCGTATCCATTGCCTTGTCCATTACCAGCCCAAGCGACCACAGTGCTCATAGTCCAAAAAGCCAGGATAGCGATTGGGCTGACAGTGATTGCCAGTGCGCCACGCGCTCCCCACGCAATCAGCTTCTTTTTCGACACAACGTTGTATTGGGGTTCGCTCAAACGATCGGGATAGTCGTGTTGCACGAAGTCATCGCACAAATCATTCTGATGAGAGGCTTGGTTGTATACATCACCGAATGCTTCGTCAGTTACACGATTCATCATGATCTATTCCCTCCGCTTCCCGGAACGTAAGGTCAGCCAAGGAGCGTCTAAAAATCGCCCCATGAAACAGTGATCTGTACTTCCAGGAGTTCGACGAATTGTTTTCAAAGGTCTGAAGGCTTGAGGCAGTCCTGACTTGCAACGCTCAGGAAATAACTATCCGCCACTTACATAGACAAAAGTTCAGATAACCAAGAAACCATATGCCGAGAGCAAGCAACATCTCAGCCTAAGCACCTCCTCATCATTAAGAACATCTGGAACAACAAAAAAAGCCAGCGCTCAAATCAAAGACTTGCTTATAACATGACTCGTAGTCATATTTAATTTGGCAAATTATAATGACAATGGCAATCATAATTTCAATCGAATGTTAGTTAGCTAAAGCCGTGCCAACAGGCCACGGAAAACGCGCGCCGGCCGTCACTTCCGCCCAAAACAAAACCACTGCGGAAACGCCTTCACCTAATGCGCGCGGGTCAGCAGGGTGTTCCAGGCATTGGCCAACTGTTCAGGTGTGAAACCACAGTGCGCATAACCATAGATGCCAGTCAAAGGGATCGCTTCTTTTGCTGGCGGAAGCGGGGTTGCCGCCACGAGATTCCTCTGGTTGCCGGAGGCTCTGACAGTGCGCAGGAAGCTCTCAAACTGGCTGTAGCGGACGAGCGAATCCTTTTTCCCATGGATAACAACCAGCGGCGTGGCAAATCGCCCGCTTGCCTCATGCCAACGTTTGGCGTTGGCGACAGCCACCGGGTCTCCCTTGATACGGGCTATGTTCCGATTCAGCGCTTCCGTCTCCTTACGCGTCAATTCCGGCGCGGTGTATCGGTATTTTCTGTTGTCATAGGGCCTCCCGCCATAGGTGGCGATGATGTCATCCATACCGAGCGTGGCCACAAAAAGTGGCGCTGCAAATGATGCAGGATCAGGATCGATCCTTGCCACTGATGATATTTTCCTGATGATCCCGGCCGCATCCCCCTTTGGATCGTTGCCTGCATCTTTGAACAACTTGACGAGCGGATTGCTGATCGCCCGTGCTCGCAGGAGTTGAAAAGCCGTTGTTACCGTGTCGAGCGAAGATGGCGACACCATAGACATTGCGGATGTTCGAAGATCTTTGCCACCAGGCAATTCGTAAGGCGTGCCGCGGGTGTAAAAGTCATAAACAGCTCTTACATCGACCATATCCCCAAACTGGCGCTGCGTACTGTTGGTAATACCACATGCGGATATGGCGCCAACAAACATGCCGGGATGCTGCTCAATCAGCGAAATCACAACAGCGCCGCCCATTGAGGCCCCCGACAAATAAATCTTCTTTATGCCTGCGCTCACGAGCACGCTCCTGAGACCAAGCGTATTGGTAGCACCGCCCTTGATGTCCACTCCAGCTTTGTCATAGGCGCTGTGACCGACAGCAAATCCTTGAGAATAGGCAGCCTTCATCAGTTCCGATGCCTCATTGTGCATCGGGTTTCTGGATACGGCTACTGATGTTCCGGGAAAGGAGTAGCCGTGCGCGTATAGCAATGCTTTTCGATTCCAATTCGCCGGTATCGCCAAAGCGAAGGCTTTGCGTTTGATGGTCCCATTAATAGTAAATCCGCCATCTCGAAGCTGCTCCACATGAATATCCCTCGCACCCGCTGAGCCAAGGCTCCTTTCGAGGGCGCCTGATGATTGTGTCCGTTGATTTTGAGCAATTGAAGCGTTGGCAGACATGGCCAGCAAGGCACTGGCAAGCGGAATGCATTTGAGACCAATAGCCAAGGCGAAGCGCAGCCGATGATTCAGTGCTGAACGAGTAGTCAAAACGCTTACAAACATAGCATACTCCAAAACATGACACATAATCATATTTAATATGAAGCATTATCAGATTTTGTGTCAATGGGCAAAATGCGACTTTGCAGAACCGTGCGTCAGGTGGGTTGAGTGGATGCGAATGACTTCGGAGCCATACTCGAAATTGGTTGACGGAGCGGATCAGCGTGGCGAGTGCCGCCTCCAAGCGGCTCTATTTGCAACGACAATGCGAAAAATGATTCTGCAGAGCAGGTTGGGGAGCATAAGCATTTGTCGGGCGATCAGGCGGCGAGTGCTGCTTCATCGTATTCTTGATTGTCGTTTGCCATGCTCGTGTACCATTGCTGGAAGGTTGAAACGAAGGGAGCCATCAAGCGTCTGAGTGCGGATTTGCAGCAGAAGATGGGCACCAACTTTGCTCCATTGCATTTGCTGCTTCTTGGCGAAACGCTTGGATATGACAGCATTGACAGTTGCCTCGACAAAAGCTGAAGAGATGCGTTCACCAGACCGATAACGCTCGCCGTAATTGATCAGGCTTGCATTGTGGGATCCGATATAGGACCGGAACTCGCCGATGGTGGTCAAGAATTTGCGCATGTTGGGATAGTCTGTTTCAAGAGCTTCCGCATCAAATTGCAGGTCTGCGATTTCGTCGCGCGCACGATAGCCGTTGCCATGCCAGAGATACCATTTGATTTTGCGTAGGTCCTTAAGCAGATCCTGCCCAGCCTGCTCGTCGTAGTTTTCGACTCCCAGCGCGAACTGGCGAAGGACTGTGATGCGCATGGTGATGTGGAACCAGTCCAGGACATGCTCGCTCGCCGGTGCGATCATTTCGGCAAGCGATCGAACCTCTTCGCCGCCGTCGGTGATGAAGGTGATATCCTGATTGGCCTGAACACCTTATTTGATGAGATGATCAATGATGCGGCGTTGCGGCTTGCGATCATGACCTTGGACGAAGCCGATATAGCGCGGTTCACCCTCGTCAGGTAGCGAGCGGCCCACGATCAGTTCGAAATTCTTTCTGCGGTTATCGCGGTCCCTGATGTAGCCGCCATCCAGACCGATAACGATGCGGCCATCCTTCCGCGAATCTGGGGTAAGCCTTGCCAGCGTTTATGGCCCCTGCAAGTTCGTGCATGAGATGGAACATCGCCTTTCTGCGCGAGCGGTTCATGGCGGGCATAAAGACAATTGGCCTGCGCCCTTAAATCTGGCCTGCTTGGGGCGACGTATGATTTGGAACTGATCTTGTCGTCGCCCCTTTTGTCGAATCCGATCGCTGATATAACTCCAATAAAGTCAACCAAAGGACGACCGCTTTGCGCCGCCATTACGGCCGTTAAACCAAGCTACGACATTTCCTTAAAGCTGCCGTTCTGCGTACGGGACCTGGCTGTCCGGTTCGAGGTGGAAAGTGGACTGTCTTCGTTAAGGCAATATTGGATGGATGCGGACCTTGCCTGAACAACGGCGACGATCTAAGGGTGAGTATGCCTTTTCCTTCATCTCACAATTCGGGAATTGCTGAATGGCGGGGAGCCTTCGAGAACGCGGAGGTCAACGCTCTCCACGCGAAATGCTTTGAACACCGGGAGTCGGCGGACGACTGGTGGGCCCAAGTCAATCACTTCAGTCTCGGATGGGTTTGCATTCGTCGATCGGCAAAGTTGGTCGGGTTCATGAACGTGGCGTGGGATGGGGGAGTTCATGCTTTTATCCTGGACACCATGGTCGATCCCGCTTTCCAACGCCAGGGTATTGCGAAGGCCCTGATCAAAGAGGCGGTCGCCCATGCAAGGCGGACCGACTGCGAGTGGCTGCATGTAGACTTCGATCCACATCTCAGGCCGTTTTATTTCGACGCCTGTGGCTTCAAACCGACGAACGCCGGCCTGATCCCATTGAAATGAGATGACAGCTGTTGGGATCGACAGTGCTTCCTATCGGCAGTTGGCGTGAGGTCGGTTGCCGAAGTGCAACTGTTCTTCGAGCAAGACTGAAACCGGACGAGCCATTGTGGGGGCCTCCGGTCATTGTTGGCACAGTTCAATTGCTAACGCCTTGAGAAGATTCGAACCGAAAGCCATGCAATTAACAAAAGGCTTCGCCAAATCCGATGCCACGGATCGCAGTACGGAATTTATGGAACTCAGAGAATTGCGTAAATGTCTACTGCCCTTGCACTTTGCTTTCTTTCGAGCCCACATTTGACTGGGCTTGAGTACATTAGGAGCTGGTGAAACTCAACACCAATAGGCCCGAACGTGCGATTTTGGCCGTTTGAAAGACCAGACGAGGTACGCGGCGCGAATAGACATGTTCGGCGCGCGATATCCCGACGGCATCAATGTGCCACTCGCAGGGTCAAAATATGGGGACTAACCGCCCTCCATAGGCCTCCTTCTCGAATTCAGCACCTGCTTCCCCCGGAAGAGACGTGCCATCCTTGAAATCTCCCCAATGAACCATCTCATGCAGAACCGTGCGTTCAATCATAAGACGCATTGTTTCGGGGTCTTCATATATGCCCGACTTCTCGATACTGTCACAAACACTCAATGCGATAAAAACGGTATTCTTGTACCTATGATCAAACTGGCCTTTCAACATGTGGCCAGGTTTTCGTTTCTGGGGTGTTTGAACCATAGCCCGACAGTCTATCGTGGGCAGGCTGCCGAGTGTCAGAGCAGAGTTGGCGGCCACCTCGCTTAGCTGAGAGTGCCGCATGAACGCCTTGAATATCTTTGTGTTATACTTTGTCTTTGGAATATTTTCGGATATCCATTTTGATAAATTTGGATAGTCTTTAATCATTCGAGATGAAAGTTTCATGCTTTTACCCTGTGGCTTTGATCCGCGGACAATTACACCGGCCATATTAATTGGCAAGCGTGAGGAGATCGCGCGACTAAGGCTCTGTTGCCAATGTCGACTTTGTTTACAATGGTCGGCAGGGCCTCCCCGCCGAGCTATTCCACAATGCTAAGAAGGTTATGACAACTATCAAATGGCGGGTGATCCAGATTTACTAGTATTGTCCACACTCACCCGTGGTCAGAAATCGTTCACTTATATCGGTCGCTGAGACGCATCCCTGCGGACAGGATCAGTTCGTTTGTAAATGCCGATAACGGCCGATTTTCCTCAAATCCGATTGCGGACAAAAAATCTATAATCTCTCATCAAGGCCGTTGAAATTAGCGATGTATGATGACCATCCACGCTCAATCAGCCATGTGATCAGGAGCTTTGTCACTAGTATTGCTTAAACAATAGATTGATATTGCAAATTGAAACCTTGCTAAACACTATTCCTATCGGTAATTTTTGAACAATTCCTAATTGCAAATAATAGTGTGAAGCTGGGTGAGAAACAAATGGTGAGTAACGGTGACGGCATCACTTTTTCGGACGCTGGCCTAATCCAGGCCGACCGTATACTCCGTATTTCCACGCCATTGGGGACGGATATTCTTCTGCCGGAAAAGATGCAGGTTCGGGAAGAAGTTAACGGACTCTTTGAGGTCATAGTTAGCGTGAAATCCAAGCGCATTGATATCAAACCTGAAGAGATTGTTGGCATTCCTGCCRATGTTTCCATCGAGATCGCTTATGGTGAGCGGCGTCCTTGGAATGGTCTTGTCACCGACCTGCACGAGGGCCCGCCAGTGTCGCGCGGCTTGCGCTCCTACCAACTTACCCTTCGCCCACAGTTATGGTTGCTCTCTCAGCGGAGCGATCACCGGATATGGATGGATCAAAGCTCCGTCGACGTGATGCAGACCCTCTTGTCCGAGCATGGAATCAAAGCCGCTGTTACCGGCGGCATTATCACACCGCCACCACCAGAACACTACTCTGTCCAATATGGTGAGACCGATCTTGCGTATCTGACACGCCGTTTGGAGACAGATGGTCTGTTTTATTGGTTTGAGCACAAGGAAGGCGAACATACGCTCCATGTCGCAAGCCATACGTTTGGCTATACGGAGGGACCTGAGACGAATGTTCGCCTATCGGCGGGTTCCACTGATCGCAATCACCTCACCGGGTTTGAACGACACTACCAGTTCACCCCTGGAAAGCGTACCGGCGGCGACTGGAACTTTGAAATGCCGCGCGGGCCGCAGGGTGCCACCACGCCGTCCTTAGTCTCTCTTCCGAAGAATTCAGACTATGAACTCTTTGAGTATCCAGCCAAAGCGCTTGATCAAGCAGCTAACGAACGAGCCTCAAAACTGCGAATGCAGGCCGTTGAAGCCGACCACGAAAAGATATCAGGCGAATCCTCCGTGCGCACTTTGGCCGCCGGACGCAAATTTAAACCTTATGATGTCGCCCATGCCGAACATATCTACGAAGAATATGTTGTGACGGGAATCTTGCACACGATCATCGATCATTCTTATGAGACGATCGAAGATGGTTCGCTCGACTACTCAAACTCATTCATTGCCCTGCCGTCCCGGCTTCCAGCCACGCCCCATCGCACTACGCCACGCCCACGTATCGATGGCGTGCATATTGCGATTGTGTCCGGTCCGCCTGGTGAAGAAATCCACGTCGATGAATATGGCCGCGTGAAGCTGTGGTTCCCATGGCAACGTCAGAGGGCAAAGAAAGATGGTTCCGATACCAAATGGATCGAAGTGGTGCAGAACTGGGGTGGTGGAACATGGGGAGCACGAACCAATCCGCGCGTAGGCATGCAGGCTATCTGCAGCCACGAGAACGGCGATCCTGATAGACCTTATGTGATCGGTCTGGTCGCCAACCCGGACAATATGTCTCCGTATAAATTACCTGATCACAAAACCAAGACCGTCATCCGTTCCAACACTTACAAAGGGGACGGTACCGGCTTTAACGAGTATTCGACTGAAGATGCGCCCGGCCGCGAAAGCCAGTTCTTTCATGCACAGAAAGATCAGGCGACCAAAGTCCTCAACAATCAGACCAGCCGTGTTGATGCCAATGCTGTGCACTCAGTCGGCGCCAACAAATCACTCGAGGTTGGAGCCAATATGAGTCACCAGGTCGGTGGCGGATTGAACATGGTAGTTGGCGGTGTCGGCGGTGTCGTCAATGCGATAGCCGGCGGACAGTTGGCAGGTCTTGCCAGCAAGAGTGCAGGCATGTTGCAGCAAGCAATGGGCATTGTGACGGCAGCTGCAGCCAACAGTCCATCAAGCAGCAACAAGAATGCACAAACGGCTGCCGCGGCTGTTGGAGAAGGAGGTGGAAGCGGGCAGGCCGATGAAAGTTCCGGTTCTCCTGATGAAGCAGGCGCACATGCTGCGGCGATGGCAGCTGGCGCGTTGGGTAGTATGCTTTCCGGTATGGACCAGACCCGCGAAGGCATCAATGCGGCAACTGTCAGAGGGCTACGCACAGAGGGCGGCGCATCAATGAATGACGCGGGTGTGAAACTGGGGTCTCAGGTAGCATCAATGATTGGCAAAGGAATCTTCAATACGCTGGTCAGCAAGATGCAGAATACGAGTGTAGGTATTGCGCAAACCGAACAGGTGGGCGTGGCCAAGGTCGTGACCGTGGGACAGGTCTATAATCAGACGGTCGGCAGCACGAAGAACATCATGATTGGCAAGGAACTTTATGTCGGCGTGGGCGGTGGCACGGACAAGGATGGCAATGAGATCCCTCCAAAATCCATTCTCATCATGAAGGATGATGGCACCATCTTGTTGAAAGGCGTCCGGATTTACATTGACGCGGAAAGTCATGTGCAAATTATCGCGCCCATGCAAGATAATAATTAAGGTGGCACATGCCTAAATTACACAATGTCACCCCCTATCCGAATTTCCGCTACTACAGCCGGAATAACAACGATGACGAGTTTGGCATCGTGATGGTCAAAGCGACCTATGAACTCGCTCCTTCTGGTCGGCTTCTTGCCGCTGAAGAGCAAGCGCCATTGGTTTTTACGGATCTGTGCCATGGAGATGTAAACGTGACGTCGCTCTGGCATCCCTCTGATCTGGTTCCCAACAAACCAGCCACCGACGTCATTGTTAACGCTGTGGCAAGGAGCTCAGATGGGGTTGCCCGGCCATCTTGGGGGTGTGGTGTCAAAATTACCGATCACAAGGGCACAAGGGCCGAGAAGATTTTGCGCGTTACAGGACCGCGGGATTGGATGCCAAAATGGAAGCGGGCGCTTGGCGCTGACGAAGCAAGGAACTGGAAAGAACACAGAAAGCTATTCGATAGGTGGGAACTATCCGAACCGTCTCCGATTATTGAACTGCCGCTCCATTATGAATATGCTTACGGTGGCGAAATCTCCGCTGGCATGCGCGATGATGGTACACCTGCTTATGAAACAGATAATCATAACCCCATAGGAAAAGGTAAAATCAGTCGGGATTGGAGCAACCACACCCTGGCTGTTCCCGCACCGCAGATTGAGGATATTCACGATCCCATTAGCGATCCATTAAAACAATACACACCGCAGAGCTTTGGGCCGATACCGCCAGGATGGCTGCCACGGCGTCCGCTGGGTGGCACGTATGACCAGCATTGGATGGATAGTGTCTGGCCAAAATGGCCGGCGGATTATGATTTTGCCTACCACAATTCCGCTCACCCGGATCTGATCGTAAAACCTTATCTTAACGGGGGAGAGCGGATCACGCTTGTCGGTTTGACCACGGGCGTGTCGCATGTTGAATTTAACTTGCCAAGTGAAAAATTATTCGTGAAGTTTGTCCGAGAAGACGGACCAGTTGATCCTGTTGCGATGAACCTTGATACGGTATTTCTGGATATTGCGGCCCCTACACGTCGTGATTGGCGCGTTTATCTGTCCTGGCGCGTAAATTTCGAACCCAATGTATATGAATTTGCTGAGATTTATCACGACCTAGCTGCACCTTTGACTGTGCCCCAATGAGGAGTTGCCTAGTGACAATCGCCAATGTTTCTGCACGAAAATGTGCATCCAATGTCATTGTATCCACTTCACCCGATGTCTGCTTGACACCGGTTGGATCAAGCATGGTGCCAATCGCGTATTCCTCTATTGCCTTTCTCGATACCGCTATTCGCTATTCAAAGTCGGTTCGCAACAATGGTAAATTTGACTTCCAATTAAATTCGCGGACATCCTGTTCGACAGGTCACGAAGCGGGAACTGGCCGAGGTGTAAAAGTGCCCGGTTATCTCGGTCCAGCTCATGTGGAAGCCGCTGTAGACTTCGTTTATTCCGAAGGTTGGGCGACATGCAGCCATCGCGATCCTGCTTGGATAAACAGACCGGACCCTGGTCCGCTTGAACCGCAAAAGACTGTCGCATCCATAAAAGTTTAAATCACTAATGTGCGGAGCGCTCTATGGATGATGGTGGAGAAACACAGCCAGGCATCGAAACTGGCGACAACCCGAGCCGCAATGCGGTGCCGACGGGCGAACGCACCATTCCCCATACGTATGAGTCGATTGTACCAGACAATGGCGAGGCACAGCTCATTGTTGACGCGACAGCCCCACCTGACCCCTATTATTGTCCGCAATCGGACGCAGAGAAAAAATGGATAGAAAACGCCAACGGTTGGAAGAATAAATACATTTCAGCCATGGAAGCACAGCTAAAAGATAGAAGCTGGCTCGATAATCTATTTTCAAGCGAACAAGATGTACGGGATAGCATCAGTTGGGCCCAGAATAGTCTTCCGTCAGAGTGGATGGGGAGACCGACCCAACATCTGACTTTGACAGGCTGGAAAGATGAGCGTGCCAGCCATCCAGATCATTTCAGAATGAAAATGATCGAAGGCTACTATGCAAAAATGTTTGAGGCACAAAAGAAAGGAGATACGGTCGAGTTCAGCAGACTTTGCCAAGAGAAGAACAAGATCAACGAAAGTACATCAGATGCCGGAGAGCAGGCAAAGTTTTATGGTGGCTTGGTAATAGATGGTCTGATTAATGCCGCGATAGCCAGAGCTATGAGTGGTGGTGGCCGGGGTATCTTCCGCATAAGGCCTCGCGTGACGACCCCGCGGGCTCCGGTAAATACACGACCTACCACAGTTCCGAATACTCAGAGGCCACCCACCCCGCCGGTTACCACAGGGGAGCCTGTTAACATCACAAATGGCGAATATCTCGAGACATGGAATGATTTTGTTATTCCCGGAACATTTACCTTCAACGGTGCGCGCTATATGGGCCTAAACCTCGGCCTTCCCGGTCGATACACCAGCCCCCTCGGACCATGTCAGATTTCGATGTTTGATGAGATCATCTCCAACCCGGAGCGTGGCAAACTTCGTCTTCATGACAGCGACGGCCGGCGGATTGAATTTAATCGCCCGTTCAATTTCCTTCCATCGATCAATCCTGCTTATCCGCATCTGGAATTAAAGGCTCCCTGGCTCAAGGAGTTGCGACTGAAAGACGGTCCAATCACCAAAAGTTTCCGGCAGTATGCCGATGGCTTCTACCGTTTGGAAAAGATCGAAGACCTCAATGGATTCAGCCTGGTTCTGGTGCGATCTGAGACTGGTGTTCTGACGCACGCGAACGGCCCGGACGGACTGTCACTGTCTTTCGAGAATGATGCCAAGAGCCTGCGCAAAAGTATTGTTCTCACTGGAACTGATGGGACAGAGCTGCAACTAGCCACATATGGTTACGACGTGCGAGGGCGCATGATCAGTGCCAATTGCACGTTCGGCATGTCAGTACATTATCAATGGCAGGCTGATCGTGACCTGCTGGAAAGCTGGCACAACTTTACACGCGTGTCAGAAACCCGTTTTTCCTATGACGATGCAGGACGCGTTGTTGACACCCAAACAAACGGCATTTGGAATAACGACCGCTTTGCCTATTTGCCCGGAGAAACCGCTTACGCTCCAGGCGGCGCCGACGTTAGTACACAGCGATTCCGCTACGATGCCTGGCAAAACGTCACTGAGGAAATCGATGCACTTGGCGGTACAGTTGCGCATCGATATGACGGGAGTGGTTTTCGCGTTGCCACTATCAACCAATTGGGAAACGAGACCTCCACACGCTATGATATTCGCGGGAATATCAAGGAGTTTACCGATGCCGAAGGTCGTACCACAACCTATGGCTGGGGCGACGACGGTGAACTTCAAATCGTCATTGATGGAGCGGGAAATCGCAAACGCTATGAGCATGACGACCGCTCCAATGTCATTGTCGAAACGGACTCGGAAGGCAACGCAACAAGACTCGTGCGCGATGCAAAGAGTAGGGTAATCCAGCTACATTTCGCCAACGGCGGTATTGAGCGTCGGACGTGGGACGAATTCAACCGCCTTGTTTCGATTACCGATGCCAAAGGGCGTGCTACTTTATTTGAGTACGACGTTTTTGGTCGCCTCATCACAACAACTGACCCGTCGGGGGGAATCAGCCGACGTGCTTACCACGCCGCCGCTGGAGGATTCTATACGCCAACTGAAATAACCCGCCCGGACGGGGTGTCGATTACCCGAGGATTTGATGAACAGGGATTGCTCTCCATGATGCGTGATGGTGAGGGTCGGGCATGGCGCTACCAAAACGGCGCCTTTGGTGTGTTGGAAGAGATCATCGATCCAAAGGGTGGGAAACTTGCATTCCAATATGATGTCGAAGGACGTGCGATTTCGCTTACCAATGCACTTGGTCGGTCATATAGATTCCGCCGGGACGTTGCTGGTCGTGTCATTGAGGAAACTGATTTCGATGGGCGTACCACATATTATGACCGCGATGCTGCCGGTCAGGTTTTTCGCCTGTTAAAACCCGATGGTTCGAAGCTGGAGTATTCCTACGACAAGTCAGGACTGTTGACACGCATACAAGGCTTCAATTCCGGTGGGGCAACCGAGGATACAACGAGATTTTGGTATGACGCACGGGGTCTCCTCACCCAAGCCGAGAATACGGCTGCTCTCGTCGAATTTGAACGTGATCGCAATGGTCGGATTATTGCTGAAAGCCTGAACGGCTTGCGTTCCAAATCTGGCCACGATTCCATGGGCGCGCGCATCCTTCTCGATATGACTGGGATGGGCGGTGGCATTACGAAATTTATTCGCGATCCTTTGGGCGTTGTCGAAAAGCTCGTGTTGGGCGAGACGAGCTTTTCAATCACGCGCGATGTTCTGGATCGTGAGGTGAAACGCCATTCTGCATCCGGTTTTACGCTTGACCAACAATATGACATTGCCGGACAGCTTGTCACTCAGCGTGCAGGCTCTGCTCATTCCGGTCCGCGTGTGGTCACACCTCTTGGCGCAACAATTGCGAGCGCAGGAACCTCGAAAACGGTAAACTGTCAGCGGTTGTACCAATATGACCGTGCTTTCGCGCCTGTCCGCGTAGATGATGGGCTTTGGGGCGAGACGAAACTTGCCTATGACGACAATGGCCAACTGGCCTCATCGACGAGTGCGGCCGGCGAGGAAAGATTTTCCTACAGCGCTGCCCGCAATATTGCAGGCACCTCGTCACGTGTCCCCGGAGCGGGTTATGGTGGCGCAAGTTTCCGCACACCTCCGCAAGAAACCTGGGTGTCGACACCCGGGGGGGTGGTGCAGATTGCACGCGGTCCGCATGGGGAGCGTGTACGCCTTGTTCATGATGAATGTGGTCGGCTCATTGAGAGACGAGTTGAGCGGGATGGCTTTCGTCCGCAACGCTGGCGATATGGTTGGAATATCCACGATCAACTCGTCTCCTGTATTGATCCAGAAGAAGGCCAATGGCACTATCGTTATGATCCGTTCGGAAGACGTGTTGCAAAAGTGAAGCGGTTTTCACAGAACGAACGACGCCAAGCACATCTGATGTGGCCGAACCTCATCGGCAACGACGACAGTATTACTTGGCCACCGTCACAATCCGTATCAGACAAAGATACGTCTGTCCCGAGTTCCCACGCCCCCTCCGTCGGCACCGCCTATCTCTGGGACGGCGATCATATGGTCGCAGAGGCGCCGCTCCATCTTGATGGGCATATTGCCTGGCATAAGGCCATTCGCTGGCACCACGATGAAGATAGCGCCCACATCCTTTTTGCCAAGCAGCTCCCCGAAGGAGCAACAATGCCGGATGGGACAGTCCTGTCAGAATCAGCGTTGTTTCCCATTATATGCGACCATCTTGGAACACCCAAGGAGATGTTCGATATCCGAGGCGATCTTGTCTGGGCGGCAGACCATTACGTCTGGGGTGCAGTGCGCTCGGCCCGCGCCTTTGGCAGCCATGCTCCAAAACCATCCCATGATCCTAATCCTGTCGAGCTTGATTGCCCGTGGCGCTTTCCGGGACAATATGAAGATCGCGAAACCGGGCTTTATTACAACCGCTACCGTTATTATGATCCACTGACCGGCCAATATGCCTCACCTGATCCTATTGGACTGGCGGCTGGCGACCGGCCACAGGGATATGTTGCGAATCCAGTCCGATGGACCGATCCGTTGGGATTGCAGGCGCGAGGGCCGGATGGAAAGTTTCTACCCGCAAACGGTCTACCGGGACCAGGGAGCACCTTTGCCGGACGAGTAACAAGTACTTTTAGACAACGAGGATATACGGTTTATGAGAACGTGACAGTTCGTATCGACGGCAAGGTCGTTTCTTATGCTGACCAAGTCGCCGTAAAGGGTCGGGAGGTGTTGGTGCTTGAATCGAAGAGCGGAAGGAAGACTCTTTCAAGCGGTCAGCAAACGGTGCAAAACGCTATTCGCGACGGAAAGCCAATTGAATTTAGTGGACCTAATGCTCCTAATCTAAGTGGAGTAATTACTCCCAACAAACCTATGGTGTTGCCGAGTGGTAGCTATATACGTGTAACCCCAGACAGCTTTTAAGGTAAGAAATGTCACGTGAATCGGAAACAATAGTCAACGCCATTCGAACCGAATTTCTTTCTTCCGGCTGCAAGAAAGCTGGGCATATCGATTATTTTATAGGTGCAGACGATAGTTTAATGGTCTGCTTCTTCACCAAGATTGTCGGCAAACAACAAAAGATTGAAACCTCCATTGATTTACGAGTGAGGGCTTTGAATGAATTATCATTTTTCATTTCAGAATATGGCACCACTTACAGGGGAAAAGAGATATCCGGGCCTTTCCCAGGGCGGTTTAAAATCGGCGAGACAATGCACGTGTCCGGACCTTGTTCTTTTAGCATGTTTAGATATGGCCAAGAGGTAGTGCTTGCAGGAAGCATCAATGAACATGTTGTAAAGTGCATGAAAATTGGAAAAGAAATGATTTCGTCTAACGGGAACATCGGAGATCTTGTAGCTAAGAACTTGAACCGCGAGCCGCCTGTTGAAGATGTAGTTGTGAGTGAAATTTTTCTAGAGAATTTTCAGTCGGCTCGGAAAATTGTCGAAAGTAACCGTCTGCCGGACGGTGGGTTTATTCGATCTTTTCTAAAAAAGTCAGATCAATATCTCGCCTCGCTTGGCTGTTAGTATCCAAGATTTTCGTACATTTGAGTGCGGCACCGTCGTTTGACAAGAGATGTCTTTCCAACACTGTCAACTCAAGGGTGCCCAAGACAAGATAATGAAGCATATACATTTCTTTGCAAAAGCAGCAGATATCGTTCCTGTCCTATAGCGCTTTGAACAGAATGAACCACTCAAGTTCATTGAAATCGGGGCATTTAATACGCCCAATTTGGAGCCGAATTGGTAGGCGAGAACCAATATTACTAAACCGTGCATCCCCTGCCTTATCCCGGTATCTTCCCGCCCGGCCGATATTGCATCATTGTAAAGTTGGATGAGAGTGATTGAAGGAATAACGGCCAAAAACCTTTCGTACATTGCGTATTCCAGCTCGATGCGTCGATCAGGATGTCCGTTAGCCAGTCACGGCGCTGCAACAGATATGATATCTCTCCCATCAAATACACATCGTCGCAAGGATGATTCACCTTATCGATGATCCGGCTACGGCTTGATTTAAGGCACTTGGTTTTCCGCATTGCATATTCCCTAGAACTTTCCGATGACATTAAGGAAGACGCCCTGATCGTTGAGGGTCAGGTCTCTGAGGTCATCGGAGAAGTTGCCGAAGTTATAGCCGACGCCAACCTTGAAGTTCTCGCCGACATGGCGGTAGAGGGCAACGAGGGCGCCGAAGTCGGTAGTCTGAGCTTCAGGCATGTACATGACCCGTCCTTCCAGAAGGCCATCCCAGTTCTTGACGATGTGCAGATCGGTACGGATGATGCCAAGATGCGCCGATGAGGTCTGCCAGTCGTCGTACTTCTCGCGGTCACCTTCGAGCAGCCGCTGGCGCACCTCGCCGTAGCGGAAGCCGTATTTGCCGCCGACGGACAGCCACGGGAAGAGATCATAGTTAAAATCCGCCGACAGGATATGGCTGCGCTGCGAGGGGCCATATTCATCACCGGTTACGGCACTGACCTGGTTCTGACCGGGCGAGTCGTAAAGCCAGGTATATTTGAACAGGGCGTTCAGCCGGTCATTCTCGACAGGCCGGTAGGCGTAACCGAGTGAAGCCTCGACATAATTGCCATCGCGGAACGAGCCCTCGGAGTTTGAATCCGATAGCACCGCATCGACATTGAACAGGATGCGCCAATTGTCGTTGGTCTTCCAGTTCACACCCGTAGCAAACAGATAGGTATTGCGGTCGCGGGTGTTGTCGTCTGAATCCTCAAAGCGTGCTTCACCACGAATGCGCGCGGTGATCTTGTCATTGTCCTTGTAGCCAATGGACAGGGAGACAGCCTTGCGGTCGAAGTCGGAGCGATCAAGTCCGGTGTCAGGATCAACAGTATCATCTTCGATGGTTCCAGCTTCAAAGCCGCCATCGATTGTCCATTGCTTGTCCGGTGTATAGACCACGCCATAGGACTTGGTCAGCGAATCTCGCCGGCCAAAAAGGTCGTAATTGTTCTCCGCATAGGCAGACCAGTATTCATCGAACTTGCGCCGTGCGCCGATGACGATGGAACCCTTGTCGACGCCGGACAGATCATAGGAGCGTTCCAGATCATAGGCACGGTCGGGATCAAGCCGGTAACCGATATAGTAGCTGTCATCGGCTGTCGGGTTATAGACAATGCCTGCCAGCCCACCCAGACCATTGGTGCCGTAGGAGACCTCGCCTTCCAGATCGATCTTGTCGGTCAGCTTGTACTTTGACCCGACGCCGATGCGATCACCGCGATCGATGTCGCCGGAGTGCGACAGCGTCCCCTGACCAAAGGCATAATAGGTGTGATCGGCATCGGGCGCATATTCCACCCGCACGCCTGCATCAAGACGTGATCCATTATAGCCCGACTTGCGTACCGACGAGGCCCGCGGGTTTGACAGATCCGTATAGGTGACACCGAAGGCGACCTTCCAGTATTCATCCAGCTGCTGCGTAATGGCGGCGCTGCCCTTGCGTTTGGTGCGCCCGCCAAGCTCCCTGCCATCAAATTCGCTGCGGGCATTGGATTCGGTAAAGTCATCATAGGCAAGGTTGAACTTGGTATTCTTGGTAATCTCCACATCCGCATGCGCGCCCCAGATGCGCTGATCAACCGATATCTGGTCGGAAAGCGTGGAGAACCCGGCCTCTTTCTGCTCGTAGTAAGCACCAACAGTTCCCTTGACCCCGCTCTTGGTCAAATCTTCAAGATCAACCTGACCCTTGGCCCGCCACGCCATGGCCGCCCGATCACGCGTGCCTGTGGTGTCGACATCGCTCAGCGTCAGACCACCATCGGTCGAACGCGACGAGCCGAAGCCCGGGCCCTTGGAGTGCGAGACTTCTGCCTCAAGAAACGTCTTTTCCGAATGCCGTATCTGGATATCGGCGCCATAAGCCTGCTGGTTGGCGAGCCCGGTATTCTCGTTCATGCCGGTTACGCCGATGCGCACCTTGTCATCGAACCATTTTTGCGCGCGTCCGCCATAGACATAGCCATCAAGATCACCCGCCACCGGCGTGAACTCATATTGCGAGATCAGGTAGACCTTGTTGCCGCCAAGTGCGCCCTCGCGCACCGGACCTGTTGTTCCCGTCGACGAGGACAATGGGCGCTTCAAGATCACCACGCCCTGCAGATAGTCGAATGAATAGTCTTCGCCATAGCGCAGCGTGCGTCGCTCGATCACCTGATTGGTGGTAGAATCGCGGATCTCCACGGTCACCGTTTCCGAACCGACCGTAATGTCCTGACGGCGCATGAAGTAGGCGGAACCGCCGGTTCCCAGAAACTCGTCGCGCTGCGGCAGCGTATCAGGCTGGGCGGCATAGAGCGTGACCTCTGTCTCGCGCTCGCCAAACGGTGTGGTCGCCTCCGAGCGGTAGACGCCGCTTGCACCATAAAGCGCGCGCTCGGAGCGCATGAACTCCGTGCCCTTGATGATCGCCTTGTAATTGCCCCACATCACATGGCTGTCGCCGCGATCAAGCCGGACAAAGAA
This sequence comes from Phyllobacterium sp. TAF24, assembly GCF_052113785.1. Lineage (NCBI taxonomy): Bacteria > Pseudomonadati > Pseudomonadota > Alphaproteobacteria > Hyphomicrobiales > Phyllobacteriaceae > Phyllobacterium > Phyllobacterium sp. TAF24. Next base: position 52,720 of record NZ_JBFRDN010000013.1, on the reverse strand, counting down.
CTTGCCATTGGTCGGTGCATCGTCGATCACGGTCGAGTCATCGCCATAGATCGGATAGAACTGATTGGGATCGATCCGGCGCAACAATTGCCGCGGGTCCTTTGAATCAAGCCCGCGGAACATGTTCTCCAGCTTGTCCTCACCGGTATCGCCAGCGGCCGTCAAAAGATACTTTCCCTTGATCTTGCCTTTCACATAAAAGGCCAGCCGACCCTTGGTATAGACACTGTCATATTCGCCCTCGCGCACCGTTTCGATGTTCTTGTCACCAAAACGCTTGCCGACGGTAAGGTCCGCAATGGCCACGTAGAACCAGTCATTCTTCGGGATGTTGATCTGCCGCTTGAAGTCAAGCGCACTGCCCTTCAAGGAACCCAGAACCGCCACATCCACATCATGATCGCCGGGCGGCAGAATGCGCTGCATGACAAAGGCATGATCAGGATCAGTCGGGATCGTGTCGCCCAGTGCCCGCACCCGGTAGCCTTCAGGCACATTGCGCCCATAGACGGTAACAGCACCGCCATAGACCTGAATGTTGCGTAAGGCCGTATTGTCATCGCCCATGCCAGGCGCAACCGCATCCGTTACCTTGCCCTGATTTTCTGGAGGCAATTCACGGTCCGTACGCGCCAGCGACAGCGGCGTCGTCTCGTCATAGCGCGCCTTGTCGTCATAGACGCGCAGGACATATTTGAACCGCGTCTCATCGTTCTTTGTCGGCGGCATCACCCAGCCCGCCTCGCCATTGACCGCAACCGGAATGACCGCCACGGGCGTTTCGGTCACCGAATCCTTTGCTTCAAAAATGCGGATTTCCGAACGCGTGATGAAGGCCGGATAATTTGACGTCGCAAGAAAGCGGACCGGTTCTCCCACACGGTAGGAGCGCCGCACCGGTGTTGTCGACACATTCAGCAGCGGCTTTGTATCAAGCCCGTCGAACTTGACCTGAATGTCGACGGCACTCAAACCAACATCGGCCTTGCGCTGAAGATTGGCGGCTTTGTTCGCAACCGCCGGCGTTGATTTTACCGCCTCGGTGGCTGGCTTTGCCGGCTTTTTGCTTTCCACAACAGGCTCGCCGTCGACGCTGATCGAAAAGGGAATGTTTCCAGCCTCTCCAGGCTTCTCCTGTTCGACATTGGGCGCAATACGCGCGCCTTTGACGGCTGTGCTGTTATCCAGAACCTGACCCCGCAGCGCACTGGTGCAAGCCGTATCCAGACATTCCGGCTTGCCCGTCTGTTCCTGCGCAAGGGCCGGGCCAAAACCCGTGCCGAGGAACGCACAACCGGCAAGCAGCAGGCGGTAGCGCAGCTTTGACGACAGGCTGCTATTCTTGTGAGATGAGTTGGCGCGGATCGTTCTCATTTGCCTGCCTCCACGCGTGTCTCAATGTTCAGTTCGTACTCACCTCCGGCCGATTTCCACCGTCTGGCTATTTCCTCCTGAATGGCCTCCATGCGCTCTTGTGTAAGCGGCGTGGCGGAACCGGCGACATAGCTGATGCGCAGCGTTGACGGCTTTTCCTTCAACACCATGATCAATTGGTCGATGCCCTTGTCCCACTGCTCTTTCAGTGTGTTGCCGCCAGCCTCAAAGGCGTCGTCCTTCAGATCAAGCCTGACCACACGGCCCAGCGAAGCGCCAAAGTTCAGCGAGGACATCTTGCCCGCCGTCAACCGGATCACCCGCGGGTTCTCCGTCGTCAGCCGGTATCCCGTCGGCAATGTGCGTGGGTCAAGCTTCATGATGAAGTTCGAACCGATACGGCTGTCGGGAAGATCGGCACAGGCCACATGGAAGCGCCCGAACTTGTCCGTGGTGATCAACAGACCACGCACCGTGACAACCCGCACGCCCGGCAGCCCCGGCTCACCCTGATCCTGATAGCCATTGCTGTTCAGATCATCAAAAACCTTGCCGACGATATCACCGCAATCGAACACCGGCTCGACCACGATCTCCACCGCGGCACTTGCATCCGGCGCAAGCCTGTTGCCGCCCGGACCCGTCACCTGCGCCCGGTTGACATGTTTGCCCGGACCTGCGGAGCTCAACGCGAGCATCTGCAGCCGGATCACAACTTCAGCCTTCGGCCCAAGCGCAATATTCTCGAACAGCACACTCAACCCGTTGATCACAGGCGTCGCCGCAACCCCGTTGATCGTCGCCGAACCATCCACATAGCGGAATCCTGAAGGCATCCGGTCAATCACATTGACCCCGCCAACATTGCTGTTCGTCTTGTTCGTCACCTTGATGGTGAACGGTGCCTTCTCACCGCGCCTGATCTGACGCAACCCTGCCTGCTTCGTGATCGTCACGTCGGAAGGTTGGGCCGCAGGCAGATCCAGAACCGCTTTTGCCTCCGCAGCATCCACGGCAGTCCCGCCGGTAGCCCCGCCCCGGTAATAACCGCGCGCCGTCGCCTTGTTGAGAACACCATCCTTGACACCAGCTGCGTCATCCACATCCGACTGCGCCAGCTTGTAGGTCGCCGTGAATGTATGTGTCTGACCCGGTGCAATGGCTGTGGGACCCGGCGAGAATGCGCTGAGCTTACCTGCTGCAGGCTTCCCGTTGAAGGTCGGCCCCGCATCGACAGGGGCAATGTCATTGACAACCACATTGCCCGTATTCTTCACCACGAAGCTGTAGGTGATTGTATCGTCGGCATCCACAAACCCGTTGCCGTTCACATCCGTGATCTTGCCTGCCTTGGTGACCTCGATTTTCGGATCCTGCTGGATCGGCGTCGTTGTCGCACTTGGCGCACTGGCAACAGGCGTTCCCCCGCTGGACGGTGTTCCCGACGCGGTCGCAGAATTGACGACTTGTCCAGCATCGAGATCCGCCTGAACAAGCGTATAGCGGGCGGTAATCGTTGTGCTGTCCGCCTGACCTGGCGTGAGCAGCGTGATCGGTCCACCGGAAAGAACCACATTCGGCAAGGCGTCCGCTACAGTGACATTCGTCAAGTCCACATTGCCTGTATTGGTAATTGTGAATGTATAGTTGATCGTCGAGCCAACGGTGTTGCCCGATGGCTGTCCGGCGGTCTTGACAACAGTCAACGCGGCAATCGGCGTAACAGGCGTCGTTACCTGACTGGGCGGGCTGGTAACGGTATTGCCGCCAGTTGCCGGCGTGCCGGATACTGTCGCGGTGTTGACAACTTTTCCGGTATTCAGATCGGCCTGGGTCAATGTATAGCGTGCCTTGAACGTCCCCGTATCCTGCGCACCGGGCGCCAAGTCAATCGGCCCACCCGTCAGCACAACGCCGGGAAGACTATCGGCCAGCGCAATGCCCTTTATGGTAACATTGCCGGTATTCTTTACGGTGAACGTATAGTCAATCGTCGAGCCGACCGTATTGCCCGATGGCGTTCCCGCCTTCTTTTCGACGCTCAGCCCGGGGCTCAACGTCGCCTTGACGGTTACCGTTGCAACCGGCGACGTCGTCGTCCCGTCTGTGGCCTTTGCGTTGTTGGTCACAGAGCCGACATCCAGATCGGTTTGCACGATTGTATATGTACCCGTGCAGGTCAGCGTTGCCTTTGGTGCAAGCCCACCCGTTGGCAGCGCCGGACAGGATACTGCCGCAATCTTGTCGTCCGTCACGGCAATGGCTTGCGTGATCGTTACATTGCCGCTGTTGGTCACGACGTAATCATATGTGACCTTGCCACCCACTGCGGTGTACGGATCACCAGAGGTTGCTTTCTTGACCAAACTGAGGGATGGCGTTGCCTTGATCAAGGCGGTTGCCGTGCCTGACCCGGACACAGCCGCACCTGTTGGCGGGTTGCCGGTGACGGTCGCTGTGTTTACGACTTTACCCGCGTCGATATCCGCTTGCTTGAGTTTGTATTGCGCCGTGAAGGTTGTCGTGTCTTCAGCATTTGGCAACAGTTCGGGGATCGGACCACCGGTCAGTACAATGCCGGTAAGCGGATCAGCGAGCGTGATATTCTTGAGGGTTACGTTACCGGTGTTCTTTACCGTGAAGGTATAATCCACCGTTGCATCCACCGTATTGCCCGAAGGCACACCTGCCGCCTTGACAAGCGTAATCGCAGGCGCTGCGGTAATATTTGTGATCACCTGACCATTGGCAGTGACCGGTTTGTTATCCGGAGTGAGGCCGTTTGCGATGACTTTGTTGGTGACAGAACCGTGATCGATATCCGCCTGTGTGAGCGTATAGACAGCCGTGAAGGTTGTTGTATCGATGCCGGCCGGGTTGAGCGAGGCAAGCGGTCCACCGGTCAATACAATACCGGCCATCTGGTCCGCCAATGTAATGGTGTTCAATGTCACATTGCCGGTATTCGTGATCTTGAAGGTATAACCGATCGTTGAACCCACGGTGTTGCCCGAGGGTGTGCCGGCAATTTTCTCAACAGTCATGGCAGGCGCCGACGTTATTGGCGTCGATACCGTCGCGCTATCACCTGTTACCGCCGGGCTGTTGGCAGGTTTGCCTGATACGGTAGCCTTGTTGTCAACCTTGCCGGCGTTGATGTCGGTCTGGGTAAGCGTATAACGCGCCTTGAATGTTGTGGTGTCCTCCTTGCCCGGATCAAGATCGATCGGACCGCCGGTCAATACGATCCCGGCCAACACGTCGGTGAGGGTGATATTCTTCAGAGTCACATTGCCAGTGTTCTTCACCGTGAAGGTGTAGTCGATAGTGGACCCGACAATATTGCCCGAAGGGGTTCCCGCCTTTTTCTCGACTGTAATGGCAGCTGCTGCAGGAATGGGTGTCGAGACAGCGCTCGTATTCGTAACATCAGGCCCGGCAGGCGGGGTGCCTTTTACATCCGCTGCGTTGTCAACCTTGCCGTTGTTTACATCTGTCTGGGTCAGCGTGTAGATGCCGGTGCAGATCGTCGTCGCATTTGGCGCCAGTTCCGTGGCAGCACACACCGGTGGCGACGTCAGCTTGTTGTCGGTTACAGCAATGGTTTTCAACGTCACATTGCCGGTATTTTTGACGGTGAATGTGTAGGTGATCGTCGAGCCAGCCGTGTTGCCTGTCGGCGCCGCCGCCTTTTTGTCGACGGTAATGCTTGCTGCCGATGTGATCGGTGATGTCACAGTGCCATCGCCCTTGACCACTGTGCCATTGGGAGCAGTGCCGGATCCGGTCACGGTGTTTACAACCGAGCCTCTGTCAACGTCTTCCTGCTTAAGCGTGTAGACAGCGGTGAACGTCGTTGTGTTCACGCTACCTGGTTCAAACGTGGCAATCGGACCGCCGGATAGAACCACGCCAGCCAATTGATCCGAGAGCGCAACATCTTTCAGGGTCACATTGCCGGTGTTCTCGACCCGGAAAGTGTAGCTGATCGTCGAACCTACGGTGTTGCCGGATGGTGCGCCTGCAAACTTTTCAACTTTCAGGGACGGTGAAGCGGTGATGTTCACTGTCGCTTCATCACTGGCCGTAATCGCAGAGCCAGTCGGCGGTGTTCCACTTGCCGTTGCCTGATTGACCACCTTGCCAGCGTTCACATCGACCTGCGTCAGAACGTAGGTACCGGTACAGGTCGTGCTGATGCCGGGTTCCACGGTCGTTGCCGCACAGACAGGCGCAGCCGTGAGTTTGGTGTCGCTGATCGCTATTGAGGTCAGCGTGACGTTCCCGATATTCTGGACAACGAACGTGTAAGGAATTGTCGAACCGGCTGTGCTGCCCGACGGCACCCCAGCTGTCTTCTTCAGCGACATTCCAGGTGCGGATGTCACCGGAGTGGACGTGTTGGAGTTGTTGCTGGTGACCGTGGGAGACCCGCGCGTGGGCGTGCCGGTTGCATTGGCAGTGTTGTTGACAACGCCGGCATTCACCTCAGTCTGCGTGATCGTATAGGTACCCGTACACTGGGCCACTTCTTTCGGATCAAGAGTGGTCTTGTCGCACGTGATCGTCGCAATCTTTGCATCGTGGACGACAATACCGGTGATCTTCACATTGCCCGTGTTGGTGACGGTAAATGTGTAGGGAAGTGTCGAGCCTTGCGACTGACCTGACAGGGTTCCGGCATTCTTGACAATGGTCAGTGCGGCGGCGGCAGGAACATTCGTTGTGAAACTGTCAGGCGGGCTGGTAATAATCTTGTCCGTCGGTGTCCTGCCCGAAGCAGTTGCCGTATTGAAAATGGTTCCGTTCTCAATGTCGGCCTGTTTCAGGGTATAGTCAGCAGTGAAGGTCTTGGTCTCCCCCGGCTGCATCGTGTAAGGGCCACCACTCACATCAACGTCAATCCTGTTATCGGCAACATCGACCAATGTAAGCGGTATATTGCCAGTGTTGGTCACCACAAAGGTGTAGTGGACAATCGATCCTGCAGTGTTTCCTGTCGGCGGCGTGGCCGACTTGACGATGACCAGTGAGCCTTCTTCAGGAATGGTCTTTTCTTTTATTGAGGGCGGGCTGACGACGGATTTGCCACCTGCTGTTTGACCGGCCGCCGTTGCCGTGTTTGTCACCTTGCCAGCATTCACGTCGGCCTGGGTCAGGGTGTGCGAGCCGGTACAGGTCGTCTGCGCACCGGGAGCAAGCGCCGTCACTGGGCACGTTGCGGCGGCATCCAATTTGCCGTCACTCACAGAGATATTTGTCAGCGGCAGATTGCCGTTATTCGTTACAACAAAAGTGTAATCGATCTTTGAACCGGCCCTGTTTTGCGCAGGCGTTCCGGCAACGACATCCTTGACAATAACAAGCGACGGCTTTTGCTCAATCGGCGTATCCGTGGAACTCTGCAAGCTTGGAACAGCAACTCCATTGCTATCGGTTCCCGACGCCGTCGCACTGTTGGTGACGTGCCCGCGGTCAATGTCTGCCTGGGTGATCGTATAGACACCGGTAACCGTCTTGGTTTCATTGACAGCAAGCGTGGCGATGGGATTACCGGTCAGGACAACGCCCGCAAGGGATTCCGTTACCGTCACATTTGTCAGCGGAAGATTGCCGGTATTCTGCAAGGTGAAAGTGTAAGGGATGGTCGACCCCACAACACTGCCGGTTGGTGTTCCATGGGTTTTAACCAGGCTGAGTTCTGGAGCCTGTCTGATGCTGACGACGGCGCTGTCATCGTCCTTAACAGTCGCGCTTCCGGATGTTCCAGTGGCCTCCGCCGTATTGACGACCTCACCCTTGTTCACATCCGCCTGGGTGATCGTGTAGGTAGCCGTGAATACATGCGTCGCGTTGGGCGCAAGCGAAACCGGCCCGCCAGGAACGGTGAGAAGCGGATCGGTAACATTGACAGCGGTCAATGGAAGATTGCCAGTGTTTTTAACGGTAAAGGTATAGACGATGGTCGAACCTGCACTGTTGCCCGATGGCGTACCGGCAGTCTTGACAAGGTTGATAGCTGGTGCCGCCGCGATAGGGGTCGTCGTCTGCGATGGATTGCTGACAACCGGCGATGTACCGCGCGAAGGTGTCCCGCTCGCTGTTGCTGTATTGTCAACCCTACCGGCGTTCACTTCCCCCTGCGTGACCAAATAAGTGCCTGTGCAGGTCGTCACAGCCTCCGGTGCGAGCGAGGTTGCATTGCAGGTGATATTTGTCAGCTTCGGATCATTGACGGCAATATTGGTGACGAGCACATTCCCCGTATTGGTAATCTGGAACGTGTAGACAATCGTTGAATTTTCCGTGTTCCCCGACGGCGCGCCTGCCCGCTTGACGAGGGAAAGGGCCGATGCCGCTGTGATGGGTGTGGACGTTGTTGATGGCGCACTGCTCAGCTCCGCTCCACCACCTTGCGGCGTGCCCTTTGCAGTCGCACTGTTGTTGACGACCCCCGCCTCGATATCCGCCTGAACAAGCGTATAGGTAGCCGTGAACGTGGTCGTATCAACGGCGCCGGGCACAAAAGTCGCGATGGGACCACCTGCCAGAATAATGTTCGGCAGAAGATCGGTCACTTTGACATTCGTCAGGGTAACGTTGCCGGTATTCTCCACCCTGAAGGAATAGGTAATAGTGTCGCCAACCCGATTGCCCGTTACGGGGCTGGCTGTCTTGAGGATAGTCAGATTGGGCGTACGCGTGATTGGCGTTGCGGTTGTGTCCGGCGGGCTCGTTACGCCGGATCCAGTTGGCGATGTACCTGTTGCCGTGGCGCTGTTGTTTACCGTTCCGCCATTGACTTCATCCTGCGTAACCGTGTGGGTGCCGGTACAGGTGGTGTCGGCACCGGGGGCGAGCGTCGTGACAGGGCATACCGCCGCTGCATTCAGCTTTGGATCGTTGATCACCAGGCCGGTAAGGGTCACATTGCCTGTGTTGACGACCTTGAACGTATAGCTGATCGTTGCTCCCGCGCTGTTGCCGGTGGGAGTGCCCGCCTGCTTGTCAACGGTCAGGGCCGGGGAACGCGTCAGCGGTGTATCGGTGGTTGATGGTCCACCGGTGATAACCGGACCCGATGGCGGCGTTCCGCTGACAATCGCGGAGTTCGTCACCCTGCCGGCATTCACCTCGGCCTGCGTGATGGTGTGGGTACCCGTACAGGTCGTATCTGCTCCGGGAGCCAGTGTCGTGGTCGTGCAGACCGCGGCTGCATCCAGCTTCACATCGGTGATGGCAATTGCCGTCAATGTGATGTTACCGGTATTCTTCACCGTGAACGTATACGGAATGGTCTGACCGGCCGCATTACCGGTAGGAGTGCCCGCAACCTTGTTGATCGTGATGGACTTTGACTGCGTGATCGGCGTGGTCTTGGCTGATGGCGTGCTGGTAACAGGACCCGTTGGCGATGTACCGGTCGAGGTCGCACTGTTGACAACCTGTCCGGCATCGACGTCCGTCTGGGTGATCGTATAGGTGCCTGTGCAGGTCGTGTTTGTGCCGGGCAGCAGTGTCGTCGTGGCGCAGACCGGGGCTGTGGTCAGCTTGGAATCATTCACGCCGATATTCACGAGCGTCGTATTGCCCGTGTTCTCAACGCGGAACGAATAGGTGATTGTCGAGCCGGGAGTGTTGCCGCTTGGCGCACCGGCCGACTTGTCGATTGTAATCGATGACGTGCGGGTCAGAGGCGTCGATGTACCATCGGGGCTGCTGATGGTCCTCGGACCAGTCGGTGGCGCGCCATTGGCGGTCGCAATATTGTCGGCAGTGCCCGCGTTTACTTCGTCCTGCGTGATCGTATGGGAGCCTGTGCAGGTGGTGCTGTCGCCGGGCTGCAATGTTGTTACCGGACATGTGGCCGGGCTGCTCAGCCGCGCATCATTGATGCCCACGGTTGTCAGTGTCACATTGCCGGTGTTCTTGACGACAAACGTATAGGCAATTGTTCCACCCACAGCATTGCTGGTTGGGGTGCCAGCGGACTTGTCGATCGTCAGTGCCGGTGCACTGGCAAGTGGTGTTGCGGTTGTGCTGGGCGAACTCGTGATGGCGCCACCGGTTGGCGGCGTACCGCTTGCGGTCGCGCTGTTGTTGGATGTCCCGGCATTCACCTCAGCCTGTGTAATCGTATGCGTGCCAGTACAGGTTGCACTTGCGTTTGGAGCAATGCTCGTTACATCGCACACCGCTGCAGCATTCAGCTTGGCATCGTTGATGACCACAGCCGTCAACGTAACATTGCCGGTGTTTCTGACCGTGAACGTGTAGGGTATCGTTGAACCCGCCGTAGCGGCCGTTGGCGTGCCCGCAACCTTGGTAACGCTCAGAGAGGCTGACCGCGTAAGAGGTGTAATGGCCGTCGAATTGGCACTGTTAACAGGATTGCCATCCGGTCCTTTGGTGGTTGCCTGCGCCGTATTGTTCGACGTTCCCGCATCAACTTCAGCCTGCGTGATCGTGTGCGTACCCGTACAGGTGGTCACAGCGTTGGGCGCAAGTGTCGTCTGGGCACAGGTCGCGGCCGCATCAAGCTTTGCATCGTTGATGACAAGATTGGTCAACGTAACGTTGCCGGTATTCCTGACGCTGAAGGAATAGCCAATCGTCGACCCGACCGAATTGCCGGACGGAGCGCCGGCCGTCTTGGTGAACGAAACAGAGCCCGTGCGTGTCAACGGTGTAGACGTCGGGCTTGGCGCACTGGTGATGGGGGTACCCGCAGGCGGCGTGCCGGTTGCCGTCGCACTGTTGTCGACCTTACCCGCATCAACTTCAAGCTGCGTGATCGTATGCGTTCCTGTGCAGATCGTACTCACATTCGGCGCAAGCTGCGTAACAGGACACGTTGGACCCGGCGCAGGGATTTTTGGATCCGTAACGACAATGGAACTCAACGTCACATTACCCGTGTTCCTCACGGTAAATGTGTACGCAATCGTCGACCCGGCCGTGCTGCCTGTCGGCGTCCCTGCCGCCTTGACGACCGTCAGAGCGCCAGCAGCAGCAATAGGGGTGCTCGTCCCACTAGGCGGCGTCGTGATCGGCGTAGCACCACCAGGCGGCGTTCCTGTCGCAGTCGCACTGTTGATGACAACCCCAGCATCCACCTCCGCTTGTGTGATTGTGTGTGTACCGGTGCAAACCGCAGTCGCGCCGGGAGCCACTGTGCTCGGACATGTAGCAGGAGCATTCAACTTCGGGTCTGTGATCGAGAGGGGTGACAGCGCTACATCACCGGTATTGGTAATGGTGAAGCTATACTGGATTGTCGATCCGGCGGTTGTCCCCGACGGAGTTCCGGCGCTTTTTACCATCGTCATCGATGGTCGCTTTGGCGTATTGGTGAAGGTACAGGTAATATCGTCGCCAGCCGTCGGGGTTACCGAGAAGCTTGTTCCCCCCCCCGATGGCAATGTGGTGGTTGCACCAGTTTTGGCGTTTGTACAGGCTATCACGCCACCGTAAAGCGCGATTGGGCTGGAACTGCCGCTGGCCATAGCTTCCGACAGGGTATAGGAGGTGCCGACGGTGATATTGGAAAGCTGCGCCTGGCCGTTCGCCGCCGCACCGGCTCCCGTAGTTGTCGCGCTAATCGGGCCGTTGGCGCCAGCGATCGTCAAGGCAAACTGGTCAGTTGCCGCGACGCGTGTGCCGGTCAGTGCTTTCTTGACAGTAATGCGGGCATCGTCATCAAGGATCGTATAGGTCGAGGTACCATTGGCAGCTGCACCACAGGTTGTCGCGCTGGCGATGGTGTACGACCCCGGATTGGCCGTCATGGTAAACTGAATGGTCTTGTTCGCCTCAATGACCGTATCGTTTACGATCGAAACACCGGTCGCAATGCTCTGCGTTCCGTCATAGTCACCAGCGGGAATGGTGACATTAAACGTGTTCGTCCCGTTTGGTGTTGTATAATCTGTACCGAGCGTGGCTGTGCCGCTCAGTGCTACCTGTACAGTTATTGCCGAGGTCAGCGTCCCTGCGATGCGGAAGGCTGGCAAATTTGCAGTCGCAATGCTTTCAGCACCTGACGCACTACCGGGCTGGAACTCCACGTAAGGCGACAAGGTGATCTGAATGTTATCAAGGAAGTTACCGACACTACCCGCATTACCAGACGCAAAGCCAAGCGTCTGGACACCGGAGTTTCCGTTATAGGTGTAGGTGCCACTGCGATTGAACCAGGAAGAAGCATTCGCCACGGAGGTGAAAATTACACTCGTGTTTGGAGCATTCAGTTCAGGCGTGGGAGCAATGTTGAATATTGCTGTTTCTGTGCCACTCGTTGCACGACGGCGATGCGAAAACTGCCAACTGAACTGTTCGCCCTTGACGAGGCAGATGTTCTGGTAAAGACGCGATTGCACGTTCGCGTTCAATTCAACGAACTGCGATCCCTGCGCAGCAGGAACACCCTGAAAGCCAGTCGCCCACATTTCGATAAGCGGGCCACTCGTCGTGTTGGGCTGAAGAGTACAACCACTGCTCGTCGCGGCGGTGGGGTGCGACGTACTCCAGCCTGGAACCTGACTATCCGACAGAAATGCAAGACAGTTTGTGCTGCCGAGATTTGGGCTCTCAAAACCCTGATTGACGAAACTGCGCTGAACCTGCGCGAAGGCACTGCCCGGCAATGCAGTACTGAAGAGGGCTAATATGAGGACAAAGAGAAGTGAGAGAGGCGAATGGAATTTCCTGATGATGTTTGCGCCACTGTGTCTCAATTAGCCCACCCAATTCAATTTTAAATTGAACATATTATTATGCTCAACCTTGGGTAGTTTAACCGGATACAGCGTTCAGGGCGCTGGAAAGCGCAACAGAACGCAAAAACGAAAAACCCCCAGCCCCACACTGCGCAATCATCAGATCGCACTCTTCTTGTATGCGCCCCAATAAGTTGGGGTCAACACACAAATCGGGCTTTTCCAACAGCATACGGAAGTTGAAAATTAGTGTTCACTCATAATCCGGAGCTATTCACCTGGACATCATTCGGAGTACACCAAATCCTTGTCTGTTATCTTGCCGTATGCTTCTGAAGATAATTCAATTAAATCAATTATTTGGAAACTACACCCGAATTTATTCTATTATAGATATTTTGAACATAAATAATCTTGGAAATACCTTTGTATTGTCGAGGTACGTGTTGCTGAAATAACACGTGATCCGGAATTTCTACGTCCTATTCGCAAAACCTGATAGAAGTTTGTACAGGCAGATTTGATAGTAAAATAATTCATGAAACATGGGCGAATCATAAATGGACAAAAAAGTGGATTAACAGTCTAAAATGCTATCGCGGCAAGTTTGTAAAAACCACCCAGTCAGGAGAAATCAACTGGATTCGAACGGCGCATGTCTAGATTGGGATGCCGGAGTGGATCAGCGATGATACATTCATGATCCAACTCGTATCGGAACGATAGAACGAGAACTAAGTGTAACGCTCATTTCAAATTTGGGCCTCCTGAGCTTTCAAACATTTACCCATTAGAGCCGAATTGGTAGTCGAGAACCGATGTTAGTAAACCGTGCATTGCCTGCCTTATCTCGGCATTTTCCCAACCGGCCGATATTGCATCATTGTAAAGTTCAATGAGACCGATTGAAGGGATAACAGCCAAAAACCTTTCATACATGGCGTATTCCAGCTCAATGCGTCGATCTGGATGGCCGATGGCCAGTCGTGGCGCTGCAACAGATCTCATATCTCTCCATCAAAGATAGTTCACAGCATCGATGTGTCTGCGACCGTTCCTTTCGTTACTCCGGGATAAATATCTCACCATTTTAGACGACTACATATTCCTTCGAACGCCGCATTTGTGCGCTACCATCCGTAAGGAATCTGGGGCGACAAATGGAAACGCTTTCGCCAATTCTTGCCAAGACGAAGCAGGATAAAGCTTACGGAGAAGATCTAGTTCTGTTTCGGTCCACCGATGTTTCTGCCTGCCGGAAGAAAGTCCCAATCGCTGGAATTGATTGCGTATCGCCGACGCTGACCGATGCGGCAACACTTCCGCCATTGCCCTGTAATCCGGATAATGGCGACGGCAAAGAACAATTTCACTTTGCGTCCATTCTCTTATCAAGTCACTCCCCAACACATCCTCCTCCCCTTACGCTCCCAATAGCCCCGGTGACGCCAAACCCGCGATTTGGAATATTGCGTTAATATCGACGCTGCAAAATTGTCGATGATCGTTATAGCTCGATGATCCAGATGGATCGCTCATTTCAGAAAATTGGCAACCAGAGGCGCTCAATCAGAGTTAGGCCAACCTCAAGACTCTCGAGGAAGGTGACGATATTCCCCAGACTGATTTTCTGCAGCGAACAATGACCGCTAATATTCGCGAAGCGAAGAGGGCAAGTCTGATACTTGGAAGAATCCGAGACTATATTGTCTACAAAAGYGCCTCCCCGGAAGCCACCGAACTCAACAGTTCAATCTTGGACATTGTTGAAATACTCAATCCGGAAATCAAGCGCCAAGGGGTTTCATTGATGCTTRATCTTGCTGAACCATCACCCACTGCGAGCATCAATAAAATAGAACTTGAGCAGGTTATCCATAATCTCGTCCGCAATGCAATTGACGCACTTAGCGCATCGCATCAGACAGTAAAACACACCTTATCGTGCTCACGAAAGTGCGTGCGGTAGAGCGAAAGACGACAGCTGCCGCAATCGTGGAAGAAGCGTTGCGAAGATATTTTGAAGATTGAAGACGAACCATTGTCCAAGGAAAATATCATGTCAAAGAAAGTCAACCACAGAATGCCGAAATCAATGGCCACCGATGAGCTGTTGGCAACAGAGACAGCGCTTACCGAAAATGATGTGGATCTTGGGTTGCAACGCCTGCAAATTCAGCTTGACCCTTCCGTCATTGCTGAAACCAAAATCCGCGCTGTTCGTGACCGCACCACGGCGTCCGCAATCGTTACAGCAGCCCTGCAAGCATACCTGAAACTGTAGCCCTCGCATGCGCGTGCGTGCACGCGCGAGGCAACCACTTGGAAATTCCACCTTTTTGGAGCGACGCGAGTTGTCATCGAATAGCAAATTGAAGCAGATTGTCGACAAGATCGAGCGTTTGGATGCGACGATCAAAGACCACAACGAAGAGAAGTCCGACGTCTACAAGGACGCAAAGGGTAGCGGCTATGATGTGAAGGCTTTGCGCAAGGTGATCGCCATTCGCCGGAAGGGTATCGAAAAACATGATGAGGAAGAAGCCGTTGTAACAAATTACTTGGCGGAGTTGGGCTGATGGAAACACCGCCAAGCCCGCGCGAGATTTACCTGAAAGGGTTGCAGGATCTCGCCAAAGAACATGGCAATGACTACGCCATGCAGGCGGCGGCAACCACGATGGCTAATCTGTTGGCCATGGTGAGCATGGCAATGTACCGCCTGTCAGCTCCCCCTTTATTCCTTCCTCCTGAAACGCCACCCACAAAGCGGAAGAAGAATTGAGATGTCGGTGATGACGAAGATCGCCATCTATGGTGGGACAGGCAGCGGCAAATATGTGCTTGCCCTGCAACTGCATCACGACAACCCAATTCTGGGGGAACCGATCCTGATCAAGTCACCCGCAGACTTGAGGCCGTTTTTGAGTTCACCACATACGGGAATTGGCATTGTGAATGCGACAAACGTGCAAAACATCATTTTGAAAGTTCGGTCGATGGACTTGGCGCCTGTCCTGTTCGTTCCAGCTCCGGCAGAGGTCGAAGCTTGGGGCGAGCGCCTGGCGGACGAAGCGGCGGCTTGGGACTGGCTGACAGGCCTGCAGGTCTCGGACACGCAATCCAGTGAGGTGACTGATCACGATGCGTTGAATGAGCCGGTCGTTGTATTGATTAGCTCAAATTGACAAAGACCCCGGCGCGTGAGCGTACCGGGGTCTTTAGCTGAAGACGTGGGAGAGACCCGGCTTCAGCGCAAACGGGTAGTGCGCTGGCTCGATGCCAGCGCGCTGCACGAGGGCGGCTACAGATAGTTCTGGGTAGGTTCAGGCCGCCGCGCTGACATCAAACTCGAAATGAATGCGCTCGTAGGGAAAGCTCACGCCATTGTCGGTCCGGTCGATAATCCCCGCATTGACAAGGGTGGTTATATCCCGGTGAACTGCCTGCACGTCACGATTGACGCGGCGCGCTATTTCTCTGATCGACAGCGAACCTTGTCCAGCCAGCGCCTTAACAATGGCAAGACGCAAAGGAGCGAGCACGCGGTGCATATCGTCATAACTCACAAAATTGACGGTTGGCTCCATTGCAGCCACCTCTCCGGCAAGTGCGCGGCGGCCAGCTTCGACAAAACGGCTTTTGGCATCTGCTATCGTCGCCAGTTTCACAATCAATGTTGTCATTGCAGCATCCTTTCCATGTCGGCCTGAAATGTCTCGAACAAGGCTTCAAGTGAGGTGAATTCTATGAGCTCTTCTTGGTCGCCAATGTGCCGGTGATCGCCCTTGCCTCGCTCATTGTCGTATCGCAGGACACAGACACCATTCACGAAAGAAATTGGCCGAGCTTGCCAGCATCAGCCTAACATCGCTTGAAAATTATGGATATGGCCATCATAAGCCTTCATTTGAAGCCATTTTGACGCTCTGCAGTACCTTGGAAGTTTCGCCTAATCACCTCTTGGGATGGTCCTGCCAAGAAGATGCTGAGAAAACGTCTTGAGGCCTATCTGAAAACATCACCCCAATTTCGTTCTGATAAATCTAATCGTCGCCATTTTGTCGGGTCGCTCACTACCATATATCTCGAGGCAATGACCTGACCGAATATGCAGCCCGTACTACTCATTCATGTATCCAGATTTCTCGACCATGACGGCGCCAACCCTGATCATCGTCGGCGACCGTGATGTGGGCAGGCTTTCGATACGTGGCGCTGAGTGGTGGCATGATGCCTACGATTTGAGTCCCTCACCCAAGGCATTGTTTACGGCCTATGGCGGCGAGCATGCTCTTAGCGGCATCCCCGGTTACGAGGCACGCGAGACGAACGGCCCCAGCGGGTCGGCGCGAATTGACATGTTCGGCGCGCGATATCCCGACGGCATCAATGTGCCACTCGCAGGGTCAAACCATGGGGACTAACCGTCCTCCATATGCCTCCTTCTCGAATTCATGACCTGCTTCCCCCGGAAGAGACTTGCCATCCTTGAAATCTCCCCAATGAACCATCTCATGCAGAACCGTGCGTTCAATCATAAGGCGCATTGTTTCGGGGTTTTCATATATGCCCGACTTCTCGATACTGTCACAAACACTCATTGCGATAAAAACGGTATTCTTGTACCTGTGATCAAACTGGCCTTTCAACATGTGGCCAGGTTTTCGTTTCTGGGGTGTTTGAACCATAGCCCGACAGTCTATCGTCGGCAGGCTGCCGAGTGTCAGAGCAGAGTTGGCGGCTGCCTCGCTTAGCTGAGCGTGCCGCATGAACGCCTTGAATATCTTTGTGTTATACTTTGTCTTCGGAATATTTTCGAATATCCATTTCGATACATTTGGATAGTCTTTAATCATTCGAGATGAAAGTTTCATGCTTTTACCCTGTGGCCTTGATCCGCGGATCAATTACACCGGCCATATTAATTGGCAAGTGTGAGGAGATCGCGCGACTAAGGCTCTGTTGGAGCGGATATCCTCTGCCTTTGTCGAAGCGACGGTGAACACCGTTATCAGCAAGCGTTTCGCCAAAAAACAATAGATGCAATGGACCAAGCAGGGTGCGCATCTGCTATTGCAGACGCGGACAAAGACACTGGACGGATCGCTTAGATCGACCCTCGAGGGTTGGTATCCGGGTATGGCAAACCACACCGATCGGAACCGCCGTCGCAGAGCGGCCGCGTGATGCCCCACAACTTTATACGGTCCCCTAAGAGACCGCTACGCGCCACGCTCCCAACAAACGGATTGTGTGAACTTTTTACACGTACTTTTAAGCTACCCGATCTTAGGCCGAATTGCTTGCCTGCTCCGCACTGGAAGCTGCTGGAAGCGGTTTAATCCGAGGGAATTCATAACCATTTACCTTGGATGTCATATATCCCGCCCCGACCAGCGCTTCGGCAACCTTGACGGCAGCCGTGACGCCGTCAATGACGGGAATACCGGTCGCAACGCTGAGCCGGTCACACAACAGGGACATACCGGCACAGCCAAGAACGATCGCTTCTGCGCGGTCTTCCTGCTTCGCCTTGCCGATCTCCATCACAAGCAGACGCTCTGCCTCGACGGGGTCTTCATCCAGTCCCAGCACCGGCAAATTGATGGCGCGCACATTGCGGCAATGGTGATTCGCGCCGTAAGCGCTGACCAGATCTTCGATGATCGGGATGGAGCGGGGCAATGTCGTGATCACCGTGAAGCGCCGGCTGATGGTCATCGCGACCTGTATGGCCGCCTGACAGATGCCGATCACCGGACCCCGCGCAATCTCCCGCGCCGCATGCAAGCCGGGATCATCGAAACAGGCAATGACATAGGCGTCAACGCCCTGCGCCTGCCCTTTGCGTATCTCGGAAAGCATGGCCGGAACAGCCATGGCTTCGTCGGCCAAGCCCTCGATGCTCACCGGCGTATCCACGGGGTTAACCGCGGTGATGCGCGTTGTCGGATAGGCCACCCGAACCGCACTTTCCAGAACCTGGGAAGTCATGGACGCGGTGGAATTTGGATTGATGAGAAGAATATGCACGGTCGAGTTCCTTCAGCGCCACTCAGTCGCGGCGGGAATTGATAAAATCGGCAATTGGCGGAGGCGACAGAACGAACTGTCGATCAGAGGTGATGTAATTATCGGCGTGGAGACGGGCGATGGGTTGATAGACGTCCGGATTGACGTAGCGCCCCTCCGCATCGAGGCAATCACGGCGCACATGCATGTGGACGACTTCGCCAAGGACAAGCACCCGCTTCGGAAATTCGATCAGGCGCTCGACGCGGCATTCCAGGGCGCAGGGAGCCGTGGCGGCATAGGTGGCATCGATCTGGTTGCATGCGGCTGCCTCCAGACCGGCCATTTCCAGCTCGTCCACCTCACTGTCGAAACCCAACCCGCAAATAAGCATCTGCTGCGCCATACTCATGTCGACCATGTTGACGGCAAACTCACCCGTGCGGCGGATATTGGCGATCGTGTCTTTCTCTTCCCCGGACGGCCGTGGCTGTACGCCGAGGATCAGAATCGGCGGATCATGCGAGAACACATTGAAGAAGCTCATGGGAGCCGCATTGCTGCGACCGGCGCTTGATCTGGTGGTTACCAAGGCGATCGGCCGCGGGCCGACAAAATTCGTCAGCAGACGATATCGGCTCTCCGGCTCAAGCTCTGTAAAATCAAACTGCATTCCGACTCTCCCGTTTCGCTATATAGTATACAATTAATATAATTATTGTCTACAATCATGCAGACAAAACGAGTTGACATTTTCCGTTTGATCGCGATTGTCTGTCATGATCGGGAGACATGCAGATGACTGAACAAGCAGGGGCTTCAACACAGCAGATTGTTGAACGGGTATGGCTTTCTATTGCCGAGCGCAAGCTTCGACCCGGCGTGCAACTGAAGGAAGGGCAACTGGCAGCGATCTTCGACGTCAGCCGCGCCCGCATCCGCCAGGCACTGGCTGCACTTGAACGGGATGGACTTGTCACGATCATCCCGAACCGCGGCGCATTTGTCTGCCAGCCTTCGGTGGACGARGCCCGGGATGTCTTTTTTGTGCGCCGCGCGGTCGAACGCTGCATTGTAGAGCGGCTTTGCAAATCAATCTCCAAGGTCAATGTCACGCGGCTGCAAACCCATGTTTCCAAGGAACGAACCGCCAATGCGCAGGATAGCACAACCGATATCATCAAGCTGTCAGGCGGCTTCCATCTCTTGCTTGCAGAGGTCGCGAATTCGGACTTTCTTTTCGCCACGATGCGCGATCTGATCGCAAGAAGTTCCCTCATCACGGCGGTCTACCGCAACACCAACCGCTTCAATTGCGGGCCGGACGAGCACGCCGAAATCGTCGACGCAATCGCAAACGGCGATCTTTCCAAAGCAACAGGGCTCATGGAACACCACCTTGAGCATGTGGAGTCCGAGCTCGATCTGAGCGAAATCCGTGATCTTCCGCACGATCTGCGCTCGGCGCTCGCCTGAACCGCTGACCATCACCGTGCCGCATGTGCAGCCTGTTCTTCGACCAGGTGGCATGCCACACGCGTGCCGCCCGAAAGGGTGCGGACCTCGGGCACCTCGGCCGAGCAACGCCCGATTGCAACCGGGCAGCGCGGGTGGAAAGTACAACCGGATGGCGGTTTGAGCGGGCTCGGCACCTCACCGCCGCCAACGACCCGGTCCCTGTTCGGCTGCTGCACGTTGGGGATCGTCTGCAGCAGAAGCCGCGTATAGGGATGACGTGGATTGGCAAACAGCTCTTCCGTATCCCCTTCTTCAACGATGCGCCCGAGATACATGACCGCAATGCGATCCGACATGTGCCTGACAACACTCATGTCATGGCTGATGAAGAGATAGGTAAGGCCGAGTTCGTCCTGCAGTTTGCGCATGAGATTGAGAACCTGCGCCTGCACCGACACATCGAGCGCAGATGTCGGCTCATCGCACACGAGGAATTCAGGTTCGCTGGCGAGCGCCCGTGCGATTGAAATGCGCTGGCGCTGGCCGCCCGAAAACTCATGCGGATATTTTTCGCCATCCGAAGCCGACAACCCGACGGTTTCGAGCAGTTCCTCAACGCGTTCGGTAATTTCAACCGAGGTTTTGAGCAGTTTCATCTCGCGCAACGGCTCGGCAACAATGTTCTTCACACGCCAGCGGGGATTGAGGGAGGCATAGGGGTCCTGAAAGATCATCTGCACCGAAAGCGGTGCCCCGTTGCGCCCCAGCGCGAAGCGAAGTTGACCGCTGCTGGGCTTGTGCAGTCCGGTTACAAGACGCGCAACCGTTGATTTGCCGCAGCCGCTTTCTCCGACGATGCTCAGGCATCCACCGGCGGGTACGGTAAAGCTGATATCATTGACGGCCTGCAGAAGCTGCCGCGGTTTGCGCTCGATAACCCGGCTCAGCCATGGTGCCGAGAGATCGAATGTCTTGACAAGACGTTCGGCGGTAAAAGCCGGCTTTTTTTGTCCGGTCCCGGTCATGCGGTTCCTCCCGCGTTGAGCCAGCAGGCGCTTGCGCCATCGCCCGCCGGCCTGAGTTCAGGTTGCTCTCGAATACAGCGCGGCCCGACCGATTTGCAGCGCGGATTGAAGGCGCACCCATCTGGAATCGCGTCGAGCCGGGGCATGGATCCGTCGATCTGGTTGAGCCGCTCCACACGGGCAGCAAGTGCCGGAATGGAGGCCATGAGACCACGGGTGTAGGGATGTGACGACGCGTGCAGAACCTGCTTGACCGGGCCAACCTCGATGAGCCGGCCGGCATACATGACCGCCACCCTGTCGGCTGCTTCTGCAATGACACCCATATCATGGGTAACCAGCATGACGGCCGTGCGCTTCTCCTTGCACAGCCTGCGCAGCAGCGAAATGATCTGCGCCTGAATGGACACGTCCAGCGCCGTGGTCGGTTCGTCGGCGATCACCAGCTTGGGCGCCGCCGCGAGTGCCAGGGCTATGACCACTCTCTGCCGCATTCCACCGGAAAACTGGTGCGGGTAGTGGTTGACCCGTTCGTCCGGGGAAGGAATGCCGACCTCTCCAAGCAATTCGATCGCCCGAGCCTTCGCCTGCGATTTGCTCATGTTGAGATGCTGGCGGATCGTCTCGCCCAGCTGGGCCCCGACGCTAAACAGCGGATTGAGCGAGGTCAGCGGATCCTGGAAGATCGCGCCAATTTTACGGCCGCGGATTTTTTCCATTTCATAGTCATCAAGCGTGTCGATCCGTCGTTTTTCCAGCCAGATTTCGCCGCCGCTGATATGGCCGGGGCGCTCAAGCAGCCCCTGGATGGCCAGGCCGGTCATCGACTTTCCAGCGCCGGATTCACCGACCACACCGAGAATCTCGCCCGCTCGGATGTCGAGGCTCACATCCGAAAGCGCGGCCACCGTCCCGTGGCGGCCGGGAAATTCCACCGTGAGATTGCGAACCTCAAGGATGGGTTGATCTATTGTTTCACCCATGTGCGCTGCTCTCTATTGGATAACTTGGAGGGAATATTTCTGCGACCGGCGGATGCGCCCAGCTTCGCTCGGGATATTTGGCAATCAACCCGTCAAACTGTTTCTGTATCCGTTCCCGCGCAGACGCCATGTCGATGCCCGCAACCTCACCAAACAACATGGAGGGACGCCCGTCGACAAAGGTCGCCCGCGTTACCCTGCCCGAACCGCCTGCAACAAGGGTTGTGATCGGATCGATCGACGGCGCCATGATCACATCATCAAGGCCGAACACCGCAATGTCAGCGCGTGCCCCCGATGAAAGGTGGCCAAGGTCAGTCCTACCGAGCGCTCTCGCGCCGCCAAGCGTTGCAGCATCAAAAAGATCGGCACAGCGTATCCGATCGGGCGCGCCGTCATTGATGCGTGAGGTCATTAGACCAACAAGCAGGTTCATCAGCATGTCAGCCGGCGCCGTATCGGTGCCCATTGCAATGTTGATCCCACGGGTTCTGCATGCGGAAAACGAATTCAGCGTGTTGCCGCCACGGGCTGACACCAGCGGGCAATGCACGATCGACACGCCATTGGCCGCATAAAGACGCAGATCTTCATCCGTTGCATTGGTTGCGTGCGGAGCAATCAGCCGCTCACTCAACAGTCCTGATTTTGCGAGCCAGACCGGTGCAGTCGATCCATGCAATGCGCGGACCGTCTCGACTTCCATGATGCCTTGCGCCATGTGCAGGCGGATCCTGCAACCAAGTTCGCGTGCGACGGCATCGGTGCGTTGCAGTAATTCGGTTGTGCAGGTCTCAACACGGTCCGGAACAAGCATACCCCGCACGAGATCGTCATGACGCCCGGTCTGCCGTTCGATGAAGCGCGCGGCATCTTCCAAGCCGCGCAAACCGCGTTCCTCGTCGAACACCGGTCGTATCTGGCCCGGACTTTCAAGAACCATGCCGCCCGACCGATRGGCAGGACTGAGATAGACCCGCAGGCCGAGGTCTCCAGCCGCATCTGCAGCCGCGTCGAACTCGGATACGGTCTCACCCCATTTGCGATAGAACAGCGATGCGATGGGCGCGGCGGTGGTTATACCGTTCAGCAGAAGCTGACCGAAGGCAAACCGCTTCTGGAAGGCCAGCTCTTCGGGCGTGTACAACTCATAGGGACCGGCATCGACATAGCTGCGGGGCCATATCCGCCCTTTGGCCCAACCGGGATGGTTGTCGATACCGAGGATCGTCGTGTCGAGATCGGAGAGTGCATCGAGGTCGATGAACCCTGGACTGATCAACGACGTCCCGAAATCGATACGGCGTGCCACCTCACCCGGAAAGTCGTGTCCGGCGAACAGAATTTCGCCGTTCTCGAACACGACTTCTCCCTTGTGGATAAGGCGATGGGTTCCGTCACCATGGCCGAGCACCCAATCGGCAGTCAGCAACGTGCGCCCCTCGGGTCTGCGGCCAAGCGTCAGTGTCTCAAATCCGGCTCTGGTCATGGCATGTCCACAATGGCTTGGCCTTGCCGTGCCGTGATACGTCCGCCTTTGATGACCAGCGGACGCGGGGCAATGTCGACAACCGCATGCGCCAGGGTTTCACCCGTCAGAAGAGCCAGGTCGGCCGTGCACCCGATCTGCAGACCATAGCCCTCGATGCGCATGACATCCGCCCCCCCCTGCGAGACGATATGCAGAACATGCTCAAGTTCGCGATCTTTGCGCAGCCCGTTCTTCATGCCGATAATCTTGGCCCTGTCGAGCATGTCGGGCTGCCCCCACGGCCCCCAGGTATCGCGGATACCATCGCAGCCGCAGCCGACGCGTATGCCGGCTTCCTTCAGCCGCATGACCGAGGGAACGGTGGCAGATGGCGCGCCTGTGGTGAGGATCGCCACGTCAAGCGCTGCGAGTTCATCGATCAGCTTTCCAACCCGCAGATAGTCGTTCATTCCAAGCGCGAACGCATGGCTTATGGCGACCTTACCTCGCATGCCGTTTGCACGGATACGCTCAAAAATGAGTTCCATGGTGAATGCGCCGAGATCACCAATTTCGTGCAGATGGATATCTATGGGCCGTTGATGTTTGACGGCAAGCGCAAATATCGTGTCGAGCTGGCCCTTCGGGTCGCGATCTATACCGCAGGGATCGATGCCTCCCAGCACCTCACAACCTTGCCGGAGAGCCTCGTCCAGCAGTTCGGCGGTACCCGGCATGACCACGACACCGGATTGGGGGAAGGCTACGATTTCGATGTCGATGATACCGCGCAGTTTCTCACGGGTTTCCCAGATGCCTTCCACGATGGATAGGCCGTGGGTCGGGTCAATGTCAACATGGCTGCGGATATGGGTTGCACCATGCGCCGCCAGCCCGATCGCGTGGCGCATGGACTGCCGGTGCGGATCAATGCCGATCGCACTGCGGTTCTCACGTTCGAAATCAATGCGCTCACGCAGCACTGCCGCCCGGTTGTTCTCGTGCCACGGCATACCCCATGTCGTCTTGTCGAGATGTGTATGAGCGTCGATAAGACCCGGAATGACAATGGAGTTGCCTCCGTCCTCGACCGGCATGCCAGGCTCCGGCGCAAATTGACCGAAAGCAGCAATCTTCCCATCCTTGATCAGGATATCACAGCTGTCGCCAGCCATGGGCCGTACGTTACGCAGCAATAGATTGGTCATGTGTCGTCTACCTCAATTTCGGGTTTAGGGCGTCGCGCAGCCAGTCGCCGAGCAGGTTCACCGCAACAACGAGAAGGCAAAGCTGGAGCACGGGAAACAGCACGATCCACCACGAGCCGGAAAACAGGAACTGGTTGCCGATGCGGATCAAGGTTCCGAGCGACGGCTGGCTGGGTGGCATGCCTATGCCGAGGAAAGACAGCGTCGCCTCGGTCAGAATAGCCATGCCGAAGTTCAGTGTCGCCGCCACCAGGACCGGTGTGAGCGTGTTTGGCAGGATGTGATTGGCCATGATCCGGCGGGCCGGCACTCTGATGAGCCTGGCTGCGTGCACATAGTCCTTGCCGCACTCCACGATCGTCTGGGCACGGACCGTGCGTGCATACTGAACCCATGCGGACAGTGCAATTGCAAACACCAGCACGGCCGACGCACCCATTTCCCGGAGCTCTGCGGGAAGCATTTGCCGAACGACCGTCGAAACCAGGATGGCCACGAGAATGGTGGGGATCGACAAGGTGACATCGCCGATACGCATCAGAAGATTGTCGACAAAGCCGCCGAAATAGCCCGCCACCAGACCGGCACTCATGCCGATCATCAGGGACAGGGCGACCGACGCTATGCCGATAAAAATGGAAATACGTGTCCCGTAAAGGATAGCCGAGAGCATATCGCGGCCCTGCGTGTCGGTTCCGAGCAAATAGGGCCATTCACCGCCCTGCTCCCAGATGGGCGGCAGCTCCGCTTTCCACATGTCCAGCTGTGCCCCGTCATAGGGGTTTTGCGCCGCGATCAACGGCGCGAACACTGCCGTGAGGATCAGGATTGCCAGAATGACGGCACCTGCGATTGCCACCTTGCTGTGGGTGAACGACCACCAGAGGTCGCTGTTGCGTATACGCCTAAGAAGCGGCGCTCGCGCAGGCCTTGGTACTTTCGGTGTCTTCGATACATCTGTTGTCATCGGACAGGTCCCTAACTCCGGGGCTAGCGTGTGCTGCGCAAACGCGGATCGATGACCGCATAGGCGATATCCACGAGCATGTTCAGAACAACGAAAATGAAGGAGATGATGCACAGATATGCCGCCATCACGGGGATATCGATGAATGTCACCGCCTGGATGAACAGCATACCCATGCCCGGCCACTGAAAGACGGTTTCCGTGATAAGCGCGAAGGCGATCAATGAGCCGACATTCATCGCCGTCATAGTGACAACAGGCATGAGGCAGTTTCTCAGGGCATGGCGGAAATAGATGCGCCCGCGGGGAATACCCCTCGCCCGCGCGAATTTAATGTAATCGGACCGGAGCACTTCCAGCATCTCTGCCCGCACCAGCCGCATGATCAGCGTGATCTGGTAAAGCGATAGCGCGATCGATGGAAGAATGAGAGCAGCCCGTCCCGACGATGTCAGCAACCCCGTTGACCACCAGCCAAGTTTGACGACGTCGCCTCGTCCGAATGCCGGCAGCCACCCCATGCTGACCGAGAACACCAGGATCAGCAGAATACCGACGACGAAGCTGGGCAAGGACACGCCGACAATGGAGAGGAACTGGAGGCCCTCCGTATACCACTTGCCGCGCTTGATTGCCGTCAGAACGCCTAGAGGAATGCCGAACACCAGTGAAATGAGCGTTGCCACCAGCACCAGTTCCAGGGTTGCGGGAAACCGGTCGGCGATGAGCGTCAGCACATCCTGGCCATTGCGATAGGAGATACCAAAATTGCCCTCAGCCGCATGGACAACAAAGCGGATGTACTGGGTGGGCAGGTCGTCGTTGAGACCCAGACGTTCCCGCAGATTGTCGCGATCCGCCTGCGTCATCTGTTCATTCGCCATAAGCTCAACCGGGTCGCCGGCAAGCCGGAAAATCAGGAAGGCGAGCATGGCGACTGCGAGCATCACCAGGATTGCGTTTGCCAAGCGCCTCACAATAAAAACCAGCATCTGTCGCCTCCCTTAATTCTGTCTGCCTTGAACCCGTCGCGGCAAACCGCCACTTCTACTTGGCAAAATGCGTCAACCAGTGACGGGGTTTGTTGTCGGGCAGTTGAACGATATGGTCGATCTTGTCCGTCATCACCCAAGCCATGGGCTGCTGGTGCAAGGGAAGCATGATGATCTCATCCTTGACCATCTGCAGGGCCTTGGTCTGCAGCGCCAGCCGCTTGCTCCTGTCCATCTCCGTCGAGGCCTGTATGACCAGCTTGTCGATTTCAGGATAGCTCCAGCCTCCCCAGTTGAAGACACCGGCTTTGTCCGTCTTCGTCTGAATCATCTGAAGCAGGATGGAATAGCTGTCGAGCATCGGCTCGTTCGCCCAACCGATGAGATAGACATCAGCCTTGCCATTGGTGCGTTTGGGCGTTTGAGCAGCCACCGGTGCAATATCGAGCTGCGGTTTGAAGCCGGCACGGCTCAGCATGTTGACTATACCCTGGCAGAGCTCTTCTTCGTTGACATAAGCGTCTGTCGTGCACACGAGCGTGAAAGCGAAATCTTTTGCTCCAGCCTCTGCCAACAGTTTCTTGGAGAGTTCAGGATCGTAGGACACCGGCTTGTCGAGCGCCTCGATGTAACCCGGAATTTCGGGGGCAATGATCGCACCCGCCGTGCGCGATTTACCGCGCATGATGCGTTTCTGGATCAATTGCGGGTCGAGTGCATGGGCGAATGCCTGCCGCACACGTAGATCGTTGAACTTGTTGTCATCACCGTTGGTGAGCTTCGGCTTGCGATTGAACCCCATCATGACCGTCCTCAGATCAGTCCGCTCCATGACCTTGAGTTCAGGCTGGGCCGAGAGGCGGGGCAGGTCCTGGGAGGGGGCGTTATCGGTGAAGTTGATCTCGCCTGACAGGAGAGCCGCAACACGGGTGGCTGCCGATGTTATCGGCGTGAATTCAATACGATCGACATTGGTTTCGGACTTGTCCCACCAATTCGGATTCTTGACGAGAACCGTCTTGCTGTCCGGTACCCGGCTTTCAATAACGAAAGGGCCGGTGCCATTGGCATGATAGGTCGCATAGCCCTCAAGCTTTGCGCCGACGTCGGTCGGCTTCAGCGAATTGTTGTCGGCGAGCCAAGCCGCATTGAAGATGTGAATGTTGGTCAAATCGTTGAGCAGAAGCGGATACGGGCCCGTCAGCTCGATGTCGATGGTATAGTCATCAACCTTTTTTGCCGATTTGTAGGCGGGCAGATTTCCACGCAGGGGCGAGGTCTTGTCGCTGACGCGGGTGAGCGAGGCCAAGACGTCATCGGCGGTAAAACCCGCACTGTTGTGGAACTTCACTCCCTTGCGCAGATGAAACCGCCAGACCGTGTCCGACACCGTCTCCCACGATGTGGCAAGGGCCGGTTCAATCTTCAGCTTGGCGTCATATCGAACCGGGCCTTCATAGACGTGGTTCAGGAAAGCAAGCGTATAGCTGTCCCCATAAGAATAAGGATCGAGCGAATATATATCATGGGGCGCACCCCATTTGAGTGTTGCGGCTTGGGCCGGAAAAATCAGGCTCATCGCCACCGTGGCCGCGAGACCAAGTTGCTTCAACATTGTGGTTTGCTCCGCTTCTGGACGTTTGCCGCCTCCTTGAACGGAGGTCTTGCCTTGGTTATCAGACAGCGCCAAAGGCGCTGCAGATCAGTCGGTCATGCGCGTCAGCCAAAGCCGCGGCTTGTTGTCAGCCCGAATTACGACGTTCTCGATCTTGCTGGTCATCGCCCATGCCATTGGCTGCTGGTGCAGCGGGATCATGATTGCCTGATCCTTGGCAAATTTGAGCGCGGCGGTTTCAATGGCCAGGCGCTTGTCGCGATCCTGCTCCGTGGCGGCCTCTTTGACCATCTTGTCGAGTTCGGGATAGGACCAGCCGCCATAATTTGCGACACCATCGGCGCCATGACGGGTGGAAAGCACCTGAACCAGGATCGAATAGGCATCAAGCGTGGGCTCGTTGGCCCAGCCCACCATGTACACGTCGGATTTACCGCTCGAGCGTTTTGGTGTCTGCACGGCCCGTGGGCCGATGTCGAGCGTTGGCTTGAAGCCGGCACGCGTCAGCATGTTGACGACACCAGAGCAAACGTCCTCCTCGTTCACGCTTTCATCGTTCATGCAAAGATAGGTAAAGGCAAGGTCGCTCTTCCCGGCCTCGGCCAGAAGCTTGCGCGACAATTGCGGATCATAGGTCGCAGGCTTGTCCAGCTCCGCGCTGTAGCCCGGTATTTCCGGCGCAACCAATGTTCCGGCGGGATGCGCCAGTCCGCGCATGACTTTCTTGTTGATCAGATCCCGGTCAATCGCATGGTCGAACGCCTGCCGCACCCGCAGATCGTTGAACGGATTGTCACGACCGTCCGTCAGCTTTTCCCGGCGATTGAATGCAATGGAAATGGTTCGCAGATCCGAGCGCTTATCGACCTTGATATCCGGCGTTGATTCAAGGCGACTGATATCCTGGATAGGGGCCGCGTCAACCAGATCAACCTCTCCTGACAATAGAGCAGCTACCCGCGTTGCCGCGGATGTAATCGGCGTAAACTCAATGCGATCGATATTATGCTTTTTCTCGTCCCACCAGGCGTCGTTCACGATAAGGATCGTCTTGGCGTCGGGAACGCGGCTTTCGAGCTTGAAAGGCCCGGTTCCGTTGGTGTGATAGGTTGTATAGCCCTCGACCTGCGCGCCCACATCGGTGGGCTTCTCGCTCTTGTTGTCGACCAGCCATTGCGCATTGAACATGAAGATGTTCGTCAGATCGTTGAGGAAGAGCGGCGATGGCGCCGAGACTTCGATATCGACCGTATAATTGTCGACCTTTTTCGACCCGACGTAGAGTGGAATATTACCCCTCAACGGCGAGCTCGGATCACTCACGCGCTTAAGCGATGCAATGACGTCATCCGCGGTAAAGTCCGCCCCATTGTGGAATTTCACGCCCTGGCGGAGCTTGAAACGCCAGTACTTATTGTCGATGAGCTGCCATTCCGTGGCCAGCGCCGGAACAACCTTGAATTCCGGCGTGTAGCGGACCAGGCCCTCATAGATGTGATTGAGAAATGCCAGATTGGAGGTCGAGCCGTAGGAATAGGGATCGAGTGAGAATATGTCCCGTTGCGCGGCCCACCGCAGTGTCGCAGCCTCTGCCGCCGTTCCAAACAATAGCAACGATGTCATTGCCACCAAGACGGATTTTTGCAGTCGCGTCATCGGTATTTCCTCCTCCCGTGAGCGCTGTCGCTAAGCATGGCTGCGACTTTTATTTCCTTCCATAGGCCACAAGGATTCCGCTTTGTCAACTATATTGTCGACAATTTTCTTTATTATTGGCACCAATAAAGTATACAGTTTAAACGGTGGCGAATCTGTTTCTCAGGAAATTGGATAGGTTCCTCGCAAACAACCCCTATCAAGTGCGTCGAGGTAGCTGCGGTCGACGGCATCTATCCCGGTTTAATTCTGCGGGGAAGTCCCGAGTGGACAGAGGTTCTTGCCAAGGAAAAGGCAAGCAATTTTGTAACCACACTCCTGACATCGTTCACCTATGACAAAGTTTGAATCTGCTAACTGCTCCATAAAAGTCCTTGGTAACGTTCAGTTTGACTTGCCGATAGTTGCCTCGCAGCGCGGCATTCCCATCAAAGCATAAGTTTGGCTATTCAGGTGAAGCTCTCTGCATTACCTCTGGATTCACGCGGGACGAAATAGCGAGAATGGAAGGCGGCCTTGAGATTGACGAAGTCAAATTGCATCGCCTTGCTCACGCGGTTGGCCTGAAAGAGACTGATCATTTGCATTGAGTAACAATTCGAGGCAAGAAAAATGCCGTGGTGTGTGCGATACTATGACCGGGATTTTAATCTCGAAGAGAACTTTGATCCAAATGTCGTTGAGGAAATCGAACGTTCAATTGTTGATCGAAGGGATCTGCTCCGCTCTTTTGATATCGTATTTCATGGCGAAGATATAATCTACGACATTACATTTTCTGAATCCGCGGATCCAAACGAATTGCCGTATCACGCAACTCACGGCTCCCATTTGCAGCGATTTGACGAGGTTTATATTTTTCATGCAATTAGGGATGGAAAAATTCCAAACCTGCTTGTTCTTTACGAGAATAGCAACGAGGAGGAAGCTATATATAACGAGGTTAGATTTCCGCTGGCTGTGACGCGTCAATAGTCCTTTCTTCATTCACGTCAAAATACCCTGAATCGCTAGATGGAGAATCGGGTTCGCGAGCATCATTATGGAGCGAAGCTTCGTAAGGATTCTTCTCCGTTTCCTAAGCGCCCTGATCCCCGCGTTCCCGGGCAAAGTGAGTGACTCCGAAAGCGGCCACCTATTCGAGATACGGTGTCAGCACACCTTCGATCCATTTCATGAATGCGCGGACCCGGCGCGACAGATTACTTCGATGCGCTACGACGAGGGACACGGCGAGCGCCCCGCGTCGAAAATCTGGTATGATCTCCACAAGCGTTCCACTCTCTAGGTATCGGCCAATCCCCAACAGCGGCGCCTGAATCAGGCCAAGGCCGGCAAGGGCAGCAGCTTCGTAGGTCTGCGCGCTGTTGACGTGTAGCGCACCTGGTAACTGAAGCGTCGCGTAGCTGTCGCCGTCCGGATATTCCCATCCATAGGGTTTTGCGCCCAATATCGTCGAAAAATGAATTGTCCGATGTTCCTGACGCAGGAGATCTTCAAGCGATCGCGGGACACCATAGCGCGCCAGATAGGCGGGGCTGGCAGCATTGACCATGCGCAACAGACCCAGTGGGCGGGCGATTAGCGTCTCGTCTCTTATGGGTCCAAGCCGCAATACACAGTCGAACCCCTCTTGAACCAGATCGACTTGCCGATCCGTACTCGACACCTCCAGTTCCAACTCGGGGTGAGCCGCCATGAAATCCGGCAAGGCCGGCACGATCATTGTGCGCGCCACCTCGGTCGGAAGATCGACCCGTAAACGCCCGCGCAGTGCCACACGATCGCCTGCAAACATCGAGTGCAGGTCATCGACTTCAGCAAGCAGATCGCGGGCGCGGGCATAAAATGCGCGTCCGTCCTCCGTCAACTGCACGCTGCGCGTGGTCCGGTGCAGGAGCCTGACACCGATATCTTCTTCCAGCTTCCGGACTGCCATTGAAGCCCTTCCCTTTTGGATGCCCAGGCTATCGGCTGCGTGGGTGAAGCTCCCCATTTCCGCTACCCTTATGAAAATGAGGATGGGTTCGAGATTCTGCATTTTCGTGCCTCGCTATTGTTCTCCACAGAGAGAACAGTGAGTTCATTTCCTCCGTGTTTATCATATCCAAGAGACACAGTAAGCTCCGAATACTGGGATCCCCCATCGGAGAATGACAAATGTCCGAAATTATGAACTTACATCAGGTGCCTCAAACTATGACCTTACATCGCGTCCTGTGGGCCGGCCGCATGATGAGCGCGATTGTCGTTATCGCTCTGGTGGCAGACGGTACTATTCAGCTTTTCGCGCCGGCACAGATTGCGGGCATGTTGCAGGAAACCGGGTTCGCGATGGACCTGACCCGCGTCGTGGGTCCGATCGTACTCACCTGTGCCATCCTCTACGCCATTCCGGCCACCGCCGTCCTCGGCGCGATCCTGGTGACAGGCTTTTTGGGAGGTGCCATCTGCGCCCATGTCCGCATCGGTGAATTGGGGTCGCCGCCGGAACTTATCTCCCTGCTTCTAGGCGCGATGACTTGGGGCGGCCTCTATGCGCGCGATCCCCGCATCCGCGCCATTCTGCCGCTCATCCGTTAAATCAACAAGGGCAGTGCTCTGTCCCTCAACATCAGGAGAAAACGCATGTTTTTAGTAATGGGAACTACCGGAAAAGTCGGTGGTGCAACGGCACGACATCTGTTGGCACAAGGCAAGAAAGTACGCGCGCTCGTCCGTAATCGCGAAAAGGCGGCTGGTTGGGCGGACCAGGGTGTGGAGCTGGTTGACGGCGACTGGAATGACTCGGCCGCCATCGAGCGGGCGCTCAAAGGCGTCGAAGGCGCGTATGTCATGTTGCCCCCTGTCTGGGCGCCGTCGCCCGATTACAAAGAAGCAAAGGGCGTGATTGCAAATTATGTCGAGGCGCTCACCAAGGCAGCGCCGCCACGCGTGGTCGCGCTTTCGTCGATGGGCGCGAACAGAACCAGCGGGCACGGGGTGATCATGGCCTTGTCGCTCCTGGAGCAAGGTTTTCGCAACCTGACATCTCCGGTCGCCTTCGTGCGCGCAGGCGGATTCTTCGAAAACTTCCTTTACGGGTTGCACGTCGCCCAGGGCGGAACGCTACCGGCCTTCTACAATCCGACAAACCGGAAATCGACCATGGTCGCGACGAACGACATCGGCGCGGAGGTCGCAACCCTCTTGACCGGGCCAGCGTGGTCGGGGCAGCGCATCGTCGAGCTTGGTTCGATGGTCAGCGCGGATGAAGTCGCCGAGCAATTGGGCGAAGTCCTGAATCTCGACGTGAAAGCCTTTGCAATCCCGCGTGCAGGGTGGGCGGAAGCGTTAGAGCAATTCGGCATTCCGAAAGGCCACACCGGATCTGCTGAAGAAATGTACGAGGCCGTGAATGCGGGATGGATGGACCTCGGAGCCGAGGGTACGGAATATATAGCGGGTACAACGTCCGCACGCGAAGTCTTCGAGACCGCGCAGAACGCCGCCAAGACCTAAGCCCCGGGCAGGATCAGCCATGACAGAGACTACCCGCTCCTGCGTCGAACGCGTCGAGGGGAGCACCCAACAGTTCAAGCCAACACGATGCGCGTCTACTCCTGCCCAATCTTCTGAATCTCCGGATAGCGGACTTTTTGGCTTGGTAAAAATCCGCTATCCGCGTCTCTTCATTTCATAGCGGCCCGACTGCTCCCGGCCCCATCTCGGTCATTCGATGTCATTAGCTCAAATCGCGGTTAAAGCACGCTTGTCCAAGGACATTGGCCATGTGACCACCTCCACTTCTGGCTATTTTACGAGGCAGGCGGATCGACCTTTCTCGCTATCGCAGATGACAATGGATAACCTCTTACATCACTGATATTTGGCAGCATCATCGATAAATGCGGCAACTTCAACGGGTTTTGAAGCCAGCGAAGCATGGCTGGCTTTCAGCGTGATGATCTTCTTGGCGCCAAGGCGGCCCGACATGAATTCCTGATTGGCCGGATGGATCATGTGGTCATCACTGGAAATCTGATACCAGCTGTTTTTGGACTTCCACGCCGGATTGCTGATCTCATTGCCGAATGTGCTGGCAAGCGGCGCTTTCTGCGTCACACCCATCACAAGYCCTTCATCGGCGGTCAGGTCCTGACAGAAACTTTCGTGGAACTTGTCCTGCTTSACCCARAGATAGCCATCGCTATCKGGYGCAAGATTGGCAGCACCAGCCGGWGGGTTCTTTTGCGTGATGCCGCCGGGGCTTTCGCCCGCATCGGGCGCAAAGGCTGCAATATAAACCAGCCCCACCACATTCGGGTGGTTGCCCGCCTCGGTAATGACAGCACCGCCATAGGAATGGCCCACCAGCAGCACGGGACCGCTCTCCTGCGCAATCATTTTGCGCGTGCGCTCCGCATCATCCGCAAGCGACGTCAAAGGCAGTTCCACGGCTTTCAGCGACGTATGGCCGAGCCGTTTCAATTCAACAATAACCTTGCTCCAGTGAGCCGCCCCACCCCAAAATCCATGCACGAGAATAATCGTCGGAGTCTGTGACATCTGGTTTTCTCCCTTGGCTGAAAAGCAATCAAAAATTGTATGAAAAGATGGTTTTCCACCCTACCTTGCGATCCGCTATGCAAATGAAACTACTTGGTCGTATAGCCGCCGTTGACCAGAATAGTCTGGCCTGTCATCCACCACCCGTCGGATACGAGGAAACGAATGTAGGGAACGATATCTTGAATATCGGTAAGCCCTGTTTTCGAGAACTTAGACAAGGCAGCTGCGGATTTATGATAGTCGACCGCATCCGTGCCTTCGGCAGGGTAGAAAAACGGTGTATCCATCGGACCCGGCCCGATCGCTGTAACGGAGATGCCGCGTTCGCCAAACTCTTTTGACGCTGCACGTGTGAAATGTTCGACTGGCGCTTTGGTGCCTGCATAGGCAGAATAGAATGGTGTGTATGCACCCAATAGCGACGTCACGAGTGTAACGATCTTACCGTTGTCATTGAGATGTCTACCCGCCTCTTTTAGGAAGAAAAAAGCTGTCTTTGAGTTTACCGCAGTCATTTCGTCGTATTCTGCCTCGGTGATCTCGACAAATGGCTTTTTTAGAACTTTGCCAACAGTGTTGATGGCAATGTCGGGTTTGCCGACGGCTGCTATTGCATCGGTGAAGAGTTGTTCCACTGCTCCCGCTGTTGTCAGGTCAGCCTGGAAGGCTATGGCGTGGGCGCCTTGTGCTTTCACCGCTGCGACGGTCTCGTCGGCTGCCGCCTTTGTTGCCGCGGTATTGTAGTGAATAATAACAGCCTTGGCCCGGTGCTGAGCTAGATCGCGGGCAATCAATCCTCCCAGATTCTTCGCGCCTCCTGCTATAAGGACGGTTTTCCCCTTGATCGCATGATCGGTCATACCTTGGTCTCCTTAGCTATACGCGGTCACCCGCTGTGGACGCGTTCATAAAAATCGATGATCACAAATCTCGGATGACATTTCGCAGCACATCTGCAAAAGACTTAATCGTGTCGTCCCCACGGCTATTGTGGCGTAAGAAGAATTCTATGTGTCCCGCATCGGGGAGAAGCTTTTGTGCAATATCCGTTGCAAGTACCTCGTCACCCGAAAGTAGAATACGATTGAATAAAGACATTCCCCAACCAGATTGGACGGCCGCACGGGCAGCCATCACATCATCGCTTTCGAAGAATATGGTCCAAGTCATGTTCGCGTTATCCAGAAGCTGGAATATATGATCGCGAAGAAACGTTGGGCGGGGTAACATCACTAAGGGAATTGGTGTATTCGGCTGTAAAATCTGCTCTGCATTTCCGACCCAAAGCAGTTTCTCCCTAAGAAGTGTCTCCCCCCGTTTTTCACCTTCCTGTTGAGCGCCAATAMTCACGTCAAGACTGCCAGCATCCAACTTTGATATCAGATTGACCGTTCTTTCTGTTTCACAAAGCAGCTCAAATCTGGGATGTAGACGCCTGATTTCCGTCAGCAAAGGAAATAGCATAGGAAGACCAAAGCCAGGTGTGAAGCCGAAGCGTATCGAGCCTTCCAATTCAATCGCTGAGAATTGTCGGCGAATTCGTTCTGCTATTCTCAACACCTGTCTCGCATAGATGAGCAAAGTTTCTCCTGCGGTGGTGAGGCAAATATCCTGATGCGATCGTGTGACGATTTGCTGCCCGACCAGGCCCTCAAGGCGCTTCACCTGTGCGCTTATTGCCTGTTGAGAGAGATGCATACGTTCAGCAGCGCCGGTAAAGCTACCTTCTTCTGCCAGGCAAACCAACATATCCATCAGTACTGGATCAATCGCCCGACTGAACATGTTTGAATTCTCCTTGCATTACAATCGTTGCGCGCCGCGCAATATTATTCGTGGCCATGTAAGTTGGAAGACAACGTAATGACCAACATAATTAAACGACTTTCCAAGTGAGATTAGTTCCAAATTTAAATAAGTCCCACAATTTTTGATTGTCGATTCCACAAAGGTTTTTTGTTTCCCACTGCCATCATGCCGATTGCATAACTACCACGGGCCAAGTGGTCATAAGGGAGTTGCAGGTGTCGCATTTTGGTCAGGCTGGCGCGCTCGGTCCACTTTGGGATTTACGGGTAGACGTTAAGCTACCGCTGAAGGAGAAGCTATGCAGTATCAGAACTGTCGGGAAGATCTGCAGGCGAGTGGCGTGCAGAAGGCAACCATCGTCGGCGGCGGTGTTATCGGAGCGTCCTGGGCAGCGTTGTTTCTTGCACACGGTGTGGCGGTAACAATCAATGACCCTGATCCTCTTATTGCCGACAAAGTTAAAGTTTTGATCGACGGTGCTATTCCTGCCCTTTCCGAATTGGGCTGCTGCACAGATGGAATGATGGAAAGATTGTCATTCGAACAAGATTTGGCAATGGCTGTTGCTGACGTGGATCTCATCCAGGAATGTGGACCGGAGCGGATCGATTTCAAGAATGATCTTTGGCGCAGGATTGAAGCCGCTTCGGCAGACAACACGCTGTTCCTGTCTTCCAGTTCCAGCATCCCCGCTTCCGTTCAAAGCGGAAGTATGAAGCAGCCGGAACGACTTATGATCGGCCATCCCTTCAATCCGCCTCATCTGATGCCATTGGTTGAAGTTGTACCTGTCCCCAAATGCGACCGCACGTTGGTTGCGCGCGTCATGGCTTTCTACCGTGGGGTTGGCAAGGTTCCGCTGGAATTGAAAAAAGAAATACCCGGCTTCGTTGCCAACCGGCTTCAGGCCGCAATCTTTCGGGAATGCATGTACTTGGTTCGCGAAGGTATTGTTTCGATACGGGATCTTGACGATATCGTCACCAATTCCCTCGGCATTCGGTGGGCATCAAACGGCCCATTCCTTTCGTTTCATCTCGGAGGCGGATCCGGCGGAATGGCGCACTTTGTCGAACACCTTGGTAAGGGGGGAATGGAGCAGCTGTGGTCCACATTTGGATCTGTATCCTTTGACTTTGAAACCAGCCGGCTCCTCATTGATCAGGCGCAGGAGTTTTATGGCGATCGTTCAATCATGGAACTAGCGGAGAATAGAGACGAGAAACAAGTTGCTATCCTTAAAGCGCTTGATGGCGTCGCGGTATCTGCTGGGACTTGACCGCAACGAACCAATCTTCGCGCTCTCCGAGAGCATTGTGGATGTGATTATGAACATGTTGACCAATTTGAACGAATTGTGAGGGACTATGCTCGACTATCCCATCGTTAAAAATCACGCTGATTTAGCACAGGTTGTCGATCTCATTTTGAACGAAGCAGGATTGGATAGGGCTTTTCAGGGAGGCAATCTCACATTTGCGGGCTTGGACCCCATCCGCAGAACGCACATTAAAGTGGGAGCAATTTCAGCAGCTGTTATTGCAGCAAATTCGATCGCAACCTCAATTCTATGGCGCGAGCGCACTGGAGAAGGTCAAGATATACACGTGGATCTTAGAAAATCATACGTGACCCAGAGCCCTTGGCAGGCAAATCTTGCCCAATATACGACAATGAACGGCACGTCCCAAATGATGGGAGGGAATATTGGCCAATTGGGCGCGCTGCTGCTTCCCACGCGTGACAATCGCTGGGTTATCCTCGCATCACTTTATGCCACCAATACTGAAAGAGTTTGTAAGCTGTTGAATTGCGGCATTCTGCCTGAACAGCTCGAAAAAGCGACGCGTCAATGGGATGCAGCCGATCTGGAAAAAGCCGCGCAAAATGCGGGTGTTCCATTGGCAATATGTCGAACAAGTGATGAATACAGGGCGACGGAACAATACAAATACAATGCTGCCGCGCCTCTTATTCATATTGAGAAAATCGGAGAGAGCCCTGCGGAGCCACTGCCGAGCGGGGAACGTCCTTTATCCGGACTGCGGGTGTTGGGGATGACTCACGTCGTGGCAGGTCCTACAGTGCTGCGCCAATTGGCTGCGCAGGGCGCTGACTGCCTTAATCTGAATTCTTCACATTGGGTCGAATTGCCAGCCATTTATTGGCAGTGTTACGCGGGAATCAGGCAAGCGTTCAAGGACGTCAGGAGCGATGCGAACATTGGCGATATTTACGCGCTTGCGAGAGAAGCGGACGTGTTTGTTCAAAACTTGCGCCCGCACATGGCCTCCCGACGGGGCTTTTCCGCTCAAACCTTAGCAGAACACCGGCCTGGAATTATCTGTGTTGACATGAGTCTCAACGCGCCGAAAGGGCCTTGGGCCGACTGGATCGGATATGACTTCATCGCAGGAGGCCTGACAGGGCTTTTTTGCGATATCGGGTCAGCAGACCAACCCCGATTGCCAAATGATGTCAACGTTGTTTGCGACTTCATGACCGGATATCTGGCGGCCATTGGAGTTCAAGCCGCGCTACTGCGAAGGGCACGCGAAGGTGGCAGTTATCGTGTGTCGGTCAACCTTGCTCAAACGATTATGCTTGAACAGGCAATCGGCCTCATCGATTCCGACACCCTGATGAAACTTGACACACTTGGAGACGACCACAAGCCGCTTCCTCCGCACCTTCAGATGGGCCAGACGGCGTTCGGTGAATTTACACGTCTTGGCTCTCAGGTTGGCATGTCGAAGACGCCGGAGTACTGGTCCAATCCGATTATTAATCCGATCGGATCAAGCCGGGCGGAATGGTTGCCGCGCGAGCCACGTAAGGCATCCAACGTTAAGTGGCTTCGGCGAGACTGAAGTCATGGATAATAGCAACAAAGTTACCCCAGAACGGCTATACATCCTGCAGGCACAGCCGCCTATGATTATCTCCCTCGATCCTGATCGTGGTGTCGCAGAACAGGTGATCTCTAACCTCGCCGGAATACCAGATGGCATTCAGGTAGATGGTCCGGGCAAGATTATCTACTGGACCAATATGGGTGTCAGACCGAAGATCGGTGAGGATTTCATAAATCGCGACGGGTCGATCGAGTGTTGTAGTCTTGACGGACAAAAACATGCAGTGCTGGTCAGTGCTGGCACTATTGTAACGCCGAAACAGCTTCAGCTCGACACGACTAACGGTCTGCTCTACTGGTGTGATCGCGAGGGTATGGCAGTGATGCGCTGCCGCGTGGATGGCAGTGAACTCAAATTGCTCCTGCGCACCGGCAATTGGCCAGAAGATACGCACGACATCCTGCGTCATTGTGTAGGCATCGCGCTCGACATGCAAAACAGGCATATATATTGGACTCAGAAAGGCCCTCCTGATGCCGGACGAGGTCGCATTTTTCGCATGGGCATCGACCTGCCGTTAGGTGCTACAGCAGAAACGCGTGCCGATGTCGAACTTCTCCTTGATGCGTTGCCAGAGCCAATAGACATCGAAATTGATCATGATCGCCACCAGCTTTACTGGACGGATCGAGGCGATTTGGAAGGTGGCAACAGTTTGAATCGTGCCAACATCACGCCGGAAGGACTAATGAACCATCAGGTGTTGGCAACCGGGCTACTGGAAGGCATCGGGCTTGCTTTGGATTTGGAGAGACGGCGTGTTTTTCTCAGCGATTTGAGTGGAGCCATCCGTGTACTGGCAATGGACGGAGGTAACATGGCTACAATTCACCAGAGTGCAGGAGCTACCACTGGCCTTGCCTATTGTGCTGAGTAAGGCTGAGTTTGGGTTCAGGGTGGTATATGAAAGAATGTTTGGTGCAATGATGCTTGCGAAAAACCCTTGTCCGCTGCAGCATATTGGACATCTACGCCTACTCGGTAATCATACCAACACATAATGGAGATTTATTGGTGACAGCTGCTTCCAAGAAATCATCCGCTCTGCGTGCCTCCATCGGCGTTGCAGCCCTCGTGGCTCTCGCTATTGTCTTATGGTTTGCAACAAGGCCCCCGGCGCTTTCCGTGCAGGGGGAGGTGACCGCCAACCGTGTTGACCTGAGCCCAAGGGTGGCAGGCCGTATTGCCAAACTTGCGGTCAATGTTGGAGATAACGTCAAGCAGAACGATGTTATTGCAGAACTTGAAAGCCCGGAATTGGCGGCTGGATTGCTGGCGGCCAGAGCAGCGTTGAATGTCGCCAAGGCTGATTTCGATCGTGTGAACAGCACCCGGCCCGAAACCATTGACGCGCGAAAAGCAGATGTCGCAGCGGCACAGGCTGACGTGATCCTGTATCAGGAAATATACAGGCGGCAGGCACAGCTGGTGAAGACCGGTAATTCGCCCCAACAGATGTTTGATGAGGCGACACGCAACCTTGAGGCCGCCACCCGTAAACTGGAGGCGGCCCAAGCCCAGATGCGATTGGTTGAAAAAGGCGCAAGTGACGAA
This sequence comes from Phyllobacterium sp. TAF24, assembly GCF_052113785.1. Lineage (NCBI taxonomy): Bacteria > Pseudomonadati > Pseudomonadota > Alphaproteobacteria > Hyphomicrobiales > Phyllobacteriaceae > Phyllobacterium > Phyllobacterium sp. TAF24. The sequence continues at coordinate 12,409 of NZ_JBFRDN010000013.1, read as the reverse complement.
GAGAAAGCTCTGTCGGCAGCGCAGGTCAAGCAAGCGGAAGCAACACTTGGCCAGCGCATCACTGATGTCGAAGAGCTGACAATTCGCGCTCCGATCTCCGGACAGGTCACTACACGTGTTGCCGAGTTGGGGGAAAACTTTAGCGCCGGAGCTCCGCTCTATTCGCTTATCGATCTCAACGATCTCTGGTTCACCTTCAATTTGAGGGAAGATCTGCTTGCCGGGCTCAAAGTTGGTGACACGTTCGAGGTCTCCATACCGGCCCTTGGTTCAAAGGCCCTTACGGTCAGTGTTTCGACCATTAATGTCCAGGGACAATTTGCGACATGGCGCGCCACCCGCGCTACCGGCGATTTTGACCTGCGCACTTTCGAGGTCAGAGCCAAACCGGTAGTGCGCGTGGGTGGGCTGCGCCCGGGTATGAGTGTTATCGTCGCCTGGAACCGGCAGGCCAGCTGACATGACTGGCGTGGGTCGCATCAGACCGGGCTTTTGGTTGGTATTTTGCAGAGAATTTACCTGGCTGCGGCGTCGGCCTTTTCTGTTGTGTCTGACAACAATTGTCCCGTTGATCCTGATAGGAGTACTGACGCTTACATTCAGCGCCGGGCTTGTGACGCACCTGCCCATTGCGGTGCTTGATCTTGATGGCACAGAATTGTCCCGTCAGGTGATCCGCACCGTCGATGCGACGCCCGATTCAGCTGTCGCGATGCGCGTGACCGACCTTGCAGAAGGCAAGCACGCAATCTTGTCCGGAAAAATCTATGGGCTGCTTCTGCTGCCCCAGAATCTGGAGCGAGACGTTTTTGCGGGACGTCGCCCCGAGGTGGTGTTCTTCTACAATAACCAACTAATGACCCCGGGAAGTCTTGCCGCTCGTGGTATCAACAATGCTGTTCCGGCGGTAGAAGGCGCGGTAAAGGTATCTTTAAGAACAAGCCGGGGCATTGCCCCAGAGGCAGCACAACAGGCAATCACACCGATACCTGTGCAGATGCAGACGCTGTTCAATCCGACCCAGAATTACGCGCATTTCCTTTTGGCAAGTGTCTTGCCAGCCGTGTTGCAGATTGTGATCGTGTTGTCATCTGCATACGCTGCCGGTCTCGATACAGAAACAACGCATCGCCTGCGCATCCTGCGCCGCCTCGGTCATGGTCTGTGGCCAGCAATGGTTGGTAAAATTTTGCCCTATACCTTGTTGTTTTTGGGCGTGTTGGGCGTCGCCGATGCTCTATTGTTTGGTACTTTGGAACTGCCGTTACGCGGCAACCCATTTCTCTTGCTTGCCGCAGGAACACTTTTCATCCTGGCTTGCCAATTCTATGGCTTAGTGCTTGCCCTGTTTATCAAACCGGTGGCATCCGCAATCAGCCTGGCGACATTGATTGTCTCTCCGGCATTCGGTTTTATGGGTATTGGATTTCCTCGCCTTGGCATGAATGCATTTGCCTATTGGTGGGGAGCTACATTGCCAGGCACCTGGTATCTGACGGCCCGTGTTGATCAGACGGTAAGGGGAACTCCCTTTGATCTCTCGCTTCATCCCATTCTGGTGCTGTTGGCATTCGTTATTGGTCTCGCGCTAGTGGCTGGAGTGAAGCTTGAGTTTGTGCGCCGGGAAACCGAGCGCCACAAGCGAGATGTACGTGCGGTGGGGATCGGGACATGAGCGGGGTAGTCGGTGTCTATCGCCATGAACTGAAGCGGATATTTGAGCTCAAGGCGATCTTCTCAACACTCTTTGTAGCAGCATTGATTTATGCTGTTTATTATCCGCAACCGTATCGAAACGAAGCATTGCGCGACGTACCTGTCGCGATCATCGATCTCGATGGTACAACGTCCAGCCGCGAGCTCGCGCGACGCATCGATGCCTCATCTGACGTGGCCGTGGCCATGGTTCTACCCGATTTGGCAACTGCCGAACGAGAAGTCTTCAAACGCACTCTTTCCGGCGCCGTTGTCATCCCGCTTAATTTCGAGCGTGATCTTTTGCATGGTCGCTCCTCGCCAATCTCGCTCTATGCAGACTCCAGCTATTTCCTGATCTACTCACGGGTAGCTGGTGCTGTGACCGGCGTAACGCGCGCCTACGGTGCGGAGGTTGAAACAGCACGTCTGATAGGGCTTGGCATCAACCCGGTGGTGGCTGCATCGGCGGTAGGTCCTATGCCGCTTGTCTCCATTCCACTCTTCAATCCGCAGAGCGGCTACGCGACTTATATACTGCCAGGAGCCTTTGCAATTATCATGCAGCAAACGCTGCTGATTGCAGTATGCCTGCTCGCGACAATTTCCGGTAAGCCGGGCGGTGCAGATCCTGACGTATCCAGTGCCAGCGCAGTATCCTCAGTGCTCGGCAAGCTCGCTGCCTATCTGACAGTGGCAATGGTGATCGTGCCATTTTATTTCATTCTCCTTCCTTATTTCTATAACATTCCGCGATTGGGATCGATCGTCGTCATTCTCGTTGCGGCGATACCCTTCGTCCTTTCCGTCAGTGCACTCGGTCTGGTCCTTGGATCGCTGTTTCGCTCCCCTCTTGCTGTGCAACTCACTGCCGCCGCACTTGGCATGCCTCTGTTTTTTCTCTCTGGCTTTTCATGGCCTATTGAGGCAGTCCCTCCAGTCCTTCGCGCTTTATCCCAACTCATCCCCGGCAGCATTGCTATCGCCGCCATGACTCAGGTGGTGGAAATGGGTGCTTCGATTGCCGACATTCGCAACCAATTTCTTGGGCTGTGGGTGCTCGCTCTGGGGTACACGATGCTTGCCATTCTGCTGGAATGGCGCAGAAGACGTAAGTCCATATCCGCGGTGTAGTCTTCGGAGCGACAGTGCATTGGATGCGGCGCGCTCCCGTTCAGGATCGAAGTCCTTACGTACCCGGATACTCCGTGGCACACTAATACATAGGAAAACGACCTGCGCAGCGTTGTCGTCAAATGCAAAATCTTCCGGCCGTTCCATGAGCTATGATGGCCGCATCGCACACAATACAATGCTCGGGCCTCATGAAGACCTACAGAAAGCCGGGCTATCCTCCTATCATTATCTGGGCAACCGGTTGTGTCTTGATGACAACATCATCCCGCCTTTGGGAAAGCCCGTTCAGTACGGGCATGAACTGGTACTCACTGCGATATCATTCTATGGCTGTTAGGGACGCCTATTCACTGCTCCAGGCGACCAAGCCGCAGACGCTTTCATTCTCCCTCTTAGATAGCCAGATCCGTTTGCTGGGTTGGATAGCTGAAAAATTCGCGAGCTGGTCCGACTGTGACGGCGACCTGGAGACGGTAATATCAGCTGATGAGTTACTGACGAATGTATCAATCTACTGGTTTGGAAACACCATCGACTCGTCCCTTCGGATGTATGAGGAAAATCGGCTGCGGCCTTTTTCGTTTCCCGATGTTTCCAACGTACGCGTGCCGATGTCGTTCGCACGTTTCCCGAAGGAACTACCGACCTCACCCCGTTCATGGGTCGAGCGAGTATTCGATATGCATCGATGGACAGATATGGCGAAGGGCGGGCATTTCGCCGCGCTTGAACAGCCCGAACTGTTAGTCCGCGATATTCAAGATTCATTTCGCGCGTCTGGCGTGCCGCCACACTGCGCTTAACCAGGAGACGTGAATTGTCCCTATTTCAACATGTTAGCGTTGCAGTAAAAAATGAAAGGCTGTGAAGCGTACCAATCTCGATTTTTGGGATGCACCGCTGCCAACTGGGAGCGCATAAACGGCAGCTTTCGAGATCGTCAGAATGTGTTTGAATGACCATTATGGGGCCAAGAACTGTCAACCGCTCACAGAGCTTCCCCGGCAGCTATTTCTCTTAATTCGACAAAAGCTGCCCGACCGCTCCCGGCCCCATCCCGGTCATTCGGTTTAATTGGCTCCGTATCAGTTCGGCTGCAATGACGAACAGATCTGCCCAGGAATTATCACACTCGCCTACCAATTCCCGATGATCGGTGTGAACCAAAGGATGACACCCTATTAGCAGCCTGACTTGGAATATCCACCATGAATGGAATGGAACCTACCCCCTCCGAATTGAAATGCGGCTACGAAACGCAAGTTATGGATTTGACCGGCCACCCCCCTTTAGCCAGACGGGAGAACCTCCTGGTTCACGGCTCTTGCGCACCAGTCGCATTTACAAAAATTGAATAAAGGGATTTTGTGGCGGTAATAAACAGCCGGTTACGGCGAGGACCGCCGAAAGTGAGATTGGATACTGTTTGCGGTATCTTAATCTTACCGAGCAGCACGCCGCCAGGGCCAAAACAATGGATTCCATCTGCGGCGCTTGACCAAAGGTTGCCATCCACATCAACCCGCATACCATCGGGTATCCCGTTATCGATGTGAGCGAACACCCGGCCATTGCTCAACGTTTTTCCATCCACAACATCAAAGACGCGGATATGTCGCGGCGCACCTTCCGTGTGACTTGCACCGGAATCGGCGATGTAGAGCAGACGTTCGTCAGGCGAGAACGCCAGTCCGTTTGGCTGGAGAAAATCGGATACCATGATGGCAATATCTCCTGTTGAAGGATCCAGCCGATAGACATTGCGCGAAGGCTGCTCGGGATCAGATTTATAACCCTCATAATCGGAGAGGATTCCATAGGTGGGATCAGTAAACCACACCGAGCCGTTTGAATGGACAACGACATCGTTGGGTGAGTTCAGACGCTTGCCAAGATAGCGATCCACCAGAACGGTTATAGTTCCATCTGGTTCTGTCCTTGTTACCCGACGCGAACCATGCTCACACGATACGAGGCGTCCCTCCCTGTCGCGCGTATTGCCATTTGTGAAGTTCGACGGCGACCGAAAAACCGTAACTGCGCCGTCGGGTATCCAGCGCAGCATTTTCTGGTTCGGTATATCGCTCCACAACAGACAATTGCTGTCGCCAAACCAAACAGGCCCCTCTGCCCAGCGGCATGAAGAATACAACTCTTCAAGCTCGGCGTTGCCAATAATCAGAGAGCTGAAGCGTTGGTCATGGATTTCATAAAGCGCGGCATGGGTAATTTTCACGGTACACCAGTTTAACGTTGTTCAGAATTGCGACCACCGGCAAGCACGATAACACCGATGATAATGGTACCTGTCATAATCAGGCGAATACCGGCATCGAACCCATAGGTATTGAGCATGGACACGACCAGAAACATGAACAGTGAGGCGCCCCAGATGCCGGGTACGTTGGAATCTCCGCCACCAACGGCTGTACCACCAATCACCACAACTGCGATCGACATGAGAAGATATTCGGACCCCATATTGAGGGCAGCGCCGCCCGAGAAGTTTGCGAGCAGATAACCGCAGACCGACGCCAGAACCGCACAGAGTACATAGGTGGCAATGCGAACACCGTCGACGGGAATGCCGGTCATGCGGGCAGCCGATATGCTTTGGCCAATTGCCGATGCCCAACGGCCGTAAACAGTCCTTTGCAGAAGCAGGTAGGCCACAACGGATAGAACCAGTGCGACCCAGGCAACATTGGGAATTCCCATGGTCATGGCGGTCGTGAAATCGGCGAGAGCGGACGGAGGTTTGATGCGCAAGCCACGGTTGGTCCAGATTGCCGTGGACTGTACGATGAAGCTCATCGAAAGTGTGGCAATGATCGGCGGAATGCGTAATAGTTTAATCAGACCATAATTGCCGATTCCGACCGCGATACCGATTGCAATCGCCACCAGCAAACCGGGCACAATCATAGAATTGTCAACATTCATGACCTTCAGGGCAACTGTGCCAGCCAAAGTCATGGTCGCGGGAACGCTGAGATCAATATTGCCCGGTCCTAACGTGATGACAAACATTTGGCCGATGCCAACAATTATAGAGAACGCCGCAAACGTCAGCGCCGCTTGGCTGAGACCAAGTGTACTGGCACCGCCGGTGAACATGATCGTTACAAACCAGACGATTGCAGCCGCAACAAACGACCATATCCATGGTTTACGAAACAGAAGCGTGATTATCGTCATGAAGCTTTTCCCCGCTTTTCAAGTCGGTTGAACAGCAGTCGAAGGCCCAGAACGAGAACCAGGATTGCACCCTGCGCGCCAATTTGCCAATCCGGCGAGATACGCAGGAATGATAGGAACGAACCTGCCAGTGTCAACGTCAAGGCGCCGATGACCGCGCCAATCGGCGAGACCCTTCCACCTACAAATTCTCCGCCGCCCAAAATAACGCCGGCGATGGAAAGGAGTGTGTAGCGCAGAGCTATATTGGCGTCGGCCGACGTGGTCAGACCCACCAACGCGATCCCGGCAAGAATGGCAAAGAATGCAGCCAGCGCATAAATGGTGGCGCGGGCCCGGATAATTGACCAACCTGCCCGCTCGACGGAACGGGCGTTGCCCCCGACACCTCGCAAGACCACACCAAACGACGAGCGCATGATCAGGTAGTGGGCACAAAGTGCGATAACAATGCTGGCAATAATAGCTATCGGAACAATGGGTGGTTTGGACGTCATGAGCGCTCGTGCCCATATGGGCGCCTGACCACCCGGTGCAGGCAGGATCAGAACCGCCAAGCCACTCCACACAAAACTCATCCCTAGAGTGACAACAACAGACGGCAGGTTCCTCACATAGATAAGAACTCCAAGCGCTCCATATACGAGTATTGCTGCGCCAAGGATCAAGAGTCCGAGCAAAGGATTTGTGTTGAGGAATGTCGCTACAACACAGGCGATAAAGCTGACGAATGTCCCCATTGAGAGGTCAAGATCGTTGACGGTCATGATTAGCATCTGCGCGATTGTCGCAAGCGCAATCGGCACGGCGAGATTGAAAAGTAGATTCAAGCCGGTGTAGCTCATCGCCCTCGGCTGCAGGTAAAAAATGACAATCAGCAGAATGGCGAGTGATAATGCAGGAATTAACAAACGGGCCGCATCTCGCGTGAACAAACTTCTCATGCGGCGGCACCCATGAATGACGCGGCCAAAACGTTCTTTTCAGTGACGTCACCACCTGAAAGTTCCGCAACCATGATACCATTGTTAAACACATAGACGCGATCACACAGGCAGATCTCATCCATTTCCGTGGAGTACCAGATGAATGTGCGTCCATTGTCCGCTTCCGAACGCAGGATCGAATAAACCTCCTGCTTGGTACCGATGTCGACGCCTCGCATTGGATCATCCATCAGAACAACGGATGCCTGTGTCGCCAGTGCACGAGCGAATAACACTTTCTGCTGGTTTCCACCCGATAGCGAAAGAATACGATTTTCAGTATCCTTGGTACGAATTTCGATCCGTGATTTCCAGGATTGAACCAGTTGCACCTCACTTGCGTGATTAACAACGCCATAGGATGAAAGATCCGTCAGACTACCAATGGACAGATTCTTCAGGATGCTCCAGAGCGGAAATACGCCGTTCAGCGTACGGTCTCCAGCTACAAAGGTGACCCGTGGTGTCCGCTCACGCAGCCAGCTGCCACTGTGCCTAAAATAAAGATCAATCAGCGTTTCTGTCTGGCCGTGGCCACCCAGCCCCGCCAGACCAATGATCTCTCCCCTGTGGGCCCGGAACGCAAGCCCCTGCCCCTGGCGCTTGGCCGCCGAAAGAACGGGCTCATCATTGCTGGCGACCCGCGCTACTCGAGCGGCAGGTGCCTTCACCACGCTGCCCATGATTTCAACGAGACCATGTTCGGTGAATTCTGACGCAGGCTTAGTTGCTACCACCTTGCCATCCTTCATGATCACGATGCGATCGCAGGTCGAAAGGATTTCGCCAAGAATGTGCGATATAAAAATCACCGAACCACCGGCTTCGACGAAGGTTCGCACATAGTTCAAGAGTTGTGCCGCAAGACCCGCATCAAGCGATGATGTGGGCTCGTCCAGAATGATTAACTTCACTTTTTGTGCCACTTCGGAAAATGCGGTGGCAATTTCAACCATTTGCCGCTCCGCAATCGTCAAGTCGCCGACAAGCGCGCTTGCCGAAATATGGTGGCCAGGGAAAATCTCGTCGAGCTTGGCACGAACAACTGCGCCTGCCTGTTTGCGCCAGCCCCAACCTTTCAGACTATGGTGCATGACACGTGTATTCTCGGTGACCGTAAGATTCGGACAGAGCGAAAGCTCCTGAAAAACGCAGCGGATTCCGTGATCGCGCGCAACCTTGACACCGTAGTTTCCAACCGGCCGTCCACTGAGCGCGATGCTACCTTCATGCGGCGTAAGACCACCATTGATTACATTGACGATCGTGGATTTGCCTGCACCATTATGTCCGACAAGCCCCACACATTCACCGGGTTGGATAGCAAGCGTTACCCCATCCAGCGCTTTGACCGCACCAAAACTAACTCTGGCATTGATCACATCAATTACAGCATTCTGCACATCAGCCGTCATACCGGAAATCCTCAATATGGTAGAGAAGCTGCCCGACAATCTCGTCAGGCAGCGCTGGCCCTGTCAAAAGGACAAATCTACTTGGCAGATGAGATCACTTTCTGCGTATCTGCGAGTGAGTATTCCACGTTGGCCACGCCCCCCTCCTGCGTTGTGGCCAGACTTGCTTCCAGCTTGTCCTGATCAATCTGGAGCAAYGGTACAACCAGATCTTTTTTTACTTCCTTGCCATCCAGTATCTGCTGGGCAACCCAAAATGCCAGCGTCGATACACCGGAAGCGATCGAGACCGACATGGTTTCGTATTTGCTGGCGTCCTTCTGCTTTTTCCACCAGACGAGTTCATCCTGCCGATTACCCATCACGATGACCGGCATTGGGCGTTTGGCCGCCTCGAATGCCTGTGCCGCACCATAGCCATCACCGCCCTGCGTGACGACACCCGCAATTTCGGGCAAGCTTGGGAGAATGCCCGCAACAGCCCGCTGGGCGACATCTTGCGCCCAATCACCATGCACAGAACCGGCAATCTTGAATTGTGGAAACTGCGTCACACCCTCGTGGATACCTGCGGATATCTCGTCATCCACCGAAACACCGGCCAGCCCGCGTATTTCCAAAAGATTACCACCAGACGGGATTTTCTTCGAAAGATATTCAACCTGTTTGCGGCCCATTTCCTTGAAATCCACCGCAATACGCCAAGCGCAGGGCTCAGTTACAATTCCGTCGAAGGAAACGACTACAATACCCGCATCGCATGCTTCCTTGACCGCGCCATTCAAAGCCGTCGGCGATGCCGCATCAATAACAATAGCGTCATAGCCCTGCAGGATCATATTCTGAATCTGTGCGGCCTGTTCTGTCGCCTGATTTTCCGCCGTGGTGAAAGGGTCCGCGGCGGCAACAATGCCGCTCTTGACTGCTTCACCTGTCACTTTTGTCCAACTGGTCAGCATTGCCTGCCGCCATGAATTACCGGCATAATTATTCGACAGAGCAATTTTCTTGGCTGAAGTATCAGCAATTGCCAGATTTGGAACCGCGGCACATACGAATACAGCCGATGCCAAAAAGATATTGGTAAGTTTCATTATTTTCTCTCCCCATACACATTTGTCATTCCGACTGACCTTTGTCCGGAGTATACTCCACACAAGGCTCCTCCAGTCGAATTCTTCTCCCAACACCCTTACAAGATGAGATACGCTGTCGGGCTTGTACAGGCGCTTTAAGGCAGGCATTTTGCGGGTTGTGCCGCAAATCATGCGGGATCGCGCAAGACGAACGGATCAAGCCTAGCGCCTAATACGGGAGCACACCTGCTATGCGTCGCACCGGTCGATGGGAAAATGAGATTTCAGCAGGAGACACACATTGTTGAAGTTGGCACGGGCAGCACTTCTGGATCACTATATTGGAATTTCGCGACTATTGGCTGGCCAATTGGAGTTCCACTCAGCTATTCGTGCAGTTGCAGCAGAAATCTCCCACATCATTCCTCACAACCATCTTGATGTTTGCATCATCATGCATGGTGGAAAATATCACACGGCCTATGAATCAGGACTGCAAACCGCTTGGGGAAATCATCCACCGGCCTTGGTATCGGCAAGTCCTATCCGGGCTCTTTTCTGGGGCAAGGTGTCGTATTTGCTGACTGAAGACGCACTGGTTGATCCACGATTTAACTTTGCAGGAGCTTTCATACAGCCCGCCTTCGAACACCGATTGAAGAGCCGTATCCATGTACCATTGACGGTCGAAGGCGATATTATCGGCGCACTTAGCTGTTCCTCGTGTGAACCAGCTTTTTACACAATGGAAGATGTAGAAAACGCACGGTCCATCGCTGATCTTTTATCGGCGTACTTCTTTGCACTTCGCGCCGCTGAACAGGCACAACAATCCGCAATCATAGAAGCAGAAACAAAGGTCCGCGAAGAGGCATTACGCCTTGGCGCGCTGGATCTCACTCAAGCTCTGGAACGAGAACGCCAGCGTATCGGCATGGATTTGCACGATCAAACACTGGCTGATCTGACCCGGCTTGCGCGCAGGCTCGAGCGTCTGACACGCGAGCAACATGTTTCGGGCGAAGAACTGGAGCCTCTGGTTCTAAGCCTGCAGCAAAGCATGCACGATTTGCGGCAGATTATAGAAGAGGCAAAGCCATCCGTACTTCAGCTTTTTGGCTTCGGCCAAGCTGTGGAGAACCATCTCGACCGATCGGTGCGGGACAGCGGATTGGGGCTTCTTCAAGAGTTAATTGACGAGACCGGTGGTCTGATCGACCGTCTCGACCAGAGTGTCTCCATTGCGCTCTTCCGCATCACACAGGAGGCTATCAACAATGCCATACGTCACGCCCATGCTAGCCGGATTGTTGTGCGCCTATTTGAACAAAGCGGCGGCATTTCGATTGAAGTGACCGACGATGGATGCGGCCTCAAATCGCGCCAACGTACTGGTGGTGGCATCAACAATATGAAAACACGAGCCCGATTAATCTCGGCAAAATTTTCTGCTGCTTCAAACAAGGACAACTTGGGAACCCGGGTTAGTGTTCACTTGCCATTGGCCGTTTTGCGCGAAATGAAGCTTTGATGAGGGAAAAATGAAAGTTTTAATTGTCGAGGATGATCCGCTCCACCGGTCCTATCTGCACGAAGCAGTGAAGGCCGCCTTGCCGGAATGCAACACCGTACTTGAGGCGGATAACGGTTTGATTGGTGAGAAAATGGCACGAGACAACAAGTCCGCTCATATCGTCATTGATCTCCAGATGCAGACCAGAAACGGGATCGAAGCCGCACGCACGATCTGGAAAGAGCGCCCGGACACACGCATTCTGTTCTGGTCGAATTATTCCGACGAAGCCTATGTACGCGGCGTAGCACGCATTGTCCCCGATGGTGCCGCTTATGGTTATGTGCTGAAATCTGCCTCTGATGAACGATTGAGACTGGCACTACGCAGCATCTTCGTCGAAGCCCAATGTGTTATTGACCGAGAAGTGCGCGGCATGCAGCAAAAAAGCCTTGCGCCACTAAAGGGTGTCAACGAAATCGAGTACGAAATCCTCGTCGACGTCGCCCTTGGATTGACCGATCGGGCCATTGCCGACCGCCGCAACCTTTCCTTGCGCAGTGTCCAGAATCGGCTTCAGCAGCTATATGAGAAACTTGACGTTTATCAAATGTCACGGGACGATCATGACGGACGATTCAACCTTCGTGCCCGAGCCGTTGCAGTTGCCTTCATGCGCAAACTGATCAATTTCCATGGATTGGAGCGTTCCGAAATTGAGTTGAACGAGTGGCTTGATTCACACTGATTGGCACTTCTGCGCGAACCCAATGAATCACATTCAATTCAATGCAATCGCCTAAGGCAGCGGTGTGCTCGAAATCTGGTCCGCTTGTCCCTAACCCAATGAATTTCAACGCTCACTGATGGTCGTTTAATATTGTTTCTATTATATTAATTGTCCTATCACGCATTTATTACGGTAATAGCTTCATCGCTATGGACTACTACAACTCTGTAGCCATCAGACACTTGTTAGCTCCACCATCTCATAAGGTCGATTGCGATCTATGACCGTGCTGAGGGTCAATTTGTTTGATATTGCGCGCTTGCTCGCCACTACAGCTCTGTATTTGTTCAATGTTTTGGGCGTTCCCCTCCCCTACCCACTAACCCATCGTGCCGCCGCTCGCGCCTTATCGGCATATATAACTGTTCGTTTCCCAATAACTTATGTGTTTGTACAAAACCGCTTATGACGAAGATAATGGGTCGATACAATTCGATTTTATCGACCCATATTCGAAAACTGTCACTCCCATCGACACTTTATGCCGACGACGGTAGTTCTTTTAATGGGTTCCACCATTTCACGCCCATTGGATCAAAATGCTTTTCGTTGGCGGTTAACACTGTTAAGCCATTGGCATCCGCTGTAGCTGCAACGGC
>NZ_JBFRDN010000012.1:0-138698 GCF_052113785.1 Phyllobacterium sp. TAF24 | reverse complement strand
GGAACCTGTCCTTACCAAATTGTATTGTTCCGGAAAGGCTCCCGTATTGAACGACACATACAACCCAGATTGCAGATGGTGAAAACGATCTGTCCTCATTTGATTGCCGACCTGTTTTCCAGTCGGTCATAGCTCTGGAGACTATTGTCATGAAGAAATTTGCTCTCGTTCTATCTCTCCTTACCCTTTCAACATGCTTCGCAACTTTGGACGGTTTTGCTGCGAGCAGTTCAGTGCCTTGTGAAGACATGCTCAAGGAAGTGCGCGCCGCCAAAACGGCAGCAACCCTCACAGATGCAGAGAAAACGAAAGTCGCCGAGCTTGAGGCAAAAGGCGTTGAAAGATGCACCGCTGACGACGACAAACGGGCAGATGAATTCTTTGCTCAGGCTCTGAAACTCATGGGCAAATAACCCGATCTCTGAAAAAGGAATTGTGGCAATGAACCGCGCTGAACTAAATCGCGTCCCTGAAGTCACAGCAGATTTTTGGGTGATCAAGTTGTTGGCCGTGACCATGGGGGAAACGGCTGCGGATTATCTAGCCGTCAATCTTGGTCTTGGCCTGACAGTGACTTCGCTAATCATGAGTGCCCTTTTGATTGTGGCTCTGGTCGCGCAGTTTCGACAAGGAAAGTATGTTCCTTGGGTGTATTGGACTACCGTTGTCTTGATCAGTATTGTCGGTACGCTTGTTACTGACAATCTCGTGGATAATTTCCATGTGCCCCTTGAGGTTACGACGGCAGTTTTCAGTGTTGCGTTGATTGCAACATTCGTAATTTGGTATCGCAGTGAAAAAACGCTCTCCATTCATTCGATTTTTAATGCGCGAAGAGAAACATTCTACTGGCTTGCGATACTGTTTACCTTTGCATTGGGCACCGCTGCCGGTGATTTGGTGGCAGAGGCCTTCGGCTTGGGCTTCATTGCTACCGGTTTGATTTTTGGGGCAATCATCGCCGCGATTGCGGCAGCCTATTACATCTTTCACCTTAATGCAGTTTTGGCTTTTTGGCTGGCTTACATATTCACGCGTCCTCTCGGCGCATCTTTGGGCGACTTTCTTTCGCAGCCGATGGAATATGGCGGCCTGGGCATTGGAACAGTAATCACAAGCCTTCTGTTCCTCGCATGCATCGTTGCAATCGTTGTCTATATGACCTTCTCAACTCGCAACGAGATCCAAACGATCGTCAAGTCTGGTACGTGATGAGGGAACATATCTTGCGCTGACAGGAAATTCAGGTCGAAGCAGCAATCGCAATTTCACTGCAATGAAAATCAATTACCAGTGTTGAAGCCGGTATTGCTGAAGAGGAGTTGAGACTTTCATGGATGTTCAAATCGACCCAATATGCACTATGTTGTTGCCTTTTGCTGCGGGAGCGGCGGCATGCCTGATCGGTGTTGCCGCCATCGTGAGTGTCTACCGTTTTGGTCTGTCCGCTGAACGATCTGTGTTTATAACACTCCTGGCATTGTTTGGGCTGTTCGCGATCTCCGATTACTTCCTCGGCGTCCAGATTCCGGTCGTTCTGGTGCTCGGTGTGGTTGCGTGCGGGCTCATCTTCGCAATCATAGTCAAACGGATCGGTTTTATGAGCAGGATTGCTCTTGTACGAGAAATCTAACAGACGCCTATGGAACGGTGTTTTTCAAGGGTTCGAACGGATGAGCCAACTTGGAGAAATGTCATAAGTCGATCGATACTAAAAACTCAGCCTAAGACTGGCCCCGATTTGAGTATTCTCCATAGCTTCTTCATCGTGAGTTGGGGCACAGCAGAACTGTTCCAAACCATACGCCTCTTTAATCAGACATGGCCAAAGACGTCGGACCGAACCTCTCCAGTCTTTATCAGATGCTGGCATCTGCGAAATTGGCACAGCTTTTGTCGTCGCCCCTTATTTGAATCAATGACGATCTCATAAAAATCCGTTGGTGATTGATCAATGCAAGGCTTTTGTTCGTTGTGCGGAAAGAGTACGAGCATTGGCTATTAACGATTGGAGATTTCCATGCATAACGGCATGTCAAATATCAGTACTTGGTATATCGATCCGGATGCTGAGGATGCGATGGCTGATGGGCATGCACCGATCTGGCGGCATTTGATCGACCTTTTACCCGAACGGGATCTTTCGGGGAAAGCAGTACTGGATTTTGGTTGCAATCAGGGCGGACTGCTACGTCATCTTTATGCGTTCCGGCCATTCCGCAAGGCGCTCGGAGTGGATATCGCCGAGCAATCGATTGCCAAAGCAAATATACTCAAGGGCAATCTTCCCATTCAGTACCAGGTTGCCGCCCACGTTGAGGGTTGGGACAGCCAGTTTGATCTCGCTATCAGCCACGAGGTGATTTATCTCATCGCTGATATTGAAATGCATGCGCGTGACATATGGCGGAGTCTGAAGACCGGTGGCGTGTATTATGCAGTAACCGGTTGCCACACGGATAATCCATTGTGGCCAAAATGGCGCGACCTTGTTGCAGCAAAGACAAACACGGTGGTGCAGGATCGCTCCATTACCGATTATGCCCGGGTGTTTGAAGCCGCAGGTTTTGAGGTGTCGGCGCGTAAACTCGAATTTGACGGGTTCATTCCGTTTGTTGCGGATGGCTGGATGCCAGATTTTGCCGATGCGCTCACCTATTATACGCAGACCAAGATTGTGTTCAGGCTCGTTAAATCATAACTTATGATCGGGTAAGCTCAATATCGAAGTGCGGGCGGCTGCCAGGCGTAATGCGGACAAAATTGCCGGTTACGCGAAACACTTTCTCTATCAGTCCGGTTTCAGCGAGCGTGTCGGGATCGCCATCGAATAGCAGTTGCCCTTTTTCCAGCAGTGAAACACGATCACTGATCGAAATGGCCTGATTGATGTCATGGATGGCCATGACAATTGTCACGCCTCTCTCGCGGCTGAGACGATGAACCAGATTGAGCACTTCCACCTGAAAACCTATATCCAGAAACGAGGTAGGTTCATCCAGCAACAGGATTTGTGCTTCTTGCGCAAGCGCAGCCGATATCCAGGCACGTTGTCGTTCGCCTCCGGATAATTCGAGCAAGCTTCTGTCCGCCAGACCAGCCAACCCAGTACTCTCCAGCGCCCATTCTATCGCCCGTTCATCATGATCATTGTAACTGCGAAACAGGCCGACATGCGGATAGCGACCCTGACGGACGAGCTGTTCAACGGTCATTTCGTCAGGCGCGGATGGCTGTTGCGGTAAGAACGCCAACTGTTTGGCCAAATTGCGCCGTGATATCACCTTGGCAGGCTTGCCGTTGATTTCCACGTGCCCTTCATGTGGTGCAATCAGGCCAGCCAGTGCCTGCAATGCAGTGCTTTTACCTGAACCATTGGGGCCAATGAGAGCCCGTATTTCCCCGGCTTTCAGGTCAAGATTGAAGCTGTTCAGGGCTTTGCGACGCCCATAGAAAACTGACAATTGGGAGCAGGAAAGGGGCATCATGATCCTCAAGGTATTTTACGAAGCAGAGCGATCAACACGGGAACGCCGAATATCGCAGTGATCACCCCGATAGGGATTTCCTCAGCCTGACCCAGCAGCCGTCCAAGCAGGTCGCCTAGGGTCACAATGAAGGCGCCAAGAGCGATGGTGAGCGGCAATACAAGGGAAAAGTGCCGCCTTGCCAGAAATCGTGCCAAATGAGGAACGACAAGACCGACAAAGATAATGGGCCCAACAGCGCCGACAGCACTTGCCGCAAGCCCACAGGACAAGAACAGAACGATCGAAAACTGTCTGCGATACGCCAGACCGAAGGATCTTGCGACTGTGGGGTCGAAACGCAAAAGATCAATAGATCGCTGCAGGGCTGGAAGCGCCGCAAGCCCGACGACTGTGAAGGGCAAAAGGATCAGGACATGAGTCCAGCTTCGCGCATAAAGGCTACCGGAAAGCCATTCCAGTAGAATTTCAATACGCGCTGAGCCCCAACCGGCAATCAATCCAATCGCCGCCGCATGCAATACTGCACCGATTGCAATGCCGCACAGGGTAATTCTAAGCGGCCCCAGATCAAGCCGAAAGGCAAGAAGATAAATGAGACCACCCGCCGCAATGCCGCCCAATGTGCCGATTGCGGGAAGCCAAGCGAGGGGCAATGCAGCGAGCGTGTTGGAGCCGGGATCGAAAATATAAACGGTGAACAGAAGGAAGACCGTGACCGCCAGCGTTGCACCCTGTGAAATCCCCATGATTGACGGATCAGCAAGTGGATTTCGGGTAATGGTCTGCAGCAATAAACCGGCCACCGCAAAATGAATGCCGGCGAGGATTCCTGTGACAATGCGTGGCAATCGGATATCGAGAATGATCGATCGTGCCTCAGAGGAGCCATTCCCGGTGAGGACGGCTGCTACGTCCGCCGCTGGGATGTCGGCAACGCCAAGGAACACTGCTGCCAGAAATGCCCCGACTATAAAAACTGACAGAACCGTCAACGATCCAAAAAGGGAAGGGCGGCCAGTGGGCATAGAAATGCTCATCGTCATTGACCGCCTTTCAATGAGAAGCTTTGCGTCTGGACAAGGTAGACAAAGAAGGGGCCACCCAGCAGTGCTGTGATGATGCCAACCGGAAGCTCACGGGGTAAAGCGACGCTGCGGGCGATCAAATCAGCGGTAACAACCATCAGGGCGCCAATGGCCGCGGTCAAAGCAATCGACCAGCCCGTGTTTTGCGGCTTGAGCAGACGAGTGATGTGAGGAGAGACAAGACCAACGAAGGCAACAGGCCCGGCAACAGGTGCGACGCCTGCTACGGGCAGGACGGCGAGCAACAATAGCAGCGGTTTCCAGAAATTCATATTCAGACCCATGCCAATGGATGCATGTTCGCTGAGAGCCAGCATGCCGATCACACGCTGACACGCCAAGGCTCCGCCCAGACCAACAAGCACCCAAGGTGTCATATAAAGCAGGTGCGGCCATGATCTTCCCTGAAAGCCACCGGATAGCCAGAAGAGTAAAGAGGGCGTTTGCGGGCCGCTCAACAGCAGTACATAGGTTGTTATAGCGCCAAGAAGGAGAGAGATACTAATGCCGCCAAGAGCAAGATGCAGCGGTCGTCCCTGACCCCCACGCGATACCCAGAGAGTGACGGAAGCTGCAGCCAGACCACCGGCCAGTCCGACAAAGGGATAATACACCGATGATATCCAGGGGAAGAAAACAAAACAGCAAACAATGGGTGCAACAGCGCCGGAAGCAACACCGGTAATATCTGGGCCAGCCAACGGATTGCGGGTCAACGCCTGCAGGAGATAGCCAGAAATCGCCAGCCCAGCCCCGCCTACTGCCGCAGCAAGGCTGCGGGGCAGGCGCAGCGTCCAGACCAGGATGGAATCGATCTTGCCATCTGGCGCTAACAGAACCGACAGGACTTTAGGCAGGCCAAGCTGTTTGGTGCCGATAAGCAAACCAACGACCACAACCAGCAGCGTTGCTGCCAAAACGAACATGGTCATCGTGATGGACCGCCTGACAGACGCTGCTTGTCGCTGTACCACAGGGATATCGCTAGTGGAGGTCTGCGGGTATCAATTTTGCGGCTTCGGCCTTCACGTCTATCTTCGGGAAAGTCTCGGGATAGAGATAGTGGGCTGCTTCGCGCAGAACGATTTCGCGGGCTATCGGACCATTGGCTTCCACCCAATGATCGCCAACATAGAAAACACGCCCATTCTTTACGGCTGTAAGCTGCTGCCAGATCGGGTTGTTTTCGTGCGGGCGGTCCGGACCGGAATCATAAACAAAGATGACCTCCGGGTCTTTTTCAAGCATGGTCTCAAGGCTCAATTCCACTCCAAACGGTCCGCCCGGGCGCATGGACCCCGCTATGTTGTCACCACCGAGCGCCGCAACGATTGATGCTGTGGTGTTCTCGGTATGGAAGGACCAAGGCGTATCTCCCGCCCACATGATCTGAAAACGAGGATGCACATCCTTTGGGGCTTTGGCGCTGTATTCGGCAAGGTGCTGCCGGAAAGTAGCATTCAGTTCCTCGCCGCGCTCTGGCTTGCCAAGTACTTTTGCTAACTGGGAAATTTCGCGATCGCTTTCGCTCAAAAGCTCCATATTGTAGGCAACATACGGGGCAATCTTCTGCAGCTGCTCGGCATTGCCGATCGTATAGCGGCGCATGGCGATGATGATGTCAGGTTTTGCTTCCGACAGAAGTTCCAGATTGGGCTTGGCACGCTGCCCGATCTGTTTGATCTCTTTCGTCAGCCCCAAAAGAAAATCCGGATTGCGTCCGGCCGCCATGTAGGTCGTTGCTACTGGCTTGATGCCAAGTGCGAATGCAACGTCAGTGGCGAAATAGGAAATAGAGGCTATGCGTTTCGGGTTGGTCGGAACTTCGACCGTCGTTCCCCTGTCATCAACAATGGACAGTGCTCTTGCCTTGTCCGATGACGCTGATGCTATAGCCAGAATACCAAGCAGGCCGAGGGTGCAGAGCGACTTGTGGCCCATACCAAACATGACTCATCCTTTTGAACGGGTGTAATTGTATATCGCTTTAGCCATAAATCATGATTAATTCAATCATATTATCAGCGCGCCGCGAATGCCGAGGCTGCGGTGCGTCAACTGAGTCTGAATGATGAAATTGGGCACCGTAGCCCTACAGCATCGCGTGCTGGACTGTCCTTGGTAAATGCCGCTGGTGATATTCTTCAGACGCTTCTTCGACTGGAAGTTTGAATATTATTGTATTGTGGGGATCGAGACCAAGTCGGAGCATAGCGTTAAGCCAAGTCCGCAACCTAGCCCGAACAGTCTCACGACGACATCGCATCCAACCGCCCATCATATCACGTTCCTGCAATCTTCGCGTGCAATAGGAGAGAGCTGAATATAATGGGTAAGACTTAAGTATGGGTACGTTATATCTGATAGGGGAGCGCAATCGTTCTTTTAACGCTTGGCGCGATGGTTATGTCTGGAATGGCAGGCGTTTCCAGCAAAGATACGTGCTAGAAAATTGATATTGGTCCGTTGTGTCTTTCACATCTTCCACCGTACGTGGTTGAAGATCATTCCGGTTGTTGCCATCGCAGCCAGCCTCGCTGCTTGTCAAAGCGGCGTATCGGGCTTGGCAGTATCTGCACCGGACCTACCAAAAGCCTATGCATCAATAGCAAAACTGCCTGCTAATACGCAGCGCGATACCCGGCTCTGGTGGCGCGTCTTTGGAGACTCAGTTCTCAGCGGGCTCGTTACGCGTTCGCTTGAACAGAACCTGACAATAGCTCAGGCAAAACAGCAACTCATTGCGGCCCGGTCGATGGTGCGTACCTCAAATACTCTGTTCATGCCAACCGCCGATATTTCCGGAACAGCCAATGCCGGCACCGGCTCAACCAAGTCGGACGAGCTTATGCGCCGCCCCATGCAGCTCAATGTGGAGGCTGGGTGGGAGCTTGGTCTGTTTGGTTTGCGTGAAAATACCCAGCGTGCCGCAAATGCCTCTGCCGATATGATTGCCGAAGACGTCGAAGCCGCCCGCATCGCCGTTGCTGCGGAAATTGCCAGTTCTTATGTCCGCCTGCGCGCGCTGCAGGAGCGTGTCGCTATCGCAAAGGCATCTTTGACGCTGCTTGGTCGCGATGGGCAACTTGCCACTGTTAAATATCGCTCTGGCCTTGCCACCGCCTCGGATGCGGAAGAAGCCAGGATCAGTCTTGGCGATGCCAGGGCCGAGGAGACCCGTCTTCAGGCGCAAATTGACGCGACGCTCCAGCAGATCGCAACACTGCTCGGCACGTCGAGCATTGATGCATCATTGCGCCAGCCAAAGTCGCAGCCGGTCGCCAAACTTGATCCGGCAATCGGCCGACCTGCCGACCTTCTGCGTGCCCGCCCGGATATCCGGCGTGCCGAACTGGCGACTGTCCGGGCGGCAGCGGAAATCGGGATAGCACAAGCCGATCTTTACCCAAAACTTCGCCTTGGAGGCATGATCGGTATCGGCGGTCCGTCCCATGGTTCATTGTTTGGTGTTATGGGTGGTCCATCGATTCAGGTCCCGCTTTTCGATCAGGGACGCCGCCGCGCCGTTGTTGCAGCCCGTCAGGCACAATATGAGGAAGCGGCAGCGGCGTATAAGCAGACCGTACTGACCAGTTACGAAGAGGCCTCTTCGGCGCTTCGGGCTTGGTCGGCTGGGCATACCAATGTCCGCCAGTTCAGGGAAACATTGTCATCCGTCAGGAAAATTCAATCTGAAAGCGCTGTACTGGAACGGGCGGGTCTGAGCGATCAATCCAAGCAGACGGCGAGTGCGATCAGGGTGCTTGGTCAGCGCAGACAGCTGGCGGAAGCACGGGAAGCCGAAGCACTGGCCCTCATTGCCTTTTATAAGGCGATTGGTGGCGCGTCGCCGCTGGCAACGGCTACCCCCGGAGCCGAAGCTGTGCGCCAGAGAAAGAAGTAAGCCGATGGCTGTCTCAATCGCCCGCAAGACATTGATACATGAATGGCGCCGCTTCCTCCCGGCTATTGTCGCTGTGGGCTTTTCCGGCGTTCTTATGATTGTTCAGGGCGCTTTGCTTCTGGGAATCATTGGTTCGAACGCGCTTTATGTAACCCAGTCAAAGGCTGAGTATTGGGTCGGCTTTCCCGGCACGCAAAGCGTTGATCTTGGCCGCCCCATTGGAGCCGATACGGCCACCAGTCTTTATATTGAGCAGAACATCTCAAATATCGAACCGTTTTTGCTAGGCTCGGGCGACTGGCGAGGCGCACGCGGGGGTGGAACAGGCGTCACCATTGTCGGCATCGATACGAAGGCAAACGGCCTAGCACTGGGGCGGATCGTTCCCGCAATGATGCGCAACCTTTTGCTGGAGCCCGGCACGGTTCTTATTGATGCTACGGACAAGAGCAAACTCGCCATCGACGTTGGCGGCTCGGCCGAAATAAACGGCCGGCGTGTACGGGTTGTCGGTATCATCGATGGGTTGAGAGGTCTGGGCGGCGTAAATGTGATCACGTCAATTGACACGGCGCGTACGCTCGATACCGCCCTTAGCACCTCGGATAACGTGACCTATTTCCTCTATAACGTGAACAAGTTTGCGCCGGGTGACGCCATACTTAATCGTCTCAACCAGCAGGCAGGCAGCAAACGCTTTTACGTCTGGTCGGCACAGGATCTTGCGGGAATGTCCATACGCTACTGGCTTCTCGAATCCGGAGCCGGTATTGCCTTCATCTTTGCAACAGCAATTGCCATGCTCGTTGGAACACTCGTTACCAGTCAGACGCTGATGGCGGCGGTTGCAGGTTCCATTCCGCAATATGCAACTTTGCGCGCGCTCGGCGTGTCGTTCAAATCGCTCCGTGTCATCGTTATCGAGCAGGCCGCCTGGGTCGGCGTGCTTGGGCTGCTGCTCGGCGCTACATTCAGCATCATTGCGGCAACCATTGCCAACATGTACCGGGTTCCGTTCGAGCTTCGCACCAGCGTCATGCTAGCGGCGTCCATTGTCGTATTGCTCGTGGCGTTTGCGGCGGGATTGCTGGCACTTCGGCGCCTGCACCATGCCGATCCGGCAACGTTGCTACGGTGAACGCGATGCAGCCCACCATTTCCGCCAGCGGGATCAGCAAATCTTTTGTGGTCAAACAGATACGCACGATTGCGTTGCAGGACGTATCAATCGACATTTCCCCGCGCGAACTTACCCTAATCATCGGCCCTTCTGGATGCGGCAAAAGCACATTGCTTGCGGCGCTGAGCGGTCTCACCTCACCAGACACCGGCTCCATAAACACACTCGCAACTGATCTGGTAGGCGCAAGTGATGACGAGCGTGACGCGTTTCGCCTCAATCATTGCGGCTTTGTTTTTCAGGGGTTCAACCTGTTCCCGGCCCTGACCGCGCTTGAACAGGTGCAGGTGCCGTTGGATTATCTCAAGGTCCCACAGGATGAGGCGGTCGAACGATCAGAACAGGCACTTGCCCGCGTCGGTCTTTCACACAGGCAGCACCTGCATCCCACCGAACTTTCGGGTGGTGAAAAGCAACGTGTGGCCATAGCGCGCGCTATCGTCAAGAATCCCGCAATATTGTTTGCCGATGAACCGACAAGCGCACTCGATAGCGTCAATGGGCAATCTGTCATCGAGATTCTGCACACCATAGCAAAAGATACCAATGCAACCGTTCTTTGTGTCTCGCACGATCCACGTCTTATCGCTCATGCGGAACGTGTATTGCACATGGAAGATGGCCGGATACTCGAAGACACCCGCCCTCGTCACATAACCGTAGCCTAAGGAAACAGTGATCATGATCATGCACAGACGCTTATTCGTCCGATGTGCAATCGCGCTGGCGACGGCTGGATGCGTGGGATGGGGTATCTGGCTTATGTCCGATGCGACAGAAGCCAATGAAGTGGAGATTGCGGCGAAGCCAGGAATTATTGCTGCGGCGCGCGGCGTCGTTGACGTTGAGGGCGGTCTTTTGCGACTATCGGCCCAGCGTGACGGTATGATCCAGGAGGTGGTTGTCGCCGAGGGTCAGAAGGTCAAGCAGGGCGATATTCTTGCTGTGATCGATAGCCGCCACGAAGTTATAGCGCTCCATACAGCAGAAGCGGAAGTACGTCAGGCGCAAGGCCAGCTAAGCCTGTTGAAGACGAAGTTGCAGGCGCAGACACGTCAAGTTGACAGGCTCCGGCGAGCGGCCGCCGGAAAGGCCGTTTCCACGCAAACACTGGATGAGGCTGAAGCGCTGCTGGCAACTACCAAAGGTGAAATAGCGATTGCTGAAGCGGCCTTGGCCGCTGCAGAAAGCCGAATGGAAAACAGCCGTCTTGAAATAGACATGCGAACGGTTCGGGCTCCGATTGACGCACGCATTGTGCATCGCTCGACCAAAGTTGGCGAGGTTGTGTCCGCTCAGAATCTGACCGAGCTTTTTATGCTTCTGCCGGAAACACCACGCATCGTCCGTGCCGAAATCCAGGAGCAATTTGTCAAGTTGATCAAACCGGGCATGGACGTCGATGTCGTTGCGGAAAGCGGTGATGGCGTTCTGGTCAAGGGACGGGTTATCCGCATTGGCCACGTTCTTGCGCAAGTCAAATCTCGAGACACACCTGGCGAACGTGTGGATGTGCGCACGGCCGATTGCATCATCAGCATTCCGCCCAAAGTACATATGCTGATCGGACAACGGGTCGTTGTGCGCTTTAAGCCGTGATAATGCTGCAATAGCCAGCCTCGCCAGATATTCATTGCGGTTTCAAGCCGGATAGGGGCGCTTCTCGTCGTTCGTCGTGTCCGGCTAAGCCTATGGTCGATGCAATGATACTGAGCCAGAGCCAGCACAAGTCGCAGTAGAGCGTCCTACCCCCACCACCACCCGAATTGATTAGACCTGTGGGTGGAAGTCCTCATGCGGTGATGCACGGGCAACCGGTGTTCAGTGCCAAGTTGGCGCATCGTAATATATCATGGTGTCAATATGATACTGCTTAAAGTGGGAGCATATGGCGTCTATATCGAGATGAGGGCGACCTGTCCTATCCAATTTTCGGTGCGGCGGAATACTGTTTTGGAACAGTCAAAACCTTACGTCAGAACCCGCCTGTCCACCCTTGTATAACCCAACTAATACCTACGTATGGTGTCTGCTGCCCTGTCCTCATGCTACGAAATAGCAGCCGCATTCATATGCGCACAGTTGTGGTGTCACCATCATCACTCAAGCTGGAAACGATCCCAAAGTTGCGGGACTTAGCTGATCCGGCACTTCGGAACTTGACCATTTGATAACATAACCGGAGGACCAATCCATGGAACCGATTAGACGTCGTGGGTTTATTTCATTGATGGGCTATTTTGGGCTTGCATCCGTAGCTCAGGCGGCGAGTTTTGGTAATCCTGACCGCCCGCCCGAAGGCAAAATAAACGCCCGCAGCCTCTCAAGCACGAGCGATCCTGGGCCAGCAAGCCCGGACCTTGCCTCACAATTTCCCAGCTCTCAAAATCCGCCAGCGACCGATATCAATGGCATGCCCCAGTTCTGGTCGTCATTCAATATCATGCACAAGCGCTATCAGGATGGTGGTTGGGCGCGGCAGATTACTCAGGAAGATTTTGCGATTTCAGAAACAATATCCAGCGTGAACATGCGGTTGAGTGCTGGCGGCATCCGGGAAATGCACTGGCATCAACAGGCGGAATGGGCCATCATGCTCTCTGGAAAATGCCGCATTACCACGCTTGATGAGCAAGGACGATCGTCAGTTGAAGACGTAGAAGAAGGTGACCTTTGGTATTTCCCTCCGGGCTTGCCTCATTCCCTGCAGGGCCTCGGACCTGATGGCGCAGAATTTCTTCTTATCTTCGACAATGGTCTGTCATCTGAATTCAACACTTTGCTTGTGACGGATTGGATTGCACATACACCGCCTGAGGTTCTGGCCCAGAATTTCGGGGTTCCTGCGGATGCTTTCAAAAATATCCCTCTCGACAATTTGTGGATTTTCCAGGGGGATATTCCTCCCAGTCTGGATGAGGACAAAAAATCGGCGCGCGTAACATCGGGCACAGAAAAGGTTACATATAAACTATCGAAATCACCGCCTATTCCATCTGGCCGTTCTGGAGTGGCGCAGATCGCCGACAGCCGCAATTTTCCGATATCCAAGAATATTGCCGCTGCTCTCGAGACCATTCATCCCGGTGCCTTGCGCGAAATGCACTGGCACCCGAATGCCGATGAATGGGCGCTTGTCATCAAGGGCAAAGCACGGGTCACGGTCTTTGATACGGGGCCGAAGGCCACCACAAACGACTTTAATCCCGGTGATATCTGGTACATCAAAAAGAGCCTTGGTCATTATATTGTCAACACGGGAGACGACGATCTGGTGGTGCTCACGATCTTCAAGTCAGATCGCTTTGCCGAAGTCACCCTTACCAGTTGGCTGACACACGTTCCTTCTGAAATGGTGCAGCAGACATTGAAACTGGATGCAGATGTGATTGCTCGCTTTCCGGCCGATCATCCGGAGTTCTTGCCCAAATAAGAGGCCAGCTGGTTTCTCCCGCCTAATCAAGGCGGGAGAAATCATGACGCATAATCAGCATTGCTGTGGTGCAACGGACCCGGATAATAATCAAACCGTCAAATAATTACGATAGAACGGTCGCATCGAGGCCAAAAATAGCTGGCACTTTTCGCGCGCCTACAGCGCCTGTCCTGCCAAGTGGCTTGCCGCATGCGTTGTGGCTCAGTAACTACGCGCATTATTGTATTTGACACCGTTCGGACGGCTTCACCGCCTCATTTGACTACCGCTCCACTACATTTGGCTCTTTGCTTGCCGATAAACGCACCAGCAGTTTCGTTGCCGATAGTGATTTTGGAATGAGTTTCTTTTACGGAAGACGGCTGATCCTCTTAGTCTTGATGGCTAGCGATTGAGAGGAAATTGTCGAGTGGGAAGCATAAAAGTTCTTGGTTTGTCAGGTAATGTCAAACAGCCATCGCGTACCGCGTCAGTTGTCCGCTCAATTGTTGATGCAGTCGAACAGCACTTCTCTGTGGCAGGACGTGTCATTGAACTGGTGGATGCTGCGCCGATCCTGTTTCGTGCGTTGCGAGCCGATCAGCTGGATGAAGCGGGCAAGGCAATCATCGATGCGGTGGAAACGGCCGATATTCTCGTTGTGGGCTCCCCAGTCTACAGAGCATCCTACACGGGTGCCCTGAAGCATCTGTTCGATCTTGTCGACTTTCGCGCATTGACTGGAAAAAGGGTCATACTTGCAGCTACCGGTGGCACGCCTCTGCACGGCCTGATGACCGAGCATCAGCTGCGACCACTCTTTGGGTTCTTCAACGCCCTGACTATTCCAACTGCAATTTACGCGACCGAGAGTGATTTTACCGGACATGCGCTGACAGGCGTGGCTGTGACCGATCGCATTGATCGCGCCGTGGCCGAACTCATCCAACTCTTCCCGAATGCGGACGCCGGGGCGCGCAGTCTTCAAACGAGCCAGCACGCCGAAACCGTATAGGCACAATTACATTGGAGCTATGAATCTATGTCATTGAAAACAACAGAATCTGTCAAATTTGCCTATTGGGTGCCCAACGTTTCGGGCGGCCTTGTAATCAGCAGTATCGAGCAACGAACGGGCTGGGATATCGACTATAATCGCAAACTTGCACAGATCGCCGAAGCAAATGGTTTTGACTATGCATTGAGCCAAATCCGTTTCACGGCGGGTTATGGCGCGGATAATCAACACGAATCCGTATCGTTCAGCCATGCGCTTCTCGCTGCAACGACGAAACTGAAAGTGATCGCTGCACTGTTGCCCGGACCATGGAATCCTGCGTTGGCGGCTAAGCAGATCGCCACCATCAGTCATCTGACCAATGGGCGTGTTGCGGTGAACGTCGTCAGCGGTTGGTTTCGCGGTGAGTTTGCCGCTATCGGTGAACATTGGCTAGATCATGATGAACGCTATCGCCGATCCGAAGAATTCATTCGGGCACTACGCGGTATCTGGACCGAAGACAATTTTACATTCAAAGGCGATTTCTACCGGTTTAACGACTACACGATGAAACCAAAGCCGGTTGATCCGCAGCCTGAAATCTTTCAGGGCGGTTCATCCCGCGCCGCGCGCGATATGGCAGCGAGGGTTTCCGACTGGTACTTCACCAACGGCAACACGCCGGAGGAGATCCGGAAACAGGTGGATGATATCCGCGCGAAAGCAGCTGCCAATGGCCGTTCCGTCAAGATTGGCGTGAATGCTTTTGCCATTGCGCGCGAGACGGAAGATGAGGCGCGCGCCGTGCTTGATGAGATCATCGCCAAGGCCAATCCAGAAGCTGTGCAGGGCTTTGCCGATCAGGTGAAAAATGCAGGCAAAGCTTCCCCGGAAGGCGAAGGCAACTGGGCTAAATCGTCATTGGAGGATCTTGTTCAATATAATGATGGGTTCCGCAGCAATCTTATCGGAACACCGGTGCAGATTGCCGAGCGCATCGTTGCGTTGAAGGAAGCCGGTGCGGATCTCATCCTGCTTGGCTTCCTGCATTTTCAGGAGGAAGTGGAGTTCTTTGGCAAGCACGTCATTCCACTGGTGCGTGAACTGGAAGAAGAAAAACTGGCTACAGCTGTAGCAGCCGAGTAGCAGAACCCCAACACTTGGTTGGTCTCTAACGGACCTGAAACGCGGATCAGTTTGATCTGGTCTGCGAACGAGATTGCATACCTGCCGTTCTGTCGAGTGGGATATTGCCGGAGAAGCCTGATGAATTCGATGAACCGCGTACTGGGAGGGCCAGCCACCACGTACTTCCCTGCCGATATCGCGGCAGAGGGCCGGGAATTGTGCGGCCTAGGTAAAGGCCTAAATGCAGCTGATAACATTGCTCTCGAGCTGGAGGGCGTGGATCTGTCCTTTGGTGGTGTGGTCGCTCTGGAGAATATCGATCTGGTTGTGCGCGAAAGAGAAATAACAGCGATCATTGGACCCAATGGTGCCGGCAAAAGCTCACTCATTAATATTATCAGTGGTGTTTACAAACCGGATCGGGGCTGTGTCAGGATCGGCGCTAATCGTTTCGCCGGTGTGCCCTCGCAAAAACTGGCTCATCTGGGAATTGCCAGAACATTCCAGAACCTGGCTTTGTTCAAAGGTTTGAGCGTAATCGACAACGTTGTCTCGGGCCGGGCATATAAAGTCAGGTCGACGTTTCTTGGACAGGTGTTTGGCATTGGCCGGTCACGAAGCGAAGAGGCAGATGCGTATGGCCGTGCCACCAGCATTCTGGAATTCCTCAATTTGACCCACGTCAGCCAACGTCTCTCAGGTACTTTGCCCTATGGCTTGCAGAAGCGCGTTGAGCTGGCCCGTGCGCTTGTGGCCGAACCGGCGATCCTTTTGCTTGATGAAMCGATGGCGGGGATGACGACACCTGAAAAAGCCGAGATGACGGAGTTTGTTCATGCTGCCAACCGGGAGTACGGCACGACTATTGTTCTTATCGAACACGATATCGGCGTCGTCATGGAACTTTCTGACCATATCGCTGTCCTTGATTATGGCCGGAAGATCGCTGATGGAACGCCCGAGGAAATCCGTTCTGATCAAAGGGTGATTGACGCCTATCTCGGCATTGCAGCCGAGAACATTGATGGCGAGGGAATCTGATGTCCGGGTTCGACTGGCAATTCTTTCTTGAAGTTCTGATCGGAGGTTTGCTTTCAGGCGTCATGTACTCGCTTGTCGCGATTGGCTTTGTGCTGATCTACAAGACGTCGGGCGTCTTGAATTTTGCGCAGGGCGCGATGTTGCTCTTTGCTGCTTTGACCTTTGTCAGTCTGGTTGAACGAGGCGTGCCATTCGCTCTGGCACTGGTCATCACTTTTGCCGTGATGGTCGCCATCGGTATTGCTATCGAGCGCGTTGTGCTCAGACCTTTAACCAACAGGCCGCCCATGACTTTATTCATGGCAACATTGGGCCTGTCCTACATTCTCGAAGGTGCGGCACAGTTGTTATGGGGCACACAGGTCCATGGTCTTGACCTTGGCATTGACGATGTTCCTTTTGAAGTGGGCGGCATTCTCATCAGCCAATTCGATTTCTTTGCAGCAGCGGTTGCCGCTGTGCTGGTGCTATTCTTGTCGATCTTCTTTCGCTACACCCGTGTCGGTCTTGCATTCCGCGCGGTCGCTGACGATCAGTTTGCGGCCCTTGCCGTCGGACTGCGTTTGCCATGGATATGGGCAACCGTCTGGGCTGTTGCCGGTCTCGTCGCGCTTGTCGCTGGACTGCTGTGGGGCGCGCGGCTGGGGGTGCAGTTCTCGCTATCGCTGGTTGTTCTGAAGGCGCTCCCGGTACTCGTCCTTGGTGGGTTTGACTCCATCCCCGGAGCTATTGTCGGCGGGCTTCTCATTGGGGCAACAGAGAAGCTCGCGGAGGTCTATATCGGCGAATATTTCGGCGGTGGTATCGAAAGCTGGTTCGCCTATGTGGTCGCTCTGGCTTTTCTTTTGATACGCCCTTCCGGAATTTTCGGGCAAAAGCTGGTGGAAAGGGTTTAACCATGACCTTTGCCACCCTCGAAGTATCATTTCCTTTACGCATTCCGCATTGGCTTTACCCTGCTCTCGTATTGGGCTTTGCCTATCTCATTGTTCCAATCATCGGCACAAACTATCTGTTTGAGGCAATTCTTTTGCCTTTTCTTGCGCTCAGTCTGGCTGGAGTGGGACTCAATATTCTGACTGGATATGCCGGGCAGGTGTCGCTTGGCAGTGCAGCGTTTCTGGCTGTGGGTGCCTTTGCGGCGTATAATTTCAATCTTCGCGTCGAGGGCTTGCCGCTGATTGGCAGCATCCTTCTTTCCGGCTTTGTGGCCGCAGGCATCGGCATTGTCTTCGGCTTGCCGAGCCTTCGTCTCAAGGGTTTCTATCTGGCGGTTTCGACATTGGCTGCACAGTTTTTCGTTCAATGGACGCTGACCAAATTCGGTTGGTTCTCCAACGATTCCGCTTCGGGGGTCATTGATGCGCCGCAGCTTTCCGTAGCAGGTGTGGCATTCACCGGTGCAGTTGGTCGCTATCTTTTTTCTCTGACAGTTGTGACGCTTCTGACGTTCTTTGCTTACAGGTTGGTCTCATCGCAGACAGGGCGAAATTTCATCGCGGTGCGCGATAATGAAACGGCTGCACGGATTATTGGCGTACCAGTGCTGAAAACGAAACTCGTGGCCTTTGCGATTTCGTCGTTCATTATTGGCATTGCAGGGGTGCTCTGGGCTTTCACGTATTTGAGAACGGTGGAGCCGGCGGGTTTCAATCTTGATCGATCATTCCAGATTCTCTTCATCATTATCATTGGTGGGCTCGCATCCATTCGTGGTGCATTTTTCGGGGCGGCCCTGCTCGTTGTCTCACCGCTGATCCTGTCTCGGCTCGGCTCCTTTCTGTTTGGAGACCTGTTCAATTCCGGTGTGCTGGAAATGAGCCAGCGTATTGTTCTGGGCGTTCTGATCATCCTGTTTCTCATTCTGGAGCCGGACGGTTTAGTAGCGCTCTGGGACAGAATTCGAAAACGAACGATCGCCCGCTTGAACAAGCGCTGATGTATCCGGGAAGCCATTTGGCCCTGCAATGAAACCTTCGCCTGCAATCAATATTCGACCGGAATCTCACCGGTCAACAAGAGGAGTGTATCCAGAAATGCGCATATTCAACAAACTGAAACTAGCCGTGGTCGCGGCGACCCTTGTCCTGTCAGTCGCTGTTCCTGCAGCCCATGCGGACGAGCAGTATTTTCCACTGCAAAGTTACCGTGTTGGACCTTACGCCGCTGGCGGGACCGGCTTCTTCGGTGGTTTCATCGACTATCTCAATTTGATCAATACACGCGATGGCGGCGTCAATGGTGTCAAGCTTACGTGGTCAGAAGGCGAGACACAGTATGAGGTGGAGCGTGGTGTCGAGGTTTATGAGCGCCTGAAAAGCACCCCCGGTGTTGCCGCGTGGAACCCGCTGTCCGTCGGTATAGCTTACGCAATGATCGACCGGATTACTCAGGACAAAGTGCCCTTGATCACCATTAATCATGGCCGTACCGATTCAACGGATGGACGCGTATTTCCTTATGTTTTTCCGCTGCTGCTCAATCCCTATAGCGAAACATCGGGTATCGTAAACTACATCGCTTCCAAGGAAGGCGGGCTGGAAAGCCTCAAGGGCAAGAAGATCGTTGTGCTCTACCATGGATCGCCTTACGGCAAGGAAACGATTCCGATCTACGAGCTTCTCGCCAAGAAGTATGGCTTTGAACTGCAGCAGATTGAAGTTCCACATCCGGGTAACGAACAGCAGGCGCAATGGCTGACAATCCGCCGGGCGAAGCCGGATTACGTCGTCCTGCGTGGCTGGGGTGTGATGAACCCGGTCGCTCTGAAAAGCGCAGCCAAGGTCGGTTTCCCTGTTGACCACATCGTTGGGAATGTCTGGTCCAATTCGGAAGAGGATGCCATCCCAGCTGGTGATGCGGCAAAGGGTTATACCGCCATCACCACGCAGGCGTCCGGTGCTGAATATCCCGTGGTCAAGGAAATCATCAAGACACTCTATGATAATGGCAAGGGCAATCTGGAAGACAAAAGCCGCATTGGTTCCGTCTATCATAATCTTGGTATCGTCAACGGCATCCTCAACGTTGAGGCTATCCGCATCGCGCAGGAAAAATTCGGCAAACGGACGCTGACCGGTGACGAGGTCCGCTGGGGCTTCGAACATCTGCAACTCGATACTGCCCGCGTTGAAGCATTGGGAGCCAAGGGCTTGTTCCATTCAATCAACGTGACCTGGGACAACCATGAGGGCAATGGCTACGTCACCTTCCAGCAATGGGATGGCAAGAAGTGGAACGTTGTCTCGGACTGGATTGCCCCGGATTGGGCGCTGCTCCGGCCGATTATCGAGAAGTCAGCCGAAGCCTATGCCAGGGAAAAAGGCATCAAGTTGCGCACATCTGAAGATGCGATAACCGCAACCAACTGAAACCACAGTCCCGGACGATGGCATTCAACCACCGTCCGGGTCCGGCAATCAGCGTTCTGCCCAAACGGAGGCGATCCCATGGCTGACAAAGATCTATTGCTTTTGGTGGATGGCGTGAGCGCTATATATAACCATGCTATCACCGCATTGCAGGGTGTGAGCCTCACTGTCGGGCAGGGCGAAATCGTTGCGTTGCTGGGAGCCAATGGTGCTGGCAAAACGACGACGCTCAAGGCAATATCAAATCTACTCCCGGCAGAGCGGGGCCAGATTACCGCCGGTTCCATCCGCTTTGGCGGGAGGGACGTTACCACCAGAGCGCCTGCTGATCTCGTTCGATCAGGTTTGGTACAGGTACTGGAGGGGCGCCATTGTTTCCGCAATCTGACTGTAGAGGAAAATCTCATCACAGGCGGGATTGGCCGCAGCGCAGGCCGATCGGAAATTTCCAGCGATCTGGAACAGATCTATGTCCAGTTTCCACGCCTCAAAGAAAAACGGCGGACACTGGCCGGGCTGACTTCGGGCGGAGAGCAGCAAATGACCGCCATCGGCAGGGCATTGATGTCGCGGCCACGGCTGCTCGTGCTTGATGAGCCGTCGATGGGCCTTGCACCGCTTGTTGTCAGGGACATTTTCGAAAATCTGCGCAAGCTCAATCGCGATACCGGGCTTGCGATCCTCATCGCAGAGCAGAATTCCACGGTTGCTCTCAAATATGCGCATCGGGCCGTAATCCTTGAAAACGGGACTACCGTTTTGAGTGGTTCTGCTGAAGAGCTCCGCGACGGTAGCGATGTGACAAGCTTTTACCTCGGGCAAAAGACCGTGCCTTCCGCACCAAATCATTCATTGACCGTAGTTGGAACCTGAATCCCTTAATGAGGAGATACCACAATGACCATTTCCAAAGTGAATATCGACAATGCATCTGAGGCGGTCCCGCCGTTCCCTCGACCGGCCGAACCTGCTCACGTCATCAGCAGCGATGCGGAGGCGATTGCCATTGCAAAGACCTTGGCGGAAACATTCGTGACGGGATCAGCACAGCGGGACCGCGAACGGATATGGCCGATTGTCGAGCTTGACGCATTTTCCCAAAGCGGGCTCTGGTCGATTAATGTCCCCAAGAAATACGGTGGTCCTGAGGTTTCCTATGCAACACTGGCAAAGGTAATCGAAATTATCTCGGCTGCCGACTCCTCTATAGGCCAGATCGCGCAGAACCATCTTGGCGTTGTTGCTGCAATTCGTACTGTGTCGGATGAAGAACAGCAAAAGCTCCTGTTCGCGGAAGTGCTCAAAGGGACGCGTTTCGGCAATGCCTTTTCGGAGTTTGGATCAAAACGTGCGGCCGATTTCGAGACCCGTTTTACCGATCATGGGGACCATGTTCTCGTCAATGGCCAGAAGTTCTACTCCTCCGGCGCGTTGCTTGCTCATCTTGTGCCGATCGTGGCGCTCGATGATCTGGGACGCGCCTGGTACGCCATTGCCGAGCGCGGTGCGCCCGGTTTGAGTGTTGTTGATGACTGGACGAGTTTTGGCCAACGTACGACACTTTCCGGGACAGTCATCCTCAACAATGTCAAAGTGCCTAAGACGCACCTTGTGCCGGGCTATAAAGGATATGAGACACCGACGGCGGACGGTGCTGTTTTCCAGATCATTCAAGTAGCCGTTGATACAGGCATTGCGCAGGCGGCTATTGATGAAACGGTCAATTTCGTGCGCACGAAAAGCCGTGCCTGGGTCGACAGTGGTATTGAGAACGCATGGGACGATCCATACACGATTCAGGCAATCGGTGATCTTACCTTGCGTTTGCATGCGGCCCAGGCCCTTTTGGAGAAGGCGGGCTATGCCATAGATCGCGCCGTTGCCACTCCAAGCGCTGAGACTGTCGCGGAGGCTCAGATTGTCACGGCAGAAGCGAAAATTCTATCCACGGAAATTGCCATTGCTGCCACCAACAAACTCTTCGAGCTGGCGGGAACCCGCTCCACGCTTGCTGAACACAATCTGGACAGACACTGGCGCAATGCACGTACTCACACGTTGCACGATCCGGTTCGTTGGAAGTACGCGATTTTAGGCAAGTATTTCCTCAATGGCGAGAAACCGCCGCTGCACGCCTGGAGTTGATCGAAGTCAGGCCTAAACCTGCCTGAATCATGCCGTGGGACCACTCCTGAGTTTCTTTGTGGCACACCAATGCCAACTGGTATTGGTGTGCCATAGATCAAGATATTAGACCATGAAGTTGCTGCCACATAAGTTACCCTTAATTACTGTCGTCCAGTCGAGTGAACAGGCCGGTACCTGAATCGCCAGATGTGCAAAAGGGAAGTCTGTGCTGATGAGATCAATACGCGCTTCGACCAAGTCCGTAGGTCAGCGCTAAAGCTCCAACGAGCACCGCTCCTTTAACAAAATCCTGAGTGTAATAGGGGATGTTGAGCATGGTCAGTCCGTTCAGCAGCACCCCCACGAAAATCGCACCGATAACGGTACCAAAAACATTGGGACGGCGCAGACCGAGTACAGCGAAGCCGATCAGAGCTGCTGCGACCGAATCCATCAAAAGAGATCCACCAGATGATACATCACCACGCCCCACACGAGCGGCGATTATAATGCCACCTAGCGAGGCAAGCGTGCCCGAGATAACATAGGCGATAGTCTTGAGACGAGCCGTGGAGGCGCCGGCTAATCGTGTAGCCAGTTCGTTGCCACCCGCCGCGAAAAGTAGTCTTCCAACACGCGTGTTTTCCGTGAAAACGAAAAGCACGATTGCAGCGATGATCATGATGATGACCGGGATGGGGACAATGCCATAAAGACTGTATCGTCCGATCAATAAGAAATGGGGATCGTAAGTGCCCGTTGATGTCATCCCATTTGGCAAGATCAGTCCGGACGAAATGGAACGCCCTGCTGTTGGAATGAGTTGCAAGCCGGTCAGCAGAAACATCATCGCCAAAGTTGCCAGGAGGTCAGGGACACGCAGCTTCACGATGAGCAAAGCATTGGCGATGCCCACTGTAGCACCGAAGGCCAGTACGATCGGCAACGTCGCATAGACACCGAATCCCCAGACGATCATAGAGTAGCTTGCCATCATGACACTTGATGCTGCAACAGCACCAATGGATAGGTCAAAACCGCCGACAGCAAGCGTGATTGTGACACCCGCGCCGAGAATTGCGACTACCGATACCGCCTGCAGAATACTCATCAAATTGAGGACATTGATAAAGGCGGGCTGTGCGATAGCAAATCCCACGATCAGGACCGTAAGCAGGATAAAGATTGCTCCCTTTTGGGTCGCGCGTGATAGCCTTCTTGCGAAGGACCCTTTCTGCGCACGTGCATCATCACTATCGGACGAAAGAAGGTCCGTTTTCTGGTTGAAACCCGTCATGACGTTAACTTCTCCAGAGTGCTATAATCAGCATCAAKCGATGATTTCAGGCTGTGCCGTTCAATAAAAAGGACACGGTCGGCGACTTCAAAAGCTTCTTCGGGATCGGATGTTGCGATCAGGATGGCCCGATCTGTCCTGCTGCGGATTGCTCTTATAATGTCGTTTCGTGCGCCGATATCCACGCCTTGAAAAGGCTCATCGAGTAACAGCAATTTGCCCTGTTCCGCCTCCCAGCGGGCTAATACGGCTTTTTGCTGGTTGCCTCCCGAAAGGGTGTAAATTGGTGCAAACGGTCCGGATGCCTTTATACCCAGACGGATTATCGCACTTTGAGCTTCCCGTTGCTCGCGCTTGCCCAAAAGAAAACCGGAAGGGTACCATTTCGCCAGATGTGGCAAGCTGATCGTGTGAGCGAGCGTACTGCCTGGCCAATCGGTGGGTATCAGCGATGAGCGATGGCGATCTTCACCAGCCATAGCAACACCAGAGGCAAGGGCGCTGCCTGGACCCGTTGGTGCGTAGCGTTCACCATTGAGCAACATCTGGCCGTGTGCAAGCGGATGGAGTCCAAAAATAGTTGATAGAAGCCTGCTCTTACCCGCCCCAAGAACTCCGGTAATAGCAACGACCTCTCCCTTGTGCACCAACAGGTCGAATGGTTCAGTCTCCGATAAAAGCTGGGCATTGAGCATTGTAAGAATGGGCGCGCCCCGTGCTTCGCGCGCATCAACTCGCGCTGCGGAAAGTTTGCGGCCAATCATCGTTTCGATAGCGCTGTTGAAAGCGATGGGTCGTTCGAAAACGCCCGCAATCCTGCCACTGCGCATGACTACGGCACGGTCTGCCAACGCCTCCAAATCGGCAAGCCGGTGTGAAATATAAAGGATAGACAGGCCTTTGGCCTTGATCCGTAAAAGGGTGTCGTAAAGCCGTTTTGCTTCCCTTCCTGAGAGACTGGAAGTTGGCTCATCAAGAATCAGAAGCGAGGCGTTATTGGAAAGTGCCCGGGCGATAGCCACAAGTTGGCGATCGGCAGTAGAAAGTTCGGCAAAGTCGCGATTGAGTGGCAGGTCGAACCCGACCTCGTCAAGAATAGCATGGGCACGGCGTCTTACCCCGGATCTGCTGAGGAAGAAGGGATGGGAACGATTGGCATATTGATTAAGGAGCAGGATATCGGCAACTGTCAGCCCAGGGGCTCCGACACTATCCAATGATTGGTGAACGGTTGCGATACCTGCATGCACTGCTTCTGCTGG
Organism: Phyllobacterium sp. TAF24; assembly: GCF_052113785.1. Taxonomy (NCBI): domain Bacteria; kingdom Pseudomonadati; phylum Pseudomonadota; class Alphaproteobacteria; order Hyphomicrobiales; family Phyllobacteriaceae; genus Phyllobacterium; species Phyllobacterium sp. TAF24. The sequence continues at coordinate 114,397 of NZ_JBFRDN010000012.1, read as the reverse complement.
TGATTGCGGTGCAAACGCTACGCTCCTAAAGCGGATGGTTCCCTCATCAGCCGGAAACACGCCTGACAATATCTTGACAAGTGTGGATTTGCCGGCACCGTTTGCGCCCATCAGGGTGACAATTTCACCTTCATGAATTTGAAGATCTACATCAATCAAAGCGCGCGTGGAACCGAAAGAACGCGAAAGTTTGTCAATCTCCAACAGTGGCATAGGCTTTAGTATCCATCTGACGACACGAAAGTCATTCTCCAAAACACTGCAGGAATGTCTCACATGCAAGGGCCGCCGGATAGCGCGGATCGAAGAACCAGATTTCAAATATTCAGATGACGATGCAAGATTATACCGGAGCGCTACGTTCAAACAGCACACTCAGCCAAGAACCTATGAAAGCCATATCAGCACACCTTCATGTGCAATCGGCACGGGGCATTTCATTCCAATAATACTCCATCAAAGAACAACGTTTTTCGACGGTGCCTCAAAATTGGAACTGCATGATTATACAGGAACACCACAGTCGATATCTTGGTGATGCGAGGAAACATGGGACAGCGTTTTCCGCCGCCCTAATCAATGTCTGTCTTGAAGGAACGGAATCATGCAGCATCTGAATCGTCTTGGAATAGTTACAGGTGCGATATCATTTGGCCTTCTGGGCAGTGCCCTAGCAGCAGGTATTGAAGGAGCGCCTTCGCCTTTTGACAAAGGTGGCGTGCAAATCGCATTAATCTCCTACATTTCGGCGGGCGATTTTTTTCAATCCTATCAGGCCGGTGCCCAGGCGCAGGCAAAACAACTCGGAATTGATCTTCGTGTGTTTCCCGGCAGACAGAACGCCGCAGAGCAACGGGAGCAAATTCAACAAGCCATCAATCTTGGTGTGAAGGGAATTGTCATTGATCACGGTCTGCCAGAATCTATCGGTGACATTGTTCAACAGGCTATTGATGCCGGGATCAAAGTGGTTGCTTTTGATGTGAATCTCAACAATCCCGAAATACCGCAGGTGGAGCAGAGTGATCACGAATTGGCACGTCTTGCGCTTGAACAGGCTGTCAAGGACAATGGCAGCAGCTTCCAGGCCGGATATGCCTACGTTGCTGGTTTTGCTCCGCTTGATCGACGCAATGAAACATGGGAGACGTTTAAATCAAAAAATCCGGATGTTGTCGAAAAGGCCCGCTTTGGTATTGTGAGCGATACCACAGCAACGAGCACGTCCGATCAGGCCAAGGCAGCATTGGCTGCCAACCCCAAGATCACGGTCGTTTTCGCGCCTTACGATGAGTTCGCCCGCGGTGTGAAACTCGCTGCTCGTGATCTTGGTATCGCGGACAGAGTGAAGATTTACTCCGCCGACGTGTCGACGGCTGATATACAGGAAATTACTGAGGATGGCAGCCCCTGGGTCGCAACGGCCGCAACCAATCCGGCTGTTGTTGGAGCCGTCTCGATCCGCGCGATTGCTCTGAAGGTCGCCGGTTCCGTTGTCCCACGGCAGATTGTCGTCAAACCCGCACTCCTGACCCAAACAGCATTGCGTGAGGCAGGAGTCAAAACAATTGAGGATTTGGCTTCGAAGCTACCATCCTTCAGTACGAGCGATGCGGTGACGGCAGATTGGATTCCCGCCAAATTATATTAGGCGGCTCAGTTTGAGATGGCGATTGGCCCCAAGTAAAACTCTTGGGGCCAGTGTTCCGCTTGGCTATGCGGCTACTTTAGATCCCGGAACGCGGAGGTGCCGGTAATTGGCAGCTGGATGAGGTGCTTGCAGACGCGGGCCGGCACCGAACAGTTTTTCACGCAATGTGCCCGAACGATAATCGGTCTTATAGACACCGCGCTTTTGCAACTCCGGTACAAGCAGATTGACCACGTCCTCAAAGGTCTCCGGTGTCACCGCATAGGCAAGATTGAAACCATCGACATCAGTATCTTCGATCCATTCCTGCAAAAGGTCCGCGACGGTTGAAGGCGAACCAACAAAGACCGGACCGAAACCGCCAATCCCGACCCAGTCGGCCATCTCGCGCACGGTCCATGATTTGTTCGGATCAACCGTTGTAAATGTCTCAACAGCTGACTGCACAGCATCCGTATAGCGGTGACGCAATATTTCGTCCGGTGCGAACTGTCCGAAATCAATACCCGTCCAGCCGGAGATAAGGGTCAATGCACCTTCATACGATACGTACTTCCGGTACTCATCGAACTTGGCTTTTGCCTGCGCATCGGTTTCGCCCAGGATGACAGTCTGCAGATTGAATGTCAGGATTTCGCGCGGATTGCGTCCTGCTTCCTCAGCAGCCTGGCGGACATTGGCGACGTATTTTTTGAGAACAGATTTCGAGGGGGCCGCAACGAAAACGCACTCCGCATTCTGCCCTGCAAAATCTTTGCCTCGTTTGGATGCACCTGCCTGATAGAGTACTGGCGTGCGCTGCGGCGAGGGTTCGCACAGATGAATGCCAGGAACGTTGAAGTACTTGCCTTCATGACGTATCTCGTGAACTTTCGCAGGATCGGTGAAAATACCGGTTTCACGGTCGCGTAAAACTGCACCATCTTCCCAACTGCCTTCCCAGAGCTTGTAGCAAACTGCAAGATATTCCTCCGCTACATCATAGCGGTCATCATGTCTGGCCTGATTGCTCTGCCCCACATTGCGTGCGCCGCTTTCAAGATAAGAGGTGACGATGTTCCAGCCTGCTCGGCCTTTTGTCAGATGATCAAGCGTCGAAAGGCGACGTGCAAAGGTATAGGGGTGTTCGAAGGATAGCGAGGCAGTGAGACCAAAGCCGAGATGTTCCGTGGCATAGGCCATAGCCGGGATCAGTTGCAGGGGATCATTGACCGGCACCTGCGCCGAATGGCGAATGGCGGCGTCCTTACTGCCATTGAGAACGTCATAAATGCCGAGCACGTCCGCAATGAACAGGCCATCAAACTTGCCGCGCTCCAGCGTTTTTGCAAGATTCACCCAGTAGTCCAGGTCCTTATAGGTCCATGCCTGGTCGCGCGGATGACGCCAAAGGCCGGGTGACTGATGGCCCACGCAGTTCATGTCGAAAGCGTTGAGACGAATTTCACGGGTCATAGGGGAAACTCCGGTCAAAGGGCGCCATGGCGGGGAGGCACCACGTCGTTCAAAAGGTAATTGCCGACCACATGATATTTCCATCGAATAGGATCATGCAGGGTGTGGGTACGGGCATTACGCCAATGGCGATCGAGGTTGAGATCCGACTGAGTGGAACTTGTGCCTGCCAGTTCAAACAGGAGGTTGGTCGCCTGTATTGCTACCTCTGTTGTTAGAACCTTCGCCCCAGCAACCGCAACGGAGGCGGCGACAACATTCTCTTCGCTTGGATTGGCTTTAGCCTTGTCGACAAGATCGCCGGAACGGGCGAGCAGGGCGGTCGCCGCGTCAATACGGATAGCGAGATCGCCAACCCGCGCAATGGTGTGCGGGTCTTCGGAGGCGCGCTCGACGCCGCTGTCCATCCATGGGCGGGATTTGGTGCGGACGAAATCAATGGTTTCTTGCAAGGCAGCACGGGCAATGCCAAGATCAACACCTGCATGGATGATCTGGCCGACTGATCCGATGGTTGATGGCCGTTCGAAGCCTTTATGGTGCTGGACAACAGCACCTGCATCCACAATCACATCTTTAATGATGGTCGTGCCGCTGCCGGTGGTGCGCTGGCCGAAACCGGCCCAGTCATCGACAAGGGTAAGGCCGGGTGTATCGCGCGGCACAAACGACATGGTGATCTGATCCTGCGGATCAGTGGCAAAGATAACCACCCAATGCGCAAAGAGTACGCCAGTCGAATAGAATTTTTGCCCATTGATGCGGTATCGCGAACCATCCGGTACGATGCGGGTATTATAATGCGCGACGGTCTTTGTACCCTTCTCTGACAGGGCGTTGCCGAACCGGTCGCCTTGTAGCACACGGTCGAAGAAGAAGGCTTGCTGTTCCCGTGTGCCATCCACGCGCAAGGCTTCGAGAATGTAGAAATGGTTCTGGGGTATCTGCCCGATAGAAGGATCAGCTTCGGAGAGAATTGCCGTCACTTCCGCCAGCGTCGCAGTATTAACATCAATACCGCCAAACTCTTTTGGAACAGTGATGGCGAGCAGACCGGATCGTGAGAGAGTTTCCAGCTCTTGATGGGGAAGCTGCCTTTGACGGTCGCGCTCGGCCGCTCCCTTGGCGAATTCCGCAGCCAACCGTTTTGCGGTCTCCAACGCTTCCTGATCACCGGCAACACGATGTGCTCCGACGGCGGATGCATCGCTTAGGTTGAAGCGTTGAAGCGGTATACTCGTCATCGGATTCTTCTCTTGATGCTTGTGGGCAATGAGCGTGCTTTCGCTGGTGCAGAGTTTTCTTTGTACGGGGTAAAGTTGGAAGAAACGAATTTCTATAAATTGGGACAATCACGCAAAACGCGTTGGAGATCATGAAAGCGGCCGGGCAAAAGCAATTTCCAATACCAAGCATGTGGGCGCTGTCATACGCCTTAAATGGAGGCTGATCCGGAATATCGATGTGACTCCTGCCTCAAAATGAGGACCGTTTTTCCTGACGCCAGCCAAGCGGGAAAAGTTTAATCTCGATTAAATGAGTAGAGTAACTACCCTGATAGCCAGATTGATAATGCCGGCCATTTATCGAGCTGGGCCAAAATGGGTATCAGGAGACAGTAATGAGCGAAATAAAAAATTCCGCACTGGCGATCGGCCGTCGCAACCTACTCAAGGCTGGTCTGGCCGCTGGTGCGACGCTCGCTGTTGCCAATGCCGGATTGCTTGGCGCAAGCAGCGGTGCAGTCGCCGCCGAAGAAGAGATACCTTCGCTCAAAGGCAAGCGTATTGCCATCAGCGCTACCGGTACGGATCATCATTTTGACCTGACGGCCTATAATGCCCAGATCGATGAAGTGAAGAAGCTGGGTGGTGAGCCCATTGCCGTTGATGCGCAGCGCAACGATACCAAGCTTGTCTCGCAGTTGCAGACGCTGATCGCACAGCGACCCGATGCGCTGGTGCAGTTGCTGGGAACGCTGACCGTCGTTGATCCGTGGTTGAAGCGCGCGAAGGATGCCAAGATACCGGTCTTTACCATCGACGTTGGCACGCCCAATTCACTCAACAACACTACATCGGACAACTGGCGCATTGGTTCCGACCTTGCTCTGCAATTGGTGTCTGATATTGGTGGTGCTGGAAATATTGTGGTGTTTAACGGCTTCTATGGCGTCGTGCCCTGCGCTATCCGTTATGACCAGTTGAAAGCTGTGATCAAATATTATCCCGATGTAAAAATCATCGAACCGGAGCTACGGGATGTCATCCCGAACACCGTTCAGGATGCGTTCAGCCAGATCACGGCGATCCTCAACAAATATCCGGAAAAGGGGTCGATCAAGGCGATCTGGTCTGCCTGGGACATTCCCCAGTTAGGCGCTACACAGGCTTTGGTCGCTGCAGGCCGCACGGAAATCAGCACCTATGGTGTCGATGGCAGCCCGGAAGTTTTGCAACTGGTTCGCGATCCGAATTCACCGGCCGCAGGCAATGCAGCACAGCAACCGGAAGAGATCGGCCGTACGGCTATCCGCAATGTGGCGCGCTACCTCGCCGGGCAGAAATTACCGCGTGAGACCTACGTTCCCGCCCTCATCGCCAACAAGAAGAATATCGAGGAAGTCACCAAGACCCTGCGTCTCGGTTGATGGCGGTTGATGAATGAGCCCGGTAGCGGACAACGGCAAATATGCCCTGAGATTGCGTGGATTGGTCAAGCGCTTCGGCGGCGTCGAGGCGCTGTCGGGTGCTACGCTTGAGGTCGAGCGTGGCACTGTCCATGGGTTAATCGGCCAGAATGGTGCAGGAAAATCCACCCTGATCAAGATCCTCGCGGGTCTCTATCAACCGGATGAAGGCTCCATCGAAATCAACAACATCAGTCATAGGCGTTTGTCAGCGTATGAGGTGGAGAAGCTCGGTATCCACTTCATTCATCAGGATCGTCTGCTGGTGCCAAGTTTTACCGTTGGCGAGTCGCTGTTTCTCGGGCGAGAGCCGCGTTTGGCGGGGCTGCCTTTTCTCGATCGACGGACGATCCGCAAACGAGCCGAGGAAATTCTCGACAAGTATTTCAAGCTGAAGCTTCCGGCCAATGTGCTCATCAGTGAACTGACCGCTGCACAAAAGCAGATTGTACAGATCACTCGAGCATTGCTGGATAAACCATCCATCCTTGTTTTTGACGAACCAACTGCGGCACTGGTGCGGCGCGAGGCGGATATCCTGTTTGATCTTATTCGGCGGCTGCGTGCTGACGGCATCACGATTATCTATATCTCCCACTATCTCAACGAGATCGAAGCACTTTGTGACCGCGCGACGATCCTTCGTAATGGCAAGGATGTAGCCACCATCGATCCGCGCGCCACACCGGCATCAAAAATTGCCTCACTGATGGTGGCGCGGGACATTGAAGAAATGTTCCCCAAGATATCCGTGACAATCGGTGAGCCGGTTCTGACCGCCAAAGCGCTTTCCAAGGCTGGAAAATTTCAGAACGTCTCCTTGGATATCAGGCAAGGCGAGATTGTCGGTCTCACAGGATTGCTCGGGTCCGGTGCCAAGGATCTCGTGCGCGTGCTCTTCGGGCTTGAAGCGGCCGATACCGGCGAGATTACAATCGAAGGCGAAAAGGGGCGACCGCGCTCTCCTGTTGCGGCAGTGGCCAAACGTCTGGCGTTGGTACCGGAAGACCGTCGGGGTGATGGTGTGGCCCTCGGCCTGAGCGTTGCGGAAAACATTACCCTTGCCAGTTTGAAACGTTTCACCGGATTTGGATTTCTCAAAAGAGATGAAGAACATACTGAAGTGGACAGGCTTATTGAGCAACTGGCGATCAAGACCAATGGCCGCTTTGCACCCGCTTGCACTTTAAGTGGCGGTAATCAGCAGAAGGTGGCACTCGCCAAGTGGCTGAGCCGGAAATCAACCCTCTATATCCTCGATGAGCCGACTGTTGGTGTCGATATTGGTTCGAAGGTCGAGATTTATAACCTTATCGGTAAACTTGCCGAACGCGGTGCTGGAATCCTTATTCTCTCCAGTGATCTTCCTGAACTTATCGGGATAACGGATCGTATTCTTGTTCTCTATCGGGGGGCTGTTGTTCGTGAGTTCCAGTCATCGGAAGCGACACCCGATGAAGTCCTTGCCGAGGCGACGGGCGCATTGATCCAGCACTATGGAGAACAGCGCCATGTCAGCTGATATTGATACATTGTCCGACTTCAGTTCAGGGAATGACGGCGCCCGGCGCTTTGCGCGCTGGCTCGCAGGGTTTGCCTTGCGCGGTGGTTCGATACTGGCCTTTGCTGCGCTACTGATCTTCTTCTCGATCACCGCACCATTCTTCTTCACACTGGGTAATATTGGCAATGTGTTGGGGCAGTCGGCCATTCTCGGCGTGTTGGCGATTGGCCTGACAATCGTCATCATTGGCGGCGGCGCCAATGTCGTGAAGGGCGGTATCGATCTCTCACTTGCGGCCAATCTCGGTTTGAGCGCGGCTGTTTATGCAACGCTGGTTTCCACTGGCCATGGCGACGGCGTGGCGATTGCCGGTGCGCTGTTGACCGGCGGTCTGATTGGTCTCGTCAACGCAATTGCCATTGTCATCTTTGGTATCGTCCCCCTGCTGGCAACATTGGCAGTCATGAATGTCGTGGCCGGGCTGGAGCTGGTACTGACGCAGAATACAGTGGTTTCGGCCGCGTCGGACTTTCTGTCTGTGCTTTCCAACTATGGCCCGTTTGACATTCCTGTTCTGGCCTATGTGCTGATCATTTTCACCATTATTGCGGCCGGTATTGTGCAGTACACACCCTTGGGGTTGCGACTCTACGCGGTGGGTGCCTTTCCTGAAGCTGCAAGAGCGGCAGGACTGCCGGTCAAACGCATCGTTGCCGGCAGTTACATCGCCAGTGGATTATGTGGCGGATTAGCCGGAATATTGTCCGTTTCCTACCTCAGTGGTTCAACCACGGGTGCGGGGGAGATGCTGCTTCCTGTTGTGGTGACGGCGCTCCTGAGTGTCGTGTTTTCCCGGCGGCTTGTCCCAACAATTGGCGGTACACTGTTATCGACTTTGCTAGTCGGCTTCCTGACCAATGGCTTCCAGCTTCTCAATATTTCGAGCACACTCGTGAGTGGCATTCAGGGCATCCTCATACTTCTGGTCGTGGCAGCGACATCATTGCAGCGTGGCAAAGGGGTGGCGTGAGATGAGTGTGTTCGCAAATCCGGATCGCCGCCTCTTTACCCCGCAGTTCATCGGACAGGTCCTGCTGCGCTATGCGGTCATCGCCGCGCTTGCCGGGGTCTTTGCCTTCTTCTCGTTCGCCACGACGACATTTCTGACATCAGCAAATCTGACCAGTATCCTCGTCAATAATTTTACGCTGCTCGCCATTGTCGCCGTCGCTATGACCTTCGCCGTCTCGGCCGGTGGCATTGATCTTTCGGTTGGAACATCTGTCGATTTTGCCAGCTTCGCTTTTGTCTCGTTGGTGCTCGCCGGTTATCCCGTGGGTTTGGCCATCCTTGCTGCGCTTGTCAGCGGCGCATTGGTTGGGCTGTTCAATGCATTGCTGATATCAGGTGTCGGAATAACGCCATTTCTTGCGACGCTTGGAACGCTATTTATCGGCCGCAGTACCCAGCAATTGCTAACCAACGGCGGCAATCCGGTCTATCTGCCACAGACCGGGATTTCCCCCCTGTTCCGCTTTATTGGTCATGGTCATATTCTCGGTATTCCGGTGCCTCTGATCATCGTTGGTTTGTTGATCATGATCACATCAATCGTCCTGCTGCGCACACGCTTTGGCCGAGTGGTTCTGGCAATCGGTGTGCAGCAGAGTGTAGCGCGCTATTCCGGCCTGAGAGTGCCGGGGCACATTGGACTGGTCTATGTGATCAGTGGCTTTATCGCGGCAATTGCAGGCATCATCCTAACGTCAACCGTCTCGGTTTATATCCCCAACTCAGGTGGAGCGTTCATGCTCAATGCCATTGGCGCGACTTTTATCGGCACCACGCTCAGCCGTGAGGGGCGTCCAAACATACCCGGCACTATGCTTGGCGTTCTGCTGCTTAGCATTGTCGCTAATGGCTTGCTCCTGACGGGCCTTAGTTTCTATTGGCAGCAGGTCGGTACCGGCTTGCTGATTTTTATCGTGCTTGCCGCCAGTTTTCTCAATCGGCGCGGGCGCGGCGATTGATTTTCCCTCTCGACAAAGGTGTCTCATGTCCGACCGCTCATCTCTGAAACTTATTCACCCAGCTTCGGCGACCTATGACGATTTTGCCGCTCGAGCCATTGCCATTGCCGCAGAACTTGCAAAAGCGGGGGCGGAGCGTGATCGGGAGGCAGGTGTGCCCAAAGCCGAAATCGACACATTACGTAAAGCAGGGCTCCTCACGGCTTTGCACCCAACAGAAATTGGTGGCGGCGGCATCCGTTGGGCGGAGGCATTGCGGCTGGTGCGGATCATTTCGCGCGGCGAAAGTTCCATCGGCCAATTGCTCGGCTACCATTACGTCAACGCCTATGTACCCTATATCGCCGCTGATGAGGCGAGAGCCCGTGCGCTTGGGATCGAAACTGTCGAGAAGGGGCACTATTGGGGTGCTGTGGTCAATCCGCGTGATGCGGGGTTGACGCTGACCCGCGCGGCAGAAGGGTATCGTCTCAACGGCCGCAAGACATTCAGCACGGCGGCTCATATTTCCGACCGCATCAACGTGATTGCGCTGCTGGATGGCGACATTGCCAGTCTGGTGCTACCGACAGACCGTCCAGGTTATTTTCCTGGGGGCGACTGGGACAATATCGGTCAGCGCCTGTCTGATAGCGGTAGTGTCGAGTTTCGTGATTATGCAGTGACGGAAGCGGACTTCCTTGTACCCCTTGCTGCGCCCGAAGCGCCATTACCACCGCTTGCCACATTCAACACACCGCTGATCCAGCTGGTATTTGTCAATTTCTATCTTGGTACTGCTGAAGGTGCTCTGGCGCAGGCGCTGGACTATGTGCGCACGACGACAAAACCGTGGGAAACATCGGGTGTCAGTCGTGCCGCCGATGACCCCTATATTCTTGAACGGTTCGGCGAATTTTCCGCAAGCTTGAAGGCATCAGCTGCTCTCGCGGAAAACGCGGCACTCTCTGTGCAGGCAGCTCTTGCAAAGGGCCATTCCGTCACGGAGCAGGAACGGGGTGAGGCCGCCATCGAAGCCTACCATGCCAAGGTGCACGCAACACATGTGGCGCTGGAAATCACCGCGCGTATTTTTGAATTAATGGGTGCCCGTGCAACCGCGTCCCGTTATGGCTTTGATCGTTTCTGGCGCAATGTTCGTACTCACACATTGCACGACCCGGTTTTTTACAAGGCGCGCGAGGTTGGCAATTTCGTGCTGAACGGCGAGATACCGTTGGTCAGCCTTTACAGCTGAACGAGAGATAAGCGCGAGGCAGGCGTCAAAATTTACGAGACCTGCCTTTGCACTGCCGAACGTGTCCGAATGATCTGACCTTTGATCGCTTCGGCGATGAACTCAGCGTAGCGGGTTACTTCCGGTACACCCATCAACTCGCCAAAGGCACCACGTGCCAGCGGTCCGCCGATGTACAAAGTTTCGGTAGGCCTCCCTTCGATACTGATGGCTTGGCCGGTCCGCGCAGTGTGCAGACCCAGCCCGACAGGATCGGCGCTAAGTAAGCCCTGTTCAAACAGCGCGCCAATCAATGGGCTCTCGCTTGCCAGCGTTGCATGGGCGGGTCCGGTGGTAATGACAATTGCATCAAAGCGTTCAGTTTCAACGGTGGTGTTGTGCCGTTGCCGATAGCTCACGTTAAAACCTTCAGCGATCATTGAAGCTGAATGCAGTGAGGCGGGAAGGATAACAAGCGTGCCGTCACGCAAACGCTGGTCGAGGACTGCTTCCACTTGCGGAGCGATCCGAAACCGATGCACATCCCATAGGGATCGCAAATGCCGGACCAGCCGCCGCCGTTCATCCGTAGGAAGAACATTCCAGATAGACGGAGCTTGGTCGCGAAGGGCATCAAGAACCCAATGCCAGGTTAATCCCTCATTCTCAGCCCGTTTCAATGTTTGCCTGATATTGCGCAACAGGGCGCTGGCGGTGACATCGTTCCCGAACGTGCCATAGGGAGTGACGGGAACAACAGCATGTCCACGGGAACGATAACCGTGGCGCGACAGGGCCGTGATCAAACCGTGGTGGCCGCGTTTGTCGAGTGAAGCAATAATATCGGCAGCTGTGAGACCGGTGCCAACGATGAGGACCGAATGGTGCGCCTCAATTGTTGCAAGCGCATTTTCGGAATAGGGGTCCGGCACAAAACGTTGTTCCCCTTTCAGGTGCAGCAAAGTGGCTGGTACAGTCGGCAGCGGATGTGTCGTTGCAATGACAATAATATCGGCGCTGCGAATATTCCCGTCGGCAAGGACAATGGCGTAGCGCCCGTCGGCAAGTGCAATCGCCAATGCCTTGGCCCTGACGTGCTGGACTTGCCCGGTTTTAAGGAAGGGCTCAATGTGGTCATGAACATAGCGTCCGAATACGGAGCGTTGCGGAAAGTCATCGCCCCTGGCTGTTCGGGCAAGGCTGTCTTCACGACTGGCGCTGTCATGTACCAACCATCGGCAAAAATGGTCCGGCTCCGCAGATACCATCGTCATTTTGGCCGCGGGTACGTTAATCCGGTGTGCGGGATCAGTGGTGGAGTAGGCGAGGCCTCCGCCCAGCATTTCCCGTGGTTCTACAACAACAATCTCGATCTCGTTCTGGGAGATCTGTTTTGCCAGATGATAGGCGATGGCCGCTCCAGAGAAGCCGCCGCCAATGATCGCCACAACAGGTGGCTGTGTCACGATTGGCTTGCCCGCAGAGTTGCGGGACGATGATCTCCCGCAACGGTTTCGCCAAACGGGCCCATATTGACCGAGGTAGCACTTGTCCGGATCGCATGATCAAGCGGCAGGTTCGGGAGTACCAGCTCGCCGAAGCGATAAGCTTCTTCCAGATGCGGATAACCCGATAAGATAAAGGTATCGATGCCGATGCGCCGGTACTCGTCCATACGCTCGGCCACCGTTGCCGCATCACCAACGAGCGCTGTTCCAGCACCACCCCGCACGAGCCCGACGCCAGCCCAGAGATTGGGACTGACTTCCAGTTGATCGCGGCGCCCGCCATGCAACTTGCTCATACGCGATTGACCAACGGAGTCCATGCGAGCGAAGACCTTTTGCGCGGCAGCAATGGTATCATCATCAAGCTTGCTGATCAGCTTTTCAGCGGCGGCCCAGGCTTCATCATTGGTTTCACGTACAATCACATGCAGACGAATGCCGAAGCTGACCTTGCGTCCGGCTTTTTGCGCCAGTGTATTGACGCTGTTTATCTTTTCCGCAACAGCAGACGGCGGTTCGCCCCAGGTGAGATATTTGTCGATCTGTTCGGCGGCAACGGCATTGGCCGCTTCCGATGAACCGCCGAAATAAAGCGGCGGATGTGGCGTCTGATGTGGGGGGAACAGCAACCGACCATCCTCGATCTTGAAATGCTTCCCGGTGAATTCCACCGTTTCACCGCGTAAAACGGCCTTGTAGATATCGAGAAATTCGCGGGTGACTTCGTAGCGTTCGTCGTGAGAAAGAAAAATGCCATCGCCTTTGTTCTCTACCGGGTCGCCTCCCGTCACGACGTTGATCAGCAGCCGGCCTTCTGAAATACGGTCCAGCGTGGCCGTCATGCGAGCGGCCAGAGTGGGCGATTGCAGGCCTGGGCGCACGGCCACAAGAAAGCGCAACTGTTTTGTCAATGGAGCGAGTGCCGAAGCAACGACCCAGCTATCCTCGCAACTGCGACCGGTAGGCAGAAGGACGCCGTAGTAACCGAGCGTATCGGCCGCTTGTGCCACTTGCTGAAGGTAAGGAAGGTCAACTGCCCTTCCGCCTTCCGATGTACCAAGATATTGGCTGTCGCCATGCGTGGGTAGAAACCACAGAACCTTGATTTTGTCTGAAATGATGGTGGTCATCGTCAATCCTTATAAGACTTCAGGAAGCAATTTTGTGCGAAATGAGCGTGGTATTGAGCGAGCGAAGGATGTCACGCTTCACTTTCTCGAATTCAGGCGAGAGGCGGTCACGCCGGCGCGGCAAGTTGATACGGAACGTTTCTGCAATACGCCCCGGATATGGTCGCATCACTGCGATGCGATCAGCGAGAAATAGCGCTTCCTCAATATCGTGCGTGACCAGCACGAGAGTCGGCCGGCTCTCATTCCAAAGCTCCAATAAATGTTCCTGCAACTCCGCACGGGTGAAGGCGTCGAGCGCCGAAAAGGGCTCGTCCAGCAGAAGAACGTGTGGACGTGTAACAAGTGCCCGGGCCAGTGCTGTGCGTTGGGCCTGACCTCCTGACAGTTCCTTGGGCCAGTATGTAGCAAAGCGAGAAAGCCCCACCTTTTCAAGCGCTTCATCAATACGCTGTTTTTTCAATTCCGTGTTCGGTTCATTCAACCCAAAGCCGACATTGTCGGCGACATTCAGCCATGGAAGCAGTCGTGGTTCTTGAAAGACAAGACCGATATAGGGATGTGGCTTGATGATCGTCACGCCATCGACGCTGACTATCCCACCTGTTGCCGTATCGAGCCCTGAGATCAATCGCAGCAATGTGCTCTTGCCACAACCGGAACCGCCGACAATGCCGAAGATTTCTCCGTCCTCGACTTTGAGCGTTATGTTATCGAGTGCTTGAGTGCCATTGAGATAAATTTTACTGATGGCATTGACTTGAAGCATGCGCTTAGGCTCCCGGTCCAAATCGGTCTTCCCAGCGCAGGAAGGGCACGGCAATCGATGCGATCAGACTGTCGGACAATTTGCCGACGATGGCGAAGATGATGATTGCGGCGAGAATCTGATCTGGTTTACCGAGCTGTTGGCCATCTACAAGCAGATAGCCCAAACCTTCTGAAGCGCCCATGAATTCGGCGGCGACGACGAACATCCAGCCAAGTCCCAGGCCAGAGCGCAGCGCGATAACATAGCTTGGCAGCACGGCGGGCAATAGAATACGTCGGATCAGTTCAAAGCCGCTCAACCGAAAGATGCGGCCAACTTCAACAATCTTCCTATCAACCGATAACACCGCCCCGCTAACCCCCAGGTAAACCGGAAAGAAGACACCCACTGCAATGAGGGCAATCTTCGATTCTTCGAAAATTCCAAGCCATAGAATGAACAGAGGCACCCAGGCGATGGAAGGAATGGCGCGCAGAGCTTGTAATGAGGGATCAAAAAGGCGGCGCATGAGCAGGGAATAACCGGTCAACGCTCCAAACAATGTCCCCACGATAGTGCCAACCACAAAACCTGAGAACACTCGCAACGTCGTCGCGATGATATGCGTGGTGAGATCCCCACTTTGCCATAGATTCCACAAGGTCATCATGATGCGCGAAGGAGGCGGCATCAGCCGTCCGACTATGAGGCCCGTTTGCACGCTTGCCTCCCAAAAGAGCGCCAGCACAAGCGGAACAAGCATGCCAAGCCAGACGGATTTGAGGCGTGATTTGACAATGGGGGCGGCGCTGGCCTTCTCGTGCACAATCTCGGGTAAACTGATTTCCGTTGCACTCATCGACCAGTCTTGTCCGTTATTGGCTGGCGGTCGCGAAACTGGCATCAATCAGTTTGTCAGTGGTCGCCTTGACGTCGACGTCAGAAGCGATGACACCAGCTTTCTGCAAGGCGAGGCCTGCCGAAGCGATTGTATCGCTTTGTTCACTTCCGATGCGTGAATGACTGATGTCAGTTCGTTCAATCTGTTTGGTTATGACGCTTTCCGGCAGTTTGGTTGCTTCGATCAGTACAGCCTTCAATTCGTCCGGATGGGCAATTGCTTCGGCGCGAGCCTTTTCATAGGCGGCGATCACGCGATTGACGATCGCGGGATGCTCGGCAGCAAAGCTCTCGCTTGTGTTAAGAACGCCCCATGTATTATTTTCGGGCTTGCGGTAGAAAAGCTTTGCACCATCTTCCACTTCTGCTGCGGCCATGAGCGGATCGAGCCCAGCCCAAGCGTCCACGTCACCACGCTGTAATGCCAGCCTGCCGTCAGCATGCTGAAGGAGCACGAGTGTAACGTCCTTTTCGGTGAGACCTGCGTCGGCTAAGGCACGTTCGAGAAAAATATGCGGGTCCGTGCCCCGCGTTACCGCGATGCGCTTGCCCTTCAAATCGCTGACGCCGTTGATGCCAGTGTTGGGCCGCGTGACGAGAGCCGTCCACTCAGGGCGTGAATAAACGTAAACGGACTTCACGGGGTTACCATTGATCCGTCCAAGAAGCGCTGCAGCGCCGGCAGTTGAGCCAAAATCTATGGAGCCGGCATTTAAAAATTCCAGCGCTTTATTGGAACCGGCAGACTGAACCCAGCGAATCTTGATCCCGTCCTTTTCGAACTCCTTTTCAAGGATACCCTGCTTCTTAAGCAGAAGGCCAACCGGATTATATGTGGCCCAATCTATTCGCAGTTCGGAAATCTCTGCTGCGTGAACAATTGTAGAAATCGCGAAAAAGATGATGCCAGTTAGACTGAAGATGAGCGATCGGACCGTGGTCATGGGAATTGTCCTCTTGGATAGCTGGCGGCACAACGCGACCACTGGCGGCATTCAACGGGAAAAGAGAACAATAGAGAGACCACTCGCTGCCAAGAAGAAATGATTTGCTAATTTTATCTGCAAGCCGAGCCGAAATTACTTATTGATAATCTCGATGCGAAGCGACCATGCCTAAGTGCGATTTGACAGCCCATCAGAGCCGCTGTGCGTTGGTCAGCATGGCGCGCATTAATACCTTCTCAATCTGCCTGCATAAAATCCGCCACGCTGTAGCAATGACTCGCCTGATAGGCGTTTCTTCCCCGGTTCATGTGCGTCAGGTTGAAGGTCCGAATGCCGCGCAACACGCGGCTGTCCATCAGAAATTTGCGGATCGAGATTGAGCTGCGCACGTTGATGCCAAAAATGTCTGCACCACGCGGGAAGAAATAACTGACGTCCTCTGGCATCGCGACGCTTTGCTCGAGAAAGGGTTCATCCACCCGGCTCGGCGTGGCTGAACGATCCGTAGTGAAATCCGAAAGATGCACGATGAATCTGGCGCGGATATCTTCGTCTTGTGCATAGAGTGTGAAAAGCTCCATCCAGCTCGCATTGACGCGGATGAGCGGCTTGTCCGATGTCGACGGCAGACAGGAAACCGACCAGTAGTGGCGTTCGGTCTTGCGGGGAATGGGAATGCAGCTTGGACCATATAGCCCGAGAATCTCCAGCACTTCCGCTGCTTGCGGGCGATTACGTAACTTCTCAAATCGAGCGACATATTTAAAACGCTGTTCCAGGGACTCCAAGCGGTCGCCGGTATCCGGCAAGTCGATCTTGCCCTCTATCCAATCGCGCTGCTGCTCCAAATCAAGGAATTGCCGCACACCGGTAATTTTCGGGCGAGAGGGCGCTACCATGTCAGAAGCCCTGCGAAATTTGTGTGCTCGTCATCGTCAGACTCCTGCTTTTTCGCTTAGGCGTTTGTGAGTCTAAGCATCGCGCCCCATGCGCCTCCAAACAATGCCTCACGGATGAAAAATTTGAAATGCCCGCTTGGCCACGTCCGCGTGCATTCCTCAGCAAGGCACGTTCTTGTCTCAAATCTTCCAAAAATTACTTCCTTTGGCGAAGGATCTGGGCTGCTACCCGGTATCAATAAAACCTGCATCGCTGTATCGGTGGATACTACCCTTGGTCAGGCCATAAATTCATTAGGCACCGCTGATCTGGTGAAATCCCCTCAGACAGATACTGAGAGATCAGGTCATGCCAAAGTCTTGGCGCCGCCGGCTTCGCGCATTGCCGCAGGCAGGGTTTCCCATGCGCGGATCAACTCTCCGATTGAAGCAGCTTCCATCTTGCGCATGACGTTGCTGCGGTGCAGCTTGACCGTCACTTCGCTGATGCCCAGATCGAACGCGATCTGCTTGTTGAGGCGTCCGCGCGCCACTTCATGCAGTACTTCGCGCTCGCGCTGTGTTAGTGTTTCGAGATGTTCGATATTGCGGTTGGCGACCGATGCCTCAGCCCGTCGTTCAGCATCCATTGCTATTCCCGCAAGCACGGCATCGAGCAGCGTTTGGTCTCGCACCGGTTTGGTAAGAAAGTCCACAGCACCTGCCTTCATCGCCTGAACAGTCATCGGGATATCACCATGCCCGGTCAGGAAGATAATCGGCTTGGGGTTACCGTTTTCCGCCAGATGACGTTGCAGATGGAGTCCACTTGTACCCGGCATACGTACATCGAGGATCAAGCAGCCTGGGCTTTGCAGGATATTGGCCTCGAGCAATTCGCGGGTTGACGCAAAGCTGACAGGCTGGAAACCGGCCGAAAGGATCAGCTCTGACAGAGCCTCCCGAACGGAAGCGTCGTCATCCACAATCATGACGAGCGGCTGATCGTCTTCAGTCTTCCGCTGCGGTAATGGCGGTGTCGATTTCTGCAGCAACGGTTGGTCGACTCTCATGTTACCCCTCCATCTTTTGATTGCGTAAAGCATCAGCAATAGCAGCGAGCAGGGCTTGAGCATCGAAGGGTTTGCGGAAACATCCGCTAAAGCCTTGAGCGCGTCCTTGGTCTGCTATCTCGTGGCGGCCCGTGATCAGGAATACCGGCAGATCCGGACGTAACTTCCTCACCAGTTCACGAAGTTCAAAGCCATCGATGCCAGGCATGCCGATGTCTGTGATAAGCACATCCATATCCGATAGACCGTTGACGAGCAGCGATTCTGCCGATGGAAAACCGCAAGATGCGTAGCCCGCGGATTCCAGAAGATCGCCCACCGATTCAAGCAATCTCGGATCGTCATCAACGATTGCCACGACATGTCTTGTGATATTCATCTTCAATTTCCTCCCCCTCGTCGCGAGTGGGTAATCGGTATTTCTAATCTTTCTGCAATACGCACCAGATCGGCGAGCGACGCCGCTGCCATCTTCTGCATCACGTTTCGCCTGTGGATTTGCAGTGTAACTTCGCTGATCCCCAGTTCAGCGGCAGCTTGCTTATTGAGAAGACCGCTCACGACAAGAGGCAACACCTCACGCTCTCGCGGCGTCAGTTCGACGTAACGTTGTCTCAATTCGCCGAGTTCAGAGCGTTCCGATCTTTTTTGCCGATCCCGTGCGATTGCCGCGTGGATTGCCAACATGAGGTCCGCATCGCTGAAGGGTTTGGTCAGAAAGTCCACAGCGCCGTGTTTGATGGCCTGGACGGATGACGGTATATCGCCATGCCCTGTTATGAACACGATCGGCGGGTGGTCATGGGTCCCGATCTGCGTCTGCAACTCGAGACCGTTGATGTCTGGTAGTTGGACATCGAGGATGAGACAGGCTGAGATATCGGGTTTTTCTGCATTGATATACTCGCCCGCCGATCCGAACACCTCGGCGCGCATGCCGTGTGAGGCCAGCAGCTCGCACAACGCTTCTTGAATGCGCTTGTCATCATCAACAATGAAGACAATGTGTTCTTCTGTCGTCATGATGCCGCCTTCATTTCGATCGGCAACGTGAAGATAAACGTCGCTCCATGCGGTTCATTGTTTTCCGCCCACAACCGTCCACCGTGGGATTCTATGATCGAACGGCAGATTGAGAGTCCCATGCCCATGCCGTGGTCTTTCGTGGTGAAGAACGGCTCGAATATCCTATCAGGAAACGCGATACCCGGTCCGTAATCGCTAATTTCCGTTCGAACTACGTCACCTAAGTATCGCACCCGCATCCTAAGAACACGGTCGCCTGTGGCAGAATCCATCGCGTCCATGCCGTTGCGCATCAGGTTGATCAGCACTTGCTGTATTTGAATGCGATCAAGTGCAACAGGCGGAAGATTCCTTTCGACATCGACATTGACGCGGATGCGGCGCCGGACAGCCTCTTCGGTCAAGAGTTCGCGTGCTTCGGCAACGACACTGTCGAGCGTTGTAATGGTTCTCGTCTCCACGGATTGCTTGAACAAGGCGCGGATGCGGCTCACGACGTCGGCAGCCGAGTTGGCGTCGCGAATAATGCGCTCGACCGTTTTATTTGCGCGCTCGAGATTTGGGGGCTCAGCAGTAAGCCAGCGCTGGCATGCGTGCGAGTTTGCCACGACGGCCGCCAGTGGCTGGTTCACCTCATGTGCGATCGAAGCAGAGAGCTCGGCAAGGCTCGCCGCCTGGCTCGCGCGCGCCAAACTCTCTTGCGCCAAACGCAGTTCTCCCTGCGCGCGAACCTCGCCATCAATATCCAGGCAAATGACGTTCCATTGCACGATGTTGCCCTCAGAGTCGCGCATGGGAGCTGCACGTGTCTCTACCCAACGATATTCGCCATTGAAGTGCCGCAGGCGATGCCTGCGTGCGTAAGGCTCGCCGGTCGACAGGCATTGGGCGTACTGTTCCTTGACCCCGGCGAGATCGTCCGGATGGACACCGGCGTCAAGTGTACCGTCCAGCCGTGACTTTATCGCACCGTCCAGCTCTTCAAGCTCATAGCCGAGGAATTCACGGAGCTGCTGACTGCGATAGACTGGC
Source organism: Phyllobacterium sp. TAF24 (assembly GCF_052113785.1). Lineage (NCBI taxonomy): Bacteria > Pseudomonadati > Pseudomonadota > Alphaproteobacteria > Hyphomicrobiales > Phyllobacteriaceae > Phyllobacterium > Phyllobacterium sp. TAF24. The sequence goes on along the minus strand of NZ_JBFRDN010000012.1, from coordinate 94,607 downwards.
TCGCCATTTGGCGCAGCGCAATCGATCATTGCCGGCAGCGTTTCCACGAGTTGCCAGAGAAAACGTTCTCTTTCTCGCAAGGCTTCCTGCGCCTGCATCTCGTCTTCGATGTCGATTGAAGCAATGTACCATTGCACGATCGAGCCATCCGCATCGCGCAGTGGTTGCGCCCGCGCTTCTATCCAGCGATAACTGCCATCTTTCAAGCGCCGGCGAAAACGGTTCACGAAAGGCTGGCCGGTTGCAAAGCCATTCTTTGCCCTTTTGAACATTGTTGGAAAGTCTTCAGGATGTGCCACGTCTCGGGCCAACGCGTCGAAGTCCTGTATCTGCTCCGCCGGCGATCCAACCTGGTCCTGATATCGTTGGCTGGCATAGGTCATCCTGCCAGAAGGTGCAAAGCTCAGAACATTGAAAGGCACGGCGTCTATCATCTGTTCCAGCTGCTGCTTGCTGCTCCGAAGCTCTTCTTCGGCCTGCAATTGATCTTCAATGTCGTGCGAAAGGCCGTACCACTGAAGGATCCGGCCGCCCTCATCACGCAATGGTTCTGCACTGCCTTCGACCCAACGGTAAACGCCATCGGCGCGGCGTAGACGAAACCTCTTGAAGAACCGTTCGCCGGTGGCAAGGGATCGGTTGAGTTTTTCCAAAAGGCCGGCTGCGTCTTCAGGATGGATTGCGGCCTTCAGGATTGCGGCCAACTGGCTCGCAACTGGCTTGTCTTTATATGCGGCGTCGACGCCGAGAAAACGTATCAGGCGCTTGTTGAAAAAGGTCGGTTCGCCTATCGGGTTTAATCGCCAGAGTAAGCTCGGAACCATGTCAACAAGTTGTGAGAGTTCCCGTTCCCGGTCGCGCAATGCTTCCTGTGCGCGCATCTCATCATCTATGTCGATAGAGATTGCATACCATTGAATGATAGCTCCGCTTTGATCTCGAAGCGGCTCCCCGCGTCCATCAACCCAGCGGTATGCACCGTCCGCACGACGCATTCGATACTTCATGGAATAAGGCTCGCCGCTGGCCAGCGAATGGCGGATCGCCCTTGTGAGAAGATCCGAGTCTTCGGGGTGAACAAGGGTCTGCATTGCCGCGGCCAAGCGGCTCGTTCCCGCCCCACCCAATTGTGCAACGTCGTTCAAACCAAAGAAATCGAGCAAGCGCTTGTTAAAGTAGGTCGGCTCGCCTTCCGGGGTCAAACGTCTGATCTGAACCGGGACCATATCGACGAGCTGTGAAAGCTCCCGCTCGCGGCCACGCAGCGCCGCTACGGTTTTTTTGTGAACATCATTATCAAGGGCTATGCCATACCATCCCGTGATACGACCTTGTTTATCGCGCGATGGCCGCGCCGCAGTTCGAGCCCAGACATAGTTGCCACTCGCGCGCCGGAAACGAAACTCCACGTTGAAATGATCACCGGTCTCTAGGCAATGGCGCCATGTGGCGGCGATCTGGTCGTAATCGTCCGGATGAAGCAGACGCTTCCAGGCCGTATGCCCATCCTTCAACGAGGCGTTCAGATCGTCGAGTGTCACTCCAAGGGAATTCTGCGCAAACGGATGTAGATATATCCACCTGCCGGTCGCATCGAATGCCCAGCCATTGCCAAATATACTCTCAACGACGCCTGCCGACCGAATTGGCCCTTCTTCGCTTTCGTCCACAAGGTCTGGCACCGTCGTAACCAGCGGCTCTCTATCTGTCGCCAGATCGTCGATGTCGACACTTACACTATACCCTGGCTCCGAACGGGTCTCGGTCCACCGATAACTGCCTTCGGCATCGAGTTGTCGATGTCTCGTGATTTGAGGGACGCCCGTCCAGAAGGCACGCGCGTCTGCATGGGCTGCAGTTGTGCGGTCATCCGGATGGATAAGGATCAGTGAATGCGGAACATCTGGAGCTGCTTTTTCTTTGAGAGCAGCACTTGTCACATCAGCAAATCGCTCTTTAGCGGTGGATGAAATATCACCGTCAATCACTGTGCCATACCATGCTATGACTTGGCCGTGGTCATCGCGCAGCGGTTGCCCCGAGCTTCGACTCCACCCATAAGCACCACTCGCGCGTAACACCCGGTGCTCAACATTGTAATGTTCACCAGACTGTAGGCATCGATGCCATGTGGCGATGGCGCTGTCATAATCATCTGGATGGATTATCCGCTTCCAAACAGAAACGCTTTGTTCGGTAGGAGACCTGAGTTCCTCCAACGTCACACCGAGGACAAGCAGCGCCGCTGGACTCATATAAATGAATTTGCCCGCGGCGTCGGTTGCCCATGCGTTACCAACCACGCTTTCGATGATCTGCGCCGCCTGTAGTGCTTCGGATTCACTTTCGTCAGGTGAGTTCAACGCTATCGTCATTGCTTTCTCCTGCCGGACGAGGAAATCCTGCGAACTGTCTGCGCTTGGTGCAATACATATCCTTGTATCTGGCTGGCGAACTAACTGCCTCATCCTAGTCCCGCCTTGCGTCAACCGCACCCTATGGAAATCCATGAGACGGGATGAGTTATAACCAAGTCTTCGGGATAAGTTGCCCAGACCAAGTGCGACGTTGCAGTAATGGCAGGCTAACGCATTCGTTACATCCTCGCCATGATCTTGTGGCGGAAGTCTTCGCTACTCTAAGCCAAGATTAATCCGGCAAGCTCCACAGCGGCAGACCACGGGGCCAAATGTCTCGTAGCCTAGACTTCAGCATGGGTCGACTAAACCTGATGACTAGTGCGTTATGCCCTCTGCACAATAGTATGATTTTCTCTCTCCAGTCACTGTTGGAAGCGATCGAAAGATCTGAAAGATTCACAACAATGAGAGATGATAATGGCTCAGCGCATCAACTATGAACGGCCACCAGAGCTTCTCATTAAATTCGAGGACGCGCGCCTCGGCAAGATTGGATGTCAGGACTGGTTGCATCAAACCCAGCACACTGAACCAGCGTAATAAATACAGCGAGAAAGCAGATGGGGATGGGTCAATAAACATCTCTCAGCTACCAACCAATTCGAGGATAAATCAAATGTTCCGGACCATCCTGATTTCGGCGGCCGTCATGATCGCCGCCAATGCACCGACCTTTGCCGGCGATGCTGACAAGGAGTCGAAAGTGACGCTCGTATTTGATCACGAACTACCCAATGCTCCCGGAATGAGCATGAAAGGTGTCTTGGTCGAGTATGGACCGGGCGGCACATCCGCAGCTCATACGCATCCCAATTCGGCATTCATTTATGCGACCGTTCTGGAAGGTGCCATAAAAAGTCAGGTTAATGATGGACCCGTCAAGGTCTACAGCGCCGGGGAAAGTTTTGCCGAAAATCCCGGCGATCGCCATGGTCTCAGCGAAAATGCAAGCCAATCCAAGCCTGCAAGACTATTGGCGGTATTTGTCGTCGATACGAAGGAGCAGGACCTCGTACTGCCTTATCGCTAATAAAGACGCGAAGCGGCAGTTGGCCAATTCAAGGTCGCTGTGACGATCCTGGTGGCATGCTCTTCTTTGCTGAATCAATAGAATCTGACGACGGTTCTGAAGGCACGTCCAGACCTGGCCAACCATCTTTCTACATCGCACGAGCTGAGATGTTGAAATCAACGGAGACCGTATTCCGGGCGTTTGACAGCGCCTGAATACCGCATCTGTCATTTTCGCGAGGTGGGCGAGGCCAAATTCAATCGAAAAGGGAGCAAATGATGAAAGTGACAGTTGTGGGAGCAAGCGGACTTATTGGAGCCCTGCTTGTTGGAAAGCTTCGTCGGCAGGGTTTGGAAGTGATCCAAGCTTCGCGTTCGTTTGGAATTAACACCATCACAGGTGACGGCCTCAATGCAGCGATGGCCGGTGCGGACATTGTCATTGATGTTACGAACTCCGCATCATTCGGCGACAGTTCCGCATTGGAATTTTTCAAAGTGTCCACTGAGAATTTGYTGGCTGCGTCTGTCAATGCTGGTCATTATCTCGCGCTTTCTGTGGTGGGAACACCTCGCCTCGTCGAGAGCGATTATTTTCGCGCGAAAATGGTACAGGAAAACCTCATCAGAGCCGCAAGGAGGCCCTACACGCTCCTGCATTCCACGCAATTTTTTGAGTTTATCAGCGGCATAATTGACCAGGGTGCGGATGGAGATGTTTTGAGATTGCCCTCCGCATCTGTCCGGCCCATTGCAGCTGCGGATGTGGTCGAAATTTTGGCCGAATTGGCGATCGGAACGCCGAAGAATTCCACCGTGGAGATCGGCGGGCCAGAACAATTTGGGCTCGATGAAATCGCGCTTACGAATCTCGCAATCAATGAAGATACACGTCAAGTGATTAGCGACGATAGAGCGACTTACTATGGCGTGAAGCTGAACGATGACACGTTGCTCCCGCTGAAAGGGGCGCGTTTAGCGTCGATGCACTACGTCGACTGGTTGTATCGCTCCATGGCCAATTAGACGGCGCATCAGCTTTTGTTGCCCTGGCATTGAGCAGTCTTCTTCTTCAACCGTTTTCAACAATCAACGTGAAAGGACGCACGACATGGGTCTCCTGAAAACCAAAGACGGCACGGATATCTCTTACAAGGATTGGGGATCGGGGCAACCGATCGTCTTCCATCACGGGTGGCCACTCTCAAGTGACGATTGGGATGCGCAAATGCTCTATTTTTTGGGCAAAGGTTATCGCGTGATTGCACATGATCGGCGTGGCCACGGGCGATCCAGCCAAACCTCAACCGGACACGATATGGATACCTATGCTGCGGATTTTGCGGAGCTCGCTGCGGCGCTTGACGTGCGCAATGCAATTCACATTGGTCATTCGACCGGTGGTGGTGAAGCTGCTCGCTATGTCGCACAGTATGGCAGGGACCGTGTAGCAAAATTAGTTTTGATAGGCGCCGTGCCTCCGATCATGGTAAAAACCGCTGCGAACCCCGCTGGTCTGCCAATCGAAGTTCTGGATAGCTTGCGCTCCCAATTGGCAGCCAACCGCTCGGAATTCTACTGGAACTTTCCTATTCCATTCTACGGTTTCAACCGCGAAGGAGCGGCGGTATCCGAGGCCGTGCGCGTGAACTGGTGGCGGCAAAGTATGATGGGCGGCGCCAAGGCACAGTATGACTGTATCAAAGCCTTCTCGGAAACAGATTTTACGGAAGACCTGAAGCGCATTGATGTGCCAACGCTTGTGATGCATGGGGACGACGACCAGATCGTGCCAATTGCCGATTCTGCGCTTCTGTCCATCAAGCTGCTCAAGAACGGCTCGCTGAAGATCTATGAAAACTACCCGCATGGCATGTGTACGACTCAGGCGGACATAGTCAATGCCGATCTCCTCGACTTTATCAGAAGTTAAGCCCGGATGGCTGATCGGCCGCCGGGTCTCTGGACCCGGCCGTCCAGCTGGCCAAACAAAGGAACAAAGAAAATGAAAATCGTTGTCATTGGAGGCAATGGCCTCATCGGTGCAAAACTGGTTGGCAGGTTGAAGGATCGTGGCCATGACGTCATCGCTGCCTCACCGCGAACCGGCGTCAATGCGGTAACGGGCGAAGGGTTGGACGAGGCGTTAAAGGGCGCAAACGTTGTTATTGACGTCTCCAACGCTCCCTCCTTCGAAGACCAGGCGGCAATGGAATTCTTTCAGAACTCGGCCCGCAATATAGCGGCTATTGAGATAGCGGAAGGCATTCATCACCACATAGCACTGTCGGTCGTCGGCACAGACCGCCTGCAGGAGAGCGGATACTTTCGAGCCAAGCTTGTTCAGGAAACTCTCATTAAATCCGCCGGTGTTCCGTACACCATCGTTCGGGCAACCCAATTTTTCGAGTTCCTTGATTCGATTATTTCTTTTAGTTTTGTCGAAAACGCGATCCGCTTGCCGGCGGCTGCTTTCCAGCCAATCGCAGCCGGGGATGTGGCCGCCGCCTTGGAAGAGGTCGTTCTTGGCGAACCTGTAAATGGTACTGTGGAAATCGCCGGCCCAGATCGCGGCACGCTCACTGGTATTGTTGAATCTTACCTTCGCGCAACTGGCGACACCCGATCGATCATGACCGATCCAAATGCACCATATTTCGGGGTGTCGATCGATGAACTGTCTCTGGTTCCCGGACAGGGCGCAAGACTGCAGCCGACCACTCTGCAGCAATGGCTGCAGAAATCCTCCCACTGATCACGGAAAGAACTGATCTATGAAAATCTCTCTTCTGTCTACCCTGATTGCCCTTGGATCGACTTTTACTTCTTCGGCGTTCGCTACGGAAAGCAAGCCGACCATTGTTCTCGTGCATGGTGCATTTGCTGATGCGTCCAGTTGGAATGGCGTGATAACCCGCCTCGAGAAAGATGGCTATCCTGTCGTCGCTGTGGCTAATCCACTGCGTAGCGTTAAAACTGATGCCGCTTACGTGACAAATATCATCACCTCGTTGAAGACGCCTGTTGTGCTTGTGGGCCATTCATATGGCGGAACCATCATCAGCCAAGCGGCAGAAACTGCAGGTAATGTAAGGTCGCTGGTTTATGTGTCGGCTTTTGCGCCCGATTTGGGTGAGACGGCAGCGAGCCTGTCCGGCAAGTTCCCGGGCGGTACACTGGGAACTGCGCTTGGCGCCGCCGTCAAATTGGAAGGTGGTACAGCAGATCTTTATATCCAACGCGACAAGTTTCACGATCAGTTCGCGGCGGATGTCCCTGAAGCTGAAACTCGTCTTATGGCGGCAACTCAGCGCCCTGTAACCGACGCTGCTTTGAATGAACCTGTAACCAGCGCCGCTTGGAAGAAGCTTCCCAGCTTCTTCATTTATGGTGATGCCGACAAGAATATTCCAGCGAAAGCGATCGTCTGGATGGCGGAGCGCGCCAATTCAAGGGAAACCATCGTCATTAAAGGTGGGTCTCACGTTGTAATGATTTCACATCCAGACGCTGTAACCAAACTCATCGAACATGCAGCGCAGTAAGCATTAATACGCTTTGGCTGGTCAGCATTGTATCTGGCTGGCTGAAGCAAGTTTGGCAAAGAACAAACGCCGCTTGTCCAAAAGGGCCGACGGGCTCATTTGGTTATTCAGAGAACCTTTTGGCTTCATCAGAAATGAAGTCACATAATAATCGAACCCGAGTGGGCACCGTGCTGCGGAAAGCATGGATTGCGCTAAAAGGCTGCGATGGCAAAGGCTCGTTAGTAAGAAGCTGGATCAAGCTCCCTTTGCGCAGATCATCAGCAACGACAAACCGCATGAGATGCGCCACGCCCATTCCTTCAAGAGCGCTAACACGCAGCGCGTAACCCGAGTCACAATCGATACGCCCATGCGTGACGATGCTTTCTCCGTTTGAGAAGAGTATGGAATGAGGCCTGCCCGCGATTGCATATCGCGCAAATGGCAGTTTGCCGAGATCCAGGATTGTCAGCGGTGTTCCCCATTCAGCTATAAATGAGGGCGATGCCACGAGCACCATGTCGATATCCGCCAGACGCCGTATCATGAGATCACCCTCAGCCATGTGGCCGACCCGAAAGACGACATCGTAGTCCTCCCTCACAAGATCGACGTAGCGGTCGGTAATACCAACATCCAGGTGAAGCCGAGGATAGCGTTTGGCAAATCCCGTCACGACCGATGACATCAGGAAATGAGCAACCTCGCTTGGCAGGCTCACCCGCAACCGTCCCGTTGGTTCTGTGGCAGCCTGCAGGACTTCAGCGGAGGCGTCGATTTCCTTTAGAAGAGGCGCAACGCGTTCAAAAAAAGCCTGTCCGTCTGGCGTGAGTTGCAATGCTCGTGTCGACCTTAAGAACAATCTGGCACCAACGTGTTTTTCAAGCCGAGCAACAGCCTTTGACACCACAGATGGTGTCGTCTTGAGATCGCGCGCTGCTGCCGTGAAGGAACCCGCCTCAACTGTACGAACAAACGATAGCAATCCGGTCGCTTCGTTAATCAGCGTGGCCATTCATACCTCCAGGGAAAATGTCATGTTCGTCATCATCGGCTAATAGCGAAAGCATCTTGAGATTATTTCAGCTTCAATCAACAAGGAGAACTGAAAATGCGAAATCTCTCGGACAAAGTTGTCGTGATCACAGGTGGCAACAGCGGTATCGGCAAGGCCGCTGCCCAGCTTTTTGCAAAGGAGGGAGCACAGGTTGTCATCACTGGCCGCCGTCAGGATGCACTGGATTCCGTAGTGAAAGAAATAGGCTCAAACGCTATGGGTATTTGCGGTGATGTCGCTGACATTGCCCATCACAATGCGGTTGCAGATGAAGTCCAACGCAAATTCGGCCGCTTGGATGTGTACATGGCAAATGCCGGTTACATTCATCTGACCGCGACAGACGCTGTTTCGGTGGAAGAATATGATCGGCATTTCGCTATCAATACACGCGGGGTCTTTTTCGGTGTTCAGGCGATAGCGCCATTGCTTGGGGCGGGGAGCAATATCATCCTGACCAGTTCGATGGCGGCAACAAAAGTGCTTGATAACCACGCGGTCTACGCGGGTTCGAAAGCCGCTATAGCGGCGTTTGCGCGCAACTGGGCACTTGAGTTTAAGGCGCAGGGAATTCGCGTCAATGTTCTGAGCCCAGGACCGATTGAGACGCCTATTTTGTCGAAACTTGGTGTAGCCGAGACTGAGCAGCCACGCTTTCTTGAAATGATGGCCCGCATGATTCCTGCTGGCCGGCTGGGCAGGGCAGAAGAGGTTGCCCAGGCCGCGCTTTTTCTGGCCTCTGCATCCGGCAGCTTTGTGAATGGGGTTGAGCTCATCGTCGATGGCGGCATGGCTCTGACCTGAGCCCTGCAACCTGAATGAGTTGACCTATACCGTAGTATGGCTCGACCTATCACTCGACCCCAATAGACTGCAAACACTCCTCAACTTAGCGTTGTCGATACCGTGTTTAGGCGGCAGTCAGTCAGCAGGAGACAAACATGAACTTGGAAAACACTTCACACCTCAGTAGCCCTGGGCACGACGAATTGGTTCCGTCGCGCTATGCGCTAAAGATTGGCGAGATTGAAGTACTGGTAGTCAGCGATGGGGTGCTACCGCTCCCAACGGTGATGATGGGACACAATGCCGACCCAGCAGTCCGGGCAAACTGGATGAAGGACATGTTCCTGCCGCCGGATGCTTTCGACTGGCCACTAAATGCAGTGGTGGTGCGTAGCGGCAAGCAGACCATCCTCCTAGACGCCGGTCTGGGTCTGGATCCGGACTTGCACTTGCCACGGGCCGGACAACTGATCAAGCGGCTGGAGGCCGCCGAAATTGATCTTGCCTCCGTGACCGACATAGTGCTTACCCATTTGCACATGGACCACATCGGCGGGCTTCTCGTCGAAGGTGTGAAGGAACGGCTGCGTCCCGACCTGAGAATCCACGTGGCTGCCGCCGAGGTCAAGTTCTGGGAAGCGCCTGATTTCACTCACACCAACATGCCGCAAGGATTCCCGGAGGCGATTCGCGCGACTTCCAAGCAGTTCTTGAACGAGTACCGCAGCCTGTTACGACTGTTCGATGAGGAGTACGAAGTGGCGCCGGGGGTGATCGCCCGTCGCACGGGTGGGCATACGCCCGGACACTGCGTGATCCGCGTGGCGTCCGGCGGCGAAGGGTTGACCTTTGCTGGCGACGCGGTGTTCCCAGTCGGTTTCGACCAACCGGATTGGCATAACGGCTTCGAACACGACCCCGAGGAAGCGGCTCGCGTCCGGATCGGTCTTTTGCGGGAGCTAGCAGCGAGTGGCGAGTTGCTGGTTGCCACCCACCTGCCGTTCCCCTCAATCGGCCGGGTGGCGATCGCCGGCGAAGCCTTTCGCTGGGTACCGGTCTTCTGGGATTACTGATCTCTTGGTGGGTTAGGGTCGCGGTAACGCGGTCCTAACCTCTTTCTTGATCGTGGAAGTCCCCTTCGAACGTTGATTTCATAGACATCAACCTGCTTCGGCTCATCTTTATGTTGTCCGAATCTAATCTCCATGGAGTGTCGTGATGCGCTTAACCGCAGCATTCGTTTTTATTTCCGCTGCTCTGCTCTCCGGACCTGTTATTGCTGACAGTGCCCAGCAAGCGAAATCATTCCTCGCAACACCTGGCGAAGCATTAGCGGGCATTTCCGACGGTAAGGCAGATGTTAATGGCGTGACTTATCATTACCTGCTTGCAAAGGGAGGGCCGCAGACTGTTGTACTCTTGCACGGGTGGGGCACAACTTCATTCATGTGGCGTTTCGTCATGCCGCAACTCGTTGCTCGGGGCTACACGGTGCTCGCGCCGGACCTGCGCGGCCTTGGTGACACCGCCAAGCCCGCAACCGGCTATGAGAAGGCAACAATAGCAGGAGACATTTATCAGCTCGTCAAGCTGCTCAAGCTCGGTTCAACTGTCAATCTTGTCGGCCACGATATGGGTGGTATGGTTGTATATGCTTATGCGGCTCAGCATCCCACTGAAGTTACGACCTTAACTATAATTGACGTTCCGCTGCCGGGTATTGAACCATGGAACGAATTGGTCGAGAGCCCACGCACTTGGCATTTTCGGTTTCACGCGGTGCCCGACTTGCCAGAGATGCTGATTGCCGGTCGAGAGTTGGAATATCTTAAATGGTTCCACAACGCCGAAGGGGTTAACTCGCACGCATTCGACAACGAGGCTGATGAAATATATGGCCGTTCATATGCCCAACCGGGAGCGTTGCGCGCCGGGTTCGAATATTATCGCGCTTTTCCCCGGGATGTCGAAGCAAACAAAGCCTTCTCACAGCGCAAGTTGACCATGCCTGTGCTGGGAATAAGCGGCGTCGGCGGGCTAGGCTCGATGTACGGACGTCACCTTCAGCACGTTGCTGACAATGTGAGATCAATAGTCGTTGAAGGCTCAGGGCACTGGGTTCCAGAAGAGCAGCCAGCGGCGGTTATGGAAGCGCTCTTGAATTTCCTACCTTCCGCCGATTGATCCTCGTGAGGTCCAGTTACACAACTGCAAGTTCTTCGATGCTTCCGGTATTGAGATGTGGAAAGATGTCGTTTCTGCAGCAGAGACCGGCGCGAAATCGACCCGCTCAATGATCGCTGCGAAAGGCCGCGCCTCAAGATTGGGTGAACGATCACTCGGCCATATCGATCCCGGTGCTGCGTCAGGAGTAATCATTCTGCGCATGATGAGAGTATATTTCTGAAGATATCCGACGAGTAACGCTGTCGAGGACAGCCGTAATGCGTCCCTCCATCAGCATCAGAGTCCAGGTTCAAGCATCTGGCGGCAGGCGAGAATTAGCGTGCGTTTGTCTGAGTGCATCTGCGTTATTATACGTGTTCACGTATAACTTGCTTTTAGACGCCGTCGCGTATATTGCTGCTCTAAACGCACTCGCGTATATTGACAGTTTATACGTTGCCGCGTATATTGGTGATTGGAGGCCACCATGAACGAACAGATCGCCCGCACAGAAAAACAACTCGGCGCCATCCTGCGCCGCGCCCGCAAACAGGCGCACTTGAGCCAAGGCGCGCTTGGCGAACAAATTCATATGCGGCAGGGTACGGTCTCGCGCCTTGAAGCCGGGGAGCCGGCCGTCCAGTTGCGCACTCTGATGGAAGCTCTTTCAGCTCTCAATCTGGAACTGGTCATTCGCCCACGCAGTCAGGGCAGCGCCGCCGACATCGAGGACTTGTTCTGATGGTAAGAAGACGGGCGCACCTACCCCTCAACGTTTTCCTGAACAGCCGTCATGTTGGCGTGCTGCGCCGCGAGGCTACCGGTGCAATCGACTTCCAGTACGGACACGGCTGGCTGGATTGGCGCGGCACATTCCCGGTGTCACTATCACTGCCTTTGCGCGAGGACCGCTATATCGGCACCCCGGTTATCAATGTGTTCGACAACCTGCTGCCTGACAATGACGCAATTCGCAACCGGGTCGCCGAGCGCGTCGGAGCGGAAGGAACTGACGCCTTCAGCCTGCTAACCGCTCTGGGCCAGGACTGCGTGGGCGCTCTGCAATTCCTGCCCGACGGCACTGATCCGGGCACTGTCGGCGATACCGGCGGCAAGCCGGTCAGCGACGACGAGGTCGCGGACATCATCAAGAATCTCGCCGCCGCGCCGCTCGGTATGGGCGAAGACGAAGATTTTCGAATCTCAATTGCCGGGGCACAGGAAAAAACCGCCCTGCTGCGCAAGGACGGCCAGTGGTTTAAACCCACAGGCACCACCGCCACCACCCATATTCTCAAACCGCAGATCGGTCAGCTTCCCAATGGCATCGATCTCTCCAACAGCGTCGAGAATGAATATCTCTGTCTGAAGCTGCTGCAAGCAATGGGTGTCCCCACCGCCAATGTCGAGATCACGGATTTCGGGGAGCGCCGTACACTAATCGTAGAACGTTTCGACCGTCTTTGGACGAAGGACGGAAGATTGCTTCGTCTGCCGCAAGAGGACACTTGCCAGGCGCTGTCGATCCCGCCTACCAGAAAATATCAGTCCGACGGCGGCCCTGGAATGCGGGAAATCACCAATCTGCTGAAGGGCAGTGACACACCCGAGGCCGATATCGCGACATTCATGCGCGCTTGCGTCCTGTTTTGGCTGCTCGGTGCGACCGACGGTCACGCTAAAAACTTCAGCATCTTCCTTAGCCCCGGCGGACGCTTCCGAATGACACCCCTCTACGATGTGCTGACCGCACAGCCGAGCCTTGATGATGGCCAGATATCCCGCAAGAAATTCAAACTTGCAATGTCGGTTGGCAGAAACCGCCACTATGCCATCCACGACATCGTACCCCGTCACTTCATGCAGTCGGCAGACCTTTCCGGTGTCGGCACGCCGGTGATGAAGGCGATCTTTGAAGACATCGCAGCGAACGCCGAACAGCAGGCAGAGGCCGCTATCGCAGCGCTGCCCAACGGTTTTCCTGATCAGCTCGTGACGTCGACCATGGCTGCTATCAGCCAACGCGTCCGGGTCGTCGCCGATTCACTTTCGCCAGCGTCTCATGCCTGAAGCAAGAAATTATCTGCATGGCCGTTCTTCTCGCTGCTTCGGGGCCGGGACCGGACGGGCAACTTTTGGAGAGCAACGCCGGGGAAACTGACATACTTGAATGCGTTCCGACCTGTCACTTGCGGTTCGAATCTCCGATGCTCCGTGGGTTCGGCGTACGAATCGACAGAGATCAGAAGCCGACCGCAATGCCTCGGTTGGCATAGAAGCGATCGAACGTGGCGAGCGGTAGCATGACATCGGCCTGACTGGCGCGGTCATGGCCGGAGGGATTGTGAAAGCGAATGCTCTCCTGCGAGGCAGCTGTCACCAGCACGAGATGACCGCCCTTTGATAAGGGCTCGCGCTCCGGCCAACGAATAGTGCTGTTGACCGAGGCGATGAAGAACCGATGTTCGGCGAGGATCGCGGGAATCCCGGCTGCCGGTATATCTGTCCTGATAACTGCCGAAAGATTGAACCGCTCGCGAACGAAATCGACGAATGGTGCGTAGATCAGACCTTTGATCGAGGCATCGATCTCATTGACGACGTAGCCGCCATAATCGGTACAGCCACGCGCGAGCGAGAGGATCGGGTGCGTCTCGTTACGGGTGGCAAGGATCATTTTCAGGCAAGCCATGCCGCAAATGTTGACTGCCCACCGCGCATACTCCTCCACTGTTTTTGCGCCAGAATTTTGCCAAAGTGGATCACGAAGCAATGCCGACGTCCCTTCCGACACGACAGCCAACGTCATTTCCGGTGTTTCCCACTGGCTGAAATAGGGCACGTCAAGGTTTCGGTAATCCATGTCTTTTCCATCCAGCACTGTTGATGCAGCAAGCATTAGGATCGCCGCTGAAACGCGGTTCGTTCAATTGTCGTTTTCGGAGTGCCATACATCCCGTTTTACGATTTTAGAAATTACGTGTTCTGAGCTCGGCAATATTCGTACTCTTCGCCGAGGAAAATAATCAGTTCCTGAGGTCCGCATATTGCTTGCTTTAGAATTACGACCATGTGTTCAAACCGGATGCGAGCGCATTGAGCTGATAACAGAAAATCTGTCTAATCATCTTCCATCGGCTCGAGCACGCATTCTTGGATAGGAGCCAACAGCTCCCACACACGTTCGTCCTTATCACCTGTAAGTTTGGCTGTTCCACCAAGTGCTAGCGGTGTCGCCCGTTGCAGGACGACGTGACCGAAACCATTATTTCCTTGGTCTAAGTCTTTTTCGACACCAAGATTTGTTTCTGACCATCTCAACTTTAAATACTCAGTGTCCTCATGTTTTTCCACGTTCCACGAGACCGAAATTTTTCCCTTTGATTGACCGAGTACACCATATTTGGCGGAGTTTGTGCCAAGTTCGTGAATAGCCATTCCGATATGTAAAACCGCATGGGGTGCAAGTTGAATCGGGACGCCGGATATAGCGATCATTCCTTCATGTCCGAATGGCTTCAGCTGTTCGTGAATGAGCGCTGCAATGTCTCCTCCCTTCCATTCAGCGGCTACGAGCAGATCGTGCGAGCTGGCAAGAGATGCGATGCGATCATTGATTTGCAGCTGAAAATCATCGACATTTTCGGCTCTTTTCGCTGTTTCGCGAATAATGGACAGGATGACGGCATATTGGTTCTTAACCCGGTGGTTCACCTCGCGAAGGAGCAGCCGTATACGGCGCTCATTGTCTCTTGCTGCCGTTATATCGCGAGCAATTTTTGAAGCGCCGACAATCCGGCCATGTTCGTCTTTGATTGGCGAAACTGTGATGGATACGGGAATGAGCGAGCCATCTTTTCTCACTCTTAAGGTCTCGAAACTTTCTACAATCTCGCCAGCACGAACGCGCGCGATAATCACATCTTCCTCATTCTGATGGCTTTCCGGAATCAGGGTACGAATGTTTTTTCCAATAATTTCCTCTGCCGCATAACCAAAGAAACGCTCGGCTGCACGATTCCATGTCGTGATAATACCGTTCAGATCTTTGCTTATGATTGCGTCAAAGGAGCTATCCACGATTGCCGCCAATCGGGACGCGACCAAAGGGGTGTTCGCCTCATCTAGAATGTGCAAGTTGGTGTTACCTTCGACAGAAATCCGATTGTCCACGCCAAGTCTGTAAACTTGTCTGGCTGGGTGCTGATTATTCTATCGTTACCATTTCAAACGAAACTGGCAAGGTTAAACAGCGGCACTCTTCCTATCAAATTGGGATTGAATAATGATAGTCTCGCGGCGCTCATTTGCCGCCCGGTGGATCGATGGCATGTGGCGCGGAGCGCGCGGGTAGAGGGCGCTCAACTGGAGTGAACCAGAAAATCACGGCCAACATCAGGATGGCAACGGCAAACGCGAGATACCACATCTGTGTACGCATGAAATACCTCCCATTAGACTAAAACCTTGGAGAGATTCATTGGTTCCAGCACATTTCGGCAAGGAACGAAATCCAAGCAGCAAACGTTGTGACGACAGTACCAATCAAAAGGGAGATCGCCGTGAAAACACTTGCTGAACTGTTCGAACACACGCTCAAGGATGTCTATTACGCCGAGAATGCCATCGTAAAAGCGCTGCCAAAAGTATCCAAAACCGTCAAGAATACGGAGCTAAAAAAGGCGGTCGACCATCATCTGGAAGAGACAAAAGGGCAGATTGAAACCCTCAGGAAAGTCTTCAAAACAATCAATGTAAAACCCGAGGGCGAAAAGTGCGATGCCACGGATGGTCTTTTGAAAGAGACCGACGGTCTGATGGCTGAGGCGCAAGGCGTCGCGCTGGATGCTGGTGTCCTCGCAGCCTGCCAGGCCGTCGAGCATTATGAGATCGCCCGTTACGGCTCATTGCGTGAATGGGCCAAGGTTCTCGGAAATGAGAAGGCGCATGTGCTCCTGAGCGAGATACTGGATCAGGAGAAAGCAGCAAATAACAAGTTGACGAATTTGGCAGTGACTGCGGTCAACAAATAGTTTCAGGAATGAGGATCTCAACAGCGGCCGCTCCGGCCGCTGTTTAAATTTAATGCCTTTGGAGAGGTTCATTCCCGTCCTGTTTTGATTTCGATGTTATCGAACTCAACGTCCACTTTTTCAGCGTAACGTTTCCCATTAATCTTGTCGTGGCGCATAAAAGTTGGGGGTTTGATCGATACGCTTAAAGTATAACGCCCATCACCCGGCACTTTGATATTTCGACCGTAATGATACAGCCCCGGATGCCAGACAAAAGGTATTTCATAAGGGCCAATCTTTTTTCCGCCTTCTGGGGAAAGCGTCACTGAAATTCCCAGATACGGTATAAATCGCCTGTCGCCCGCATCGCTGACAGATATCTCGATATGACAGTTCTCATCTGTGGGTTCGGTCCAATGTAGTTTGCCCTGTTTATCAAGCATGTACATGCCTTCGGCCCGCTCCTGCGCATAGGCAACGATATAATCTCCGGCCCGTTTCTGACCTCCGCTATCTGCAACTTCCTTTGCCATATATTGAAGAGAACGGTGATAGGCTTCACCCTCCTTCTTGGCCATCTGGATTTGTTTGACGTCTGCTTCGTCGCTCGGACGTTCGGATGGTGTGGAATGTTTCATGTGCTGCACTCCCATTTTCTTTTCAGAAACGGAACGGCAAATTTATTGTTCCCTTCTGTTTGTGGATAGAGGCCTTTAGGTGTAACGCTCCAGCAGACGCATCAGCCCTGTTTCGGCAGCGCTTAAACCTTTGCGAAGAGGCGCGCGCAACAGGGACATCGTAAGCTCGTCGCGATTAAAAGCGGCTGTTACAAGCGGGTGGACATAACTCGACCGTGTGACTGCGGGTGTGTTGCGCAGAAAAGTGCTCACATCCCGCATTGCCGATGCAATTGCCCGTTTTTTTTCCGCATCGGTTCCGGCATCAATTCCGGCTAGAAAGGCGAGCGCGCGCGCCGAACCATGAAATGTGCGGAAGTCCTTTGCACTGACTTTAGAGCCGGAAATTTCTCGCAGATAATTATTGAGCTCCGTTGCTCGCAATGCATGCCAACCCCGTGCCGTCTTGTATTGAAAGAGCCGCCCGCGCTGCGAAAAGGTCTGCAGGCTTTTGACGAGCCCTTTGTCCCGCACGACGATTTCGTTCTTTTTTCTGGATTTTCCTGCAAATACAAAATGCGCAACATTGTCTTCGATTTTAAGATCGCCCTTTCTAAGCGTTGCAATGCCGCGACCACCGTCCTTTGCATATTTCTCATGCCCGGCTCGGAAGGCCTTCCGGTCGATCAGCTTAATGGCGAGAGCGGTAATCGATTTCTTTGGGTCTTTGTGGGCAATGGCCCGTGATGTGCGTTTGCGAATGTGCGGCAATGCTTTTCCGAACGCCAGCAGACGCAGGGTCTTGATCGCGTCGCGCACGTGGCTCCATTTGTGATGATAGATATATTGCCGTCGCCCGAGCTCATCCTGTCCGACAGCCTGAATATGACCATTTTCATCGTCACAGCATTGAACGGTGGTCCATGCGGGCGGGATAACCAAGGCATCAAAGCGCTTTTTGAGTTTTGCGCTGACTGCACGCCCATCGCTCTGGACGTACCGGGTCTCTTTTGAAGACGACTGGCGGCATATTCCGAAGGTGTCAGGATCGACGATTTTCAATCCCAATGCTCTTGCTGCGTCCCGGTATTCTTGCTGCATGTGTACCTGAAAAGATGAGGATGATTGTTTGAGGTATTGGCCCGCAAGGTGCACTGCACAGGTTGCGTCCGGCGATTAACGATCGGCTTTGGTTGTCTCAGGCTCATTCTCATCGAACCATTCGGTTACGAATGTTAGGCTGATTAATCCTATGGGCTTGCTCTTTGAATCTCTGATGCTGATGGATGCAATGCCGCGACCAGCTTCGGGAATCTCGTCCCGGGCGATATCCAGAAGAATGCGTGAGGCCTGTTTGGTGACGTCCTCGCGCGATTTCATCTCCACTCCATCTTCATCGATGAACCGCCCGTCGCCGTTGTGAAGATCAAAATAATACCGGCTCATTGTTTTCCTCCTTTCGGAACAGAAGTCACGATTGCGAATTTAGTTCCCTGAAGCCCTGGTCACGATGAAGATGCAGGACATTTGCGGAGCGCTATTTTGATCGAATCCCTACTGTTGAATCTGCAAAGCCATGACGTTGTCACGCAGGCCGAAAAAGATCTCTTGCGGTCGCTTGTGAAGCGCGAAAAGCATTTTGCAGTGGATGAGGACCTTGTCTCGGAAGGAAGCCGCCCGATGTTCAGCACATTGCTGCTGGATGGATTTGCCGCGCGATACAAGATACTTGATGATGGCAGAAGACAGATTACTTCGCTGCACATTGCCGGTGACTTTGTCGATCTGCACGCCTTTCCATTGAAAATCATGGATCATGGAATTGTTGCATTGACGCCGTGTCACGTTGCATTGGTGGAACACGATGATCTTAAACGCATCACAGAAACATCACCCCATCTGACGCGCCTGTTTTGGCTGGATACCCTGATTGACGGAGCCATCCATCGGGAATGGATTGTCGCTATGGGAAGAAAGAGCAAAAAGGCACATATAGCCCAATTGCTGTGTGAACTTTTTGTCCGCCTTCAGGTTGTGTTGCGAACGGACGGGCAGAGTTTCCATTTCCCTTTGACGCAAGTCGAACTTGCAGATGTTGTCGGGATCTCGGTCGTTCATTTGAACAAGTCAATTCAGTCCTTGAGAAAAGAACATCTCCTGACATGGACCAATCACACTGTTACGATCTTGGATTGGGATCGTCTTGCTCAATTCGCGGAATTTGATCCTCTGTATCTCAATCTTTCAGTTGAGCCACGATAGGTTAGTACGGAACCATGTGATGGTTAGTGTCGTTCCGGTGGGTGACGTTCTCGCAAAGAAGGGTCCACATGGCGACGCAGCACCGTGACTTGAGAACCGGCCGGCCAATCTGGCTGGACCGTCCAGCGCAAACGGTCCGTTGCGAGCCACTTTCCAATAATCTTACGGTTGATGTGGCCATTGTGGGTGCAGGCATCAGTGGGGCACTCATCGCCGAAAGTCTGACTGAGGCTGGGTTGTCAGTGGCGGTTTTTGACAGACGCGCACCGGTAACGGGCTCGACCCCCGCCAGCACCGCGCTTCTGCAATTTGAAATCGATGTCCCGCTTCACCAGCTTGCGAAAAAGATTGGTGTCGCGGATGCTGAACGGACGTGGCGACGCTCAAAGCTTGCAGTCGATATCTTGCGGGAGCGAACCCGTCGCCTTGGCATATCCTGCGAAATGAAGAACAGGGATTCGCTGTATCTGGCTGGCGATCTTCTCGATGCCGATGGGTTGCAGCGCGAAGCAGACGCCCGCCGCCGTGCTGGTTTCGAAACCCAACTCCTGTCTCGCAAGGAATTGAAGGTACGATTTGGTATTGATCGCCGGGCAGGCTTGATGTGTTTTGACAATATCGAGGCCAATCCACGCAAGCTGGCGCATGGTTATTTGCGTGCGGCGGTCTCCCGTGGAGCAGCAGTATACGCACCCATAGACATTGCTTCCGTTGAATCCCATCCCCGGCATGTGATTGCAACAACAACCCAT
The DNA here is from genome assembly GCF_052113785.1 of Phyllobacterium sp. TAF24. Lineage (NCBI taxonomy): Bacteria > Pseudomonadati > Pseudomonadota > Alphaproteobacteria > Hyphomicrobiales > Phyllobacteriaceae > Phyllobacterium > Phyllobacterium sp. TAF24. The sequence goes on along the minus strand of NZ_JBFRDN010000012.1, from coordinate 74,994 downwards.
GGTCGGAAAATCCGCTGCAAACATCTTGTCTATGCAACGGGTTATGAAATACCCGACCAAGTACCGCAAAAGGGCCACCAGATTATTTCAACCTGGGCTCTGGCAACGCCACCGCAAAAGGAAAGTCTCTGGCCCGAACGTTGCCTGATCTGGGAGGCATCCGATCCCTATCTCTATATGCGCACCACGCGGAATGGCCGTATCATCGTTGGCGGCGAGGATGAGGATTTTGAGGATGAAGCCAGACGCGATGCCAGACTGCCCATGAAAACCAAGGCAATTCTGCGTAAACTCAAAAAGATGTTTCCTGATGTGATTGCAGAAGCCGATTATGCGTGGACAGGCTGTTTCGGAGCAAGTGACACCGGCTTACCGTCGATTGGAGAAATACCCGGTATGAAACGTTGCTATGCCGTACTCGGATATGGTGGCAACGGCATTACGTTTTCCATGGTCGCTGCACAAATAATCCGGGGGCTGATCACCGGGACCGGCGATACGGACGCCGATCTTTTTTCGTTCAGATAGATCCCCTTTTTGAAGACAATTTTGAGCAACGCAGAATTTGTAATGAGTTGAAAAGCGCGGACGCCTCACTGTCGACGCGTCGCCATTGGGCCGTCCGGGATAGTTTGCTATGCCTATTTTGGCAGATGTATCGGGATGGATTCCAGTTCAAACAACGGCATAAATTCGTCAGGCGGAGCCTGATCGCATACGAGCATATCGACGTCTTTGACTGTTCCGAGCTGCACCATGCCTGTATGACCGAACTTGGAATGATCAACGGCCAATATAGTGCCTGCTGATTGTGCCATAGCAGCGCGAACAGTTGAAACTTCCCCCGGTTCATCGTCACCCATATTGCCATTACGATCAACGCCACTGACGGAGACGATGGCATAATCGAACTTGAACTTCTTGATGAATTCAGGCGTATCGGCACCATAAACGCCGCTGTCGCCGGAACGGACAAAACCACCGGGGATGGCAACGACAAAATCGGGATTGGTACACAAAACGTTTGCCGATCGGAGGCTGTAGGTCAAAATCCGAAGTTTACCGTGGCTGGTCAAAGCAGCTGCTATTGCCTCACATGTCGTACCGGTATCCAGAAAAAGCGACGCTCCTTCTGGAATGAGGCCTGCCACGATCTGCGCGATTTTCTCCTTTGCCAATGCATTATCTATACGGCGTTGGCGCAAAGCGATGGGAGAGATAGACCGGGTGATTGCGACGCCACCATGCAGCCTGCGCGCCAGGCCATTCTGTTCAAGCGCTATGATGTCACGTCGCGCTGTCTGTTCATTGACGGCGTAGAGCTCGACAATATCATCGAGCGCCAAATAGGAATTCGCTTCCAGCCGCCGCAGGATGTCCCGTTGCCGTCGCTCTTTCTTTCCTTCTGCAATTTCAGACATGCGGCTGTTCATTCTCCGGGGTTTGTGGTCGTTTCAATTATCATTGTCGGCAAATGTAATTCAAATGAATGAACTTGGGCAGGACTTAGTTTTTGCAGACATGCATGTGGTTTCGGCTCTCAAATATTATATATCTTGTCGGGGCAGGGGATCGCGGTGTCATGATCCGGGTGCCAGAAAGATCTGGAACTTTGGCACAATCCTGTTCCATATACCGTCTAGATGCGAGCAATCGATATATGCCGGATCAGCGCGTGCAAGTGCAACTGATGATCTAGTCAGAGATTCCAACCTTCAGGATTTTGGCATGGTCCGGGCCCAACAAGCGAAGGGCCCGTTGATTCTGACCATGATTTCAATGCGAGGGGCGCGACTTCCTAAATTCCTGTGCCGTCGAGCTGTTGGGCGTCGTCGCCTTCCCACGGTGATGGCATGGAGCTGCCATCAAGATTGGCAGTGGGCATTGGCATCCAGCACTTCAATTCCGGCTCGGCATATTCGACAAGGCGGCCAGGTGAAGAATCGGAAGCACGCCAGCCCTCTGTACCGAACTGATCGCCCTTTGACCAATAGGCGAGGTCAACTTCTGCCGGTCCCTGTTCGGACGGGCGGATCGTGACAAGGATTCGACGGCCGTCTTTTGGTGCTGTCACCATGTGGCGCCAGTGGTCAGGTTCATCCATCGTTTTCCTCCTGTCTTGCTACGGATTTCAAGTGTTGCCCTGCCATCGAAAACGGTCAACTCAAATTTTCACAGCCAACATACCTGTGATTTCCCGCAGGTTAGCCAGGTGCCTTGGGCAAATGTGGCTCGCTGAGGGGAGGTCACCCGGAATCCGGCCTGAGCTTGACTCCGAAAGTTCGAACGTTGATTGATGCTCGCGCGCCCAAGCACTATCTTGACCATATTGGTGGCTCTGATCGCTCGGTCTACACTTTATCCTTTCAGCACCCATTTATCTCCATCTGTCAAAAACTGAGAGGGGACTCTCATGAAAAAGGAGGATAGCTGCCAATGAACGACACCTCTGCTGCTTCTAGCAAGCCCGATTTCACGATGGCTGACTTTCTAAGCACCTATCGCTATTGGGCGCTGTTTTCTTCCTCGCTTTTTGTCGCGGTGGGCGGGCAAGGGCTGAACTCAGTCTTACCTTTGATTTCGCAAATTGCTGGAAGCAGCGCCCAAACTATCGGAATCTTCTATCTCGGCTCCTCTCTTGGTTGGGTTATCGGCGCCTTCGTGGCGTTTATGGTGGCGCCGCGTCAAGGCTGGGCGGCCCTGGTTTCGCCTATTCTCGTTTGCGGCGTTGTCACTATCGGTTTTCTTGCGATGCCTGCGTTTTGGGGATCGCCCGTGTTTCTGTTTCTATTTGGATTAGCAGTCGGGACGGTTCGGGCCGTTTTCCCTCTCGCGATAGCGATATTCCTGGTGGGTGGGCGACCGGGCAAAATCGACTTCGCCTGTGCTCTCACTCTGATATCAACGACAATACTGACGTCACTCTTCGCTCCGATGGGTGCGGCGTTTTTGTATGAATTCAATCAAAGCGGTTTGCCTGTTGTCTGGGGTTTTTTAATCTGTCTGTTACTTGCGATGCTGGTTCTCTTGCCGGCCCGCGACCTTGGCTTTGATGAGCCTGCGCGCCCTCGCCACAAGCCGCTACCGCCGCGTCAACGATCGCCGATCATGGTCGCTATTATCTTGGTGACGCCGGCAATCGTGCTTCTTTTGACAGGGCTAATTGCCTTTTTCTTTCAGCGGAGCGAATTCGGCGCCACTGGCTCCTTCGCCCTAATCCCTTCGGTTTTGCTGCTCGGCGTTGCCGTGGGTGTCCTCATCTATTTTGCCTATTGGGTTTATCATATCCACGGGGAGTTGGCGGGCGCCGTGGCCTCGCAGCGGCTGCTCACCCCCTTGGCCGCAACACTGATCGCGATCCTTGCACCGCTGGGATTGCCGATTCTGGTGATGACCCTTGGCGATCTTCTCAACGACCGCGCACGCGACAGTGGGCAGGGCACCTCGATCTCGATTACCTGGCTCGCTGTCTGGAGCATCCTTTTGCCACCCATCGCCATTGCCATGATCCAGAATGCGGCGAACAAAAGCTATACGAAGGTCTAGCCTGCGAGACGGCGGTGGTCGAGGAGTGTGGAAAGGTCTCCACCCCGGCTGCGCTATTCATAACAAATGAAGTCAAGTGTGGCTGACGCCGATACTGAGCCCGAGCCGCCCGCCGAGAGATATGCTTTGAGCGCCACCGACGTGCATCCTGTCTGCGGTAGCCAGAAACCAACATAAGTCGTTCTATTTCCGGCGGCTGTGGAAGGAACGGTCACGGTACTGTCCAGCAACTGGCGCAACTTGACGCGCGTGTTGCCTATTGCGTTGCGGGTCGGCGTTTCTTTCGCGACGAGGCGCAGCTTGGCATTCGCTGGGAGAGGAGGTGTCGCATCGATGCGAACGATCACCATGGTGGAAGACGATGCGTTCTCGCCGATGATGACATTGCCAAGTCCAGCCGCGTCTGGCGCCAGCACGTCTTCTGAGAACTTGCCTGTCAGGCTTTCAAACAGCCGCGCCTCAATCTTCAGTACCGGCTTTGCCTCCTGCGCAAAACCAGACTGTACGGTGACAACAAAAACGATGAAGGCGAAAAGGCAACCCATCACGGTTCTCAAAAGCCAATCCCTCGATTTCGTTTAACTATCGGCTTCACCAGTGCCGCCTGGGCATGGCTGCTCCGGTAATGTGTAAAGGTTGAGGTATGGTATTGGATAGCTGCTGGTTACACCAGTGGTCTACCGTCACCTCCAACCAAGTGCGGGGGCGATGTGGGTTAGGATTGCTTCAAGGACATGTGCATTGTAATCGACGCCCAGCTGGTTTGGCACCGTCAACAACAAAGTATCTGCTTCCTTGATGGCCTCATCTTGCGCCAGCTGTTTTATGAGTGCTTCAGGCTCGCCAGCATAAGTCCGACCGAAAATGGCTCTCGTATTTTCATCAATATGACCAATTGAATCACCTTCCCTGCCGGCGCTGCCAAAGTAAGCGCGATCACGGTCGTCCGTTAGCGCGAAGATGCTCCGGCTGACTGAAACACGCGGTGTCCAATTGTGGCCTGCTTCCTTCCATGCCTGACGGTACGCACGTATTTGCGCCGCTTGCTGAATGTGGAATGGCTCGCCCGATTCATCATTTTTCAGTGTAGAACTTTGAAGATTCATGCCCAACTTGGCGGCCCAGACAGCTGTTGAATTAGAGCCAGCACCCCACCAGATGCGTTTTTGTAAGCTTTCGGAATGCGGTTCGAGGCGCAATAGACCAGGCGGGTTCGGAAACATCGGTCTTGGATTTGGTTCGGCAAAGCCGTCGCCTTTGAGCAGGCTCAGGAAAACCTCTGCGTGCTGACGACCCATATCGGCGTCTGTGGCGCCATCCTTCGGCTGATAGCCAAAATAGCGCCAGCCATCGATGACCTGCTCCGGTGAGCCTCGGCTGAGCCCAAGCTGCAGACGACCGTTCGAGATGAGGTCTGCTGCCCCGGCATCTTCGGCCATGTAGAATGCGTTCTCATAGCGCATGTCGATCACAGCTGTGCCGATTTCGATCTTTTTGGTTTTCGCTCCAATTGCAGCCAATAGCGGGAAGGGCGAGGCCAATTGCCGGGCGAAATGATGGACACGGAAATAGGCACCATCTACATCCAGTTCTTCAGCCGCGACGGATAACTCGATCGACTGGAGAAGCGCATCTCCTGCCGAACGGGTTTGCGATTGTAGCGAAGGTGCCCAATGGCCAAACGAAAGGAAACCGATCTTCTTCATGACTACCCATATCTCAAAAGGAGCAGACCCTGTTGCTCCGGCGGGTCGTATATGGGAGTGGTTCGTAGTGGTTGTAAGTCAGTTGAACACTGTGTTCGAAGAATGGTACCAGACGCGTTCGGGCGCCCAAGACAAGCCAGTTTGGCTTTCGCAAACTACGCTGATCTGACACACACGTTTCGAATAATAAATATAGGTTGGTGCTTGAGTATCTGCATACTGAAGCCTGTCCATTGAAAGTCAGGTTGATTCAGAAGCCGCCGCTAATTGCGAGAAAATATGAAAAATCGCATTCTGTTCTTTGGTGTATTAGTCGCTTTCGCACTGCTGTTGCCCTTTCTTTTCAAGCACCCAGAACCCATCAGACCTCCCTTCATTCAACCAAAAGTCGAAGAAGTTCCTACAAGGCTGTATAGGGACAGTGCAGGTCACGAGGCGCGTATCTCAACTCCTCTGCTCGACGCATTTCTATACGCTGGCGACAGCAATCTCTGCTCGGAATTCAAAGAGATGACCAAGAATGCGGCTGAAGCAGCATCCGAATTTACCGAGCTGTGTATCGATCTGTCGAGTGGAACGCCAGTTGAAGTCAGTCAAAAAAGAACAAGTATGGCGATTGCGATCGCTGATAATGATGAAGAGTTTTCATTTTCGTTTCCCAAAGATGATGCCAGTCAGGATAAGCGCGTGGTGCTCGGATTATCCGCACTGAAAGCTGCCCTTGATATTCTTCCACCCGATGAAGCTGCCGCAGCTATGGAGGTCTTGAACAATGTCTGGATCGCCAGGAATGCGAGCGCATCTTTTAGCAGATATTCTCCATCCTTCCTTTTTGGGTCCGCCATGCGGGTGGAAGCGGGTGAAGCCATGCTCAAACTCTGCCCGCTCACCGTGCGTCCAGATTGCAACCTGTATGTTCCCTCTGGATTATCTGGAGCACTGGAGGAACTTGGCCGCTGGAAATCTGATGTGGGTTTGCTACTCCGCTCGGCTGAGTTGCGGGAACGCGAAAATGCTGGCGTGAAGGAACCTAACAAACGAAGCGAGCTGAAGTTTGCCCAAGATTTCTCCAGTACTCTTGGGTATGCAAGCGAAATTGATCCCGGCACAAACAGTGCCCGTGCGCGCAGAGGWGTTAAACCTCTGGAGGATTGGTTGCTTAAATATGAAAGCAGCACCGACGAACGCCAATTGCAGTATATCTACAGCTCCGTGGGGGCTGCGTATGGGCGTATCGCGCAAAACACCGAACAAAATGCAGATGCGGAAAAAGCGCTGAAATATAATAGTTTGACATACGACATTGAGCGCAAACTAAACCCAGACGGCGCAAGTTGGCAGACAATGGTCAACCTGGGCGATGATGTGCTTCTCCTAGGGGAACTGGAGCATGATCAAGCGGGCTTTCAAAGGGCTGTCAAATTGCAGCGTGACGCTTTTGCGCTTACGGAAAAAATAAATTCCCAAGAATACTCTGCTTACGTAAATATGAAGTTGGCCCGGACGCTACAGCACTATGCGGAGGCCGATTTCCCCGATGTCGCCGATGCAGAAAAGATCAATATGCTTGAGGAGGCAATAAAACTGGCCGAAGGGGTCAAACCTCTATTCGAAAAAACAGGCACCACTTCATATCTGCAGATCATAAATCGTGTACTCATCAATGCAAATGCCCAACTTGCAAAATTGCATGTATCGACAAAGCCAAAAAGCGACTGAGCGGCATTCATATCGGGGTTGGTGCATCGTAGAGCATTAGGCCAAGATCACTCCGCGATTGGGCTTCGGCCAACCAATATGGTGCAAAGGCGGGTGAGGAGAGTCGTCAGCACTGATGCACTGTGAAAGAGTTCAGTCAAGCACTGCGATTACCAAGTGTTGCTAAAAGTACTCGCCGATTTTACCCTGCTTCTGTTACACAATCGGCAGGCGCGTCATGCCTTCAAAAGAAAGACAAATAATGATTGCAGCAGGAAAAGTAGTCACCTTCGGTCTTTGCGTTATCGCGACGATATTTTCCGGCATGGCGGACGCGCAATCGGCTACCAAATGCACCCCTCACGAGCAGCGGGTTGCTAAGGCGATCAAGGAAGGTAAGGCCTTATTGAAAGAGGAAAAATTCAAAATCTGGATAGATAAAGGTTTACGGGCTGATGCCCCCTACAACAAAAAGCCCTACACGACATATCTGGCCTGGTATGGCCGTATCGGCAGCTTAAGCGCAGCCCCAGATGGGTCCCACACCCCGGAGATGACGAAGTTTTTTGAAACGCACGGTTTCACTCCGTCAGCCGCTTATTCCATCATTGAAGACTATGCGCTTTACGGTAAACCAAACTCGAGTGTCGATCTGGACTTTGAAGTAAAAATGAATGCCTTTCACTGCCCTTAATAACTGATTTTCATTTCCAGCTTGTGTAATCACCGGCGACACAGCCAAACGGAGCGCGATCGTGGCCGAACCGCTTCTTGAGCTGCTCACAACCCCAATTGTTCAGCGGCGCAGGCATGAGATTGTTAATATCCATCCCGGGCGACTGAAACTGGGTCGCAGAGCTTGTCACATACCAGAGCCAGAAGCCGAACACACCAACGACGATTAAAAGCAGCACGCCGAAGAAGTTTCGGAGCTGCTTCCAGATAGAGATTGTCTTTTTGGGTTCTTCGACCAGAAGCGGTACGTTTTGATCGCCTTCATAATGATAGGCGAATGGTGCAAGAGCTGCCACGCGCTCGTCTTCGGTTAGTTTGATGCGCTGTAGGTTACTGTCCAGAAGTACAGGGAGTGCGGTGTTACCGTGCCTGACGGCCAGTCCTACGGCTTTGCCATTGGCGGCTCCGATTATCAGCGGCTCCTGCCCGTCTTTCATCCGCGTATACACGGATCGTCCCGTCTTATCGTGAGCAATCTTGTCATTGTATGTGATCGAAAGGACGTTGCGCTTACGGTCAAATGCCGTGAGTTCAACCGGGACAGGCGTCAATTTGGCGGGCTGCTTCAGTTGGCGATTAACACGCCAAATGCGCAGACCGAAAAACACCATGGCCAAGCTCATACCGCCAAGTAGGACGACAAACACCGAGAGTGTCACAATGCGGTTCCAGAGCATATCCAGACCAAGGCTCATCGTCGCCAGTTCCGGATGATCTGCCGAGATCACCAAGCCAGTTTCATAATCCCCGGTGTGAAAATCGATGAACATAATCTCGACCGCAGTGTCGTAATTCTGTCCCTTGTAACTGTATACGAGACGAGCCTCGCAGTCAGTGAAGATGGCTTTGCGTGTCGTGCAGTGCCCGTTCCGCACGTCGCCATTTTCAAGCGTCATGGGATTCTGGCTTATCTGGAAATCGCGGATCACACCCGGCGCTTCCCAGACGAACAGGAACACGGCAATTGCCAGGATAATGGGTGTTGCCCAGAAGTAAGCGCTTGGCGTGGAGATCACGTTTGGCGCCAAAGAGAGCTGGCGATTGGGAAGAACAAGCGAAGGCTGCAACATTGGATATCTCACATTTGATGGTACAACGCTTTTAGCGCTTCAGGCAGCGGCCGATGAAGACCTGACGGTATGATATGGCAGAGGCGTTCTGACGTTAAAGTCCGAGGGGGCATAAGGAATTGTCGGGCGGATGTGCCGGAGTGTGGGCGTTATTGAGTTAACGATCCAGATCAGGGCTTTTGGCATCATTGTCAACGGGAACGAGCCGCATTTCGAGCGAGCAGTGCCTTGAAAAGAGGCGCGCAGAACCCGGCTAATATGGCGCCTCCGACCACCCAGCCAAGCGCTTCGCCGCCAAGCAATTCATCGCCGACATATGCTGCGGCGATGCACCCGATGCCGGCCAGTAGCGCCCGCCCAACCCAACCTGAAACTGTCATTGTTAACCCCGGGCTTTTGCAGCTAACAACGTTCAATATTTTGAAGGAAACGTCTATACCTCACCGCAAATAGCTCTTGGCATAACAAGCTGATGGCGCCAATGCTTTGAATAAGTCAGGAATATTTGATGTTCAAAGGTTCCGCTTCTTTATTTACTTCGCCCGAATCTACTGGAATACCATTGATGGGTCGACTGAGTATAACGATTAGATCGAAGTGTCTTGCGCGACCTCGGCCCGTATCGCCTGCATAGCAATGGGGATTGTTGCGAGCAACCGAGTTAACGACACGCCATCGCGCGCCTGCACGGAGAAGCCGTGTAGAACCGTGGCGTAATAGTCACCGAGAGCCTGTATATCTGTATTTCGCCGCAATTCACCTTCGGTTAGGGCGCGTTTCAGACGCGCGACGAGAGATGCAGCACGGCGGCGGCGATAATCGGCCAGGAATTCCCGCACACCGTCATTCTCCACCGCGCAGTTCGTCGCGGCTGACACCACCATACAGCCTTGCGGTCGGCCTTTGCGGGTATAAGTTTCAGCGGCTTCTCGCAGACTGCGTTCGATTGCACCGGCGGCTGTCAGTTCCTGCTCCAGTGCGCGTGTCGCAAAGCCACCTTCCTCTGCATCGTAAAGTGCGACCGCCTCGCGAAACAATGTCTCCTTTGATCCGAAAGCGGCGTAGATGCGTGCTGAAGCAATGCCTAACGCATCTACGAGATCGGCCATCGATACCCCTTCATAACCTCGGTGCCAGAAGGCATCGCGGGCCTTGGCCAAAGCCACGTCCCGGTCAAATTCTCTCGGACGTCCTGCCATCACAATCTCCATTCCTGAGTGAACAACAAATAATTCGCTTGACCACGCGATGCAAGTTTCTATTATTTGTTGATCAACAAACAATTGCCTTCAATTTGGAGAGTGACATGAACACAGCGGAACGTGCTGAGGTGGGCCCAGCATCGGGTATCAATGCGCAAAGGGGTGCAGCGCTTGCTTTGCTTGCCTTTGCCCAGCTCATCTATTCCCTCGACATCAATATCGTCTTTGTTGCCTTGCCCGAGATTGGTACCGGCCTTGGTTTCTCAGGCCAGACCCTGCAATGGGTGGTCAGCGCCTATATGGTTTTGTGCGGTGGCTTCCTGTTGTTCGGGGGGAGGGCAGCGGATTTGATCGGCCAGCGGCGCATGTTTATCTTCGCGCTCTGGCTCTATGCGCTGTCTTCACTGGCGGGAGGATTTGCGACATCACCGGGAATTATCGTTGCGGCGCGAGCCGTGCAGGGTGTTGGGGCTGCGTTCCTGTTTCCCGCTACGCTCTCACTTGTCAACCGCCTGTTCGCCGAAGGACCGGAGCGTAACCGCGCGCTGGCTGTATGGGGCGGAGCAGGTGCAAGCGGTCTTAGCATTGGAGCGTTGGCTGGTGGTTTCCTGACAGCTACCTGGGGTTGGCCCGCCATTTTTTACGTGAACGTCGTGCTGGCTGGTATAGCCATTCTCGCCACCTTCTTTGTCATCCCGTCCGACCCGAAGCGCCAGCAGCGACGTAGCTTTGATCTGCCCGGCGCTTTGACGGTGACGGCCGGAGCGACGTTGCTGGTCTTCGCATTGATTGAAGGCCCCGAGATCGGCTGGGGAGCATCAAGGGTCATCGCGGCGCTTGTCTTGTCAGGGGTATTCCTGATTGTCTTCGCCGTGATCGAGGCGCACAGCGCCGATCCGCTGATGCCGCTGCGCTTGTTCGGCAATCGAAGCCTCGTTGCAGGGATGACGATCACCTTCCTCTATATGGGCACCTTTGGTGCACTGCCTTACTTCCTGACCGTCCTGTTCCAGAATGTGCAGGGCTTGAACGCGCTTCAGACGGGTTGGGCATTCCTCATACCCTCGATCGCTATCGTAGTCGGCACGCAAGCCGGTGAACGTCTGGCGAGGCGCGCGTCTATCCGCACGACGTTGATCATCGGCATGATACTGGGTGCGGTTGGTACGGTGTTGCTGGTACCTGGTGCAAATGCAGATAGTATATATCTGGCCATTGTACCGGGATTGATCGTCTCGGGAATAGGGCAGGGCATCGTTTGGACCGGCATGTGGATTGCTGCCGCCTCCGGCGTGCATCATGATGAGCAAGGTGTCGCCTCGGGGATGGCCTCCACGACGCTCAGTGTCGGCAATTCCATCGGCCTTGCTACCCTGATCGCCATTTCCAACCGACACGTCGGTGGATCGGAAGGGGATAGCTTACGTGCCGCTGTAGCTGATGGCATACAGCTTGCCTTCTGGCTTGCTGCAGCCGGCATCCTTGTCAGTCTCGTCGCCGCCTTCGCCCTGCCGATCAAGGCAAAAGAGTCTATATGATGAATGGTGGGTGAAGCCTTGCAGAGAGGGCGACTGCGAAACAAGTGGTATCGCACCAAGCGAAGCAATGCCCGAACATGCGGTGATGGAAAAAACAAAAGCCGGGCATTCCATCGAAGCGCCCGGCTTTCAAAATCAGCGGTTTCTCATCGCGCCGGCGGTGCATACATGAGGCCGCCTGCATTCCACAGCGCATTGATACCCCGGGCAATCTTCAACGGGCTGCCAGTTCCAAGGTTGCGGTCAAACATCTCGCCATAATTGCCCGTTGTCGACAGGATGTTGTAGATCCAGCGCTGGTCGAGGCCCAAGGGTGCGCCGGTATCACCCTCGGCGCCCAGAAAGCGCTTGATCGACGGATTGCCTGAATCCATCTGCTTGGCGATATTTTCCTTGGTTACTCCGAGTTCCTCCGCCTCAATCAGGGAGAACAATGTCCAACGGACAATGTTGAACCAGCGATCGTCCCCCTGACGTACGGCGGGCCCAAGCGGTTCCTTGGAAATGATCTCGGGTAGCACCATAAAGCCATCGGGATCGGAAAGCGTGAGGCGCTGCGCATAGAGCGCCGAAGCGTCGGTTGTATAGACATCGCAGCGGCCATTGTTCAGAGCAACGATGGTCTCGTCAGGACGCTCGAAAGAGATAATTTCGTACTTGATATCGTTGGCCTTGAAATAATCCGCGACATTGAGTTCGGTGGTCGTGCCGGTTTCCGTGCATAACGACGCGCCGGAAAGTTCCTTTGCGCTTTTTACGCCAAGAGATTTCTTCACCATAAAACCCTGTCCGTCATAATAGGCGGTGCCGACGAATTTGAGCCCCATGCTTGTATCGCGCGACAGCGTCCATGTGGTCTGGCGTGACAGGAGATCGGCCTCCCCCGACTGGAGTGCCGTGAAGCGATCTTTGGTTGAAAGCGGAATGAAGTTGACCTTGTCGGGGTCACCAAAAACCGCCGCAGAAACCGCATGGCATAAATCCACGTCAAAACCGGTCCATTTTCCGGTGTTATCAGCATTGGAAAAGCCAAGAACGCCCTGGCTGACACCGCAATTGACGCGCCCACGTTCCTTGATAACCGAGAGCGTATCGGCCTTGGCAGATGTGGCTGTAAAGGCTGCTGAAGCAAGCAGCAGAGCCAGAATTATAGTCCGTTTCATGATGTTCTCCCTTATTGTGATTGAATAGATGTTCCCTGCCGCCGGACGCATGCCCGGCGGATTGGCTTTTCCGCTTTTGCGATCACTGGTTCGACAAGACAGCGGTGAACGTGTCCTCCAACACGTCGATGAGATGATCCGCATTGGCCCGACTGAAAATCATTGGTGGCCGCAGTTTCAAAATATTGTCGTGCGGGCCTTCCGTGCCCATAAGCACACCCCGTTGTCTGGCACCATTGTTGATGGCGCGGGCGATCTCCGTCGCCGGGTGTTTTGTCTTGCGGTCCGTCACCAGTTCGATGCCAAGGAACAGGCCTCGTCCGCGCACATCGCCGATAACGTCGTAGCGTGCTTTCATCGCCTCGAACCTCTGGAGCAGATAGTTGCCAATATCGAGTGCGTTCTGCCGGAGATTGTCTCGCTCGATGACATCTAGCACCGCAAGGCCAACGGCACAGGACACGGGATTACCGGCGAATGTATTGAAATATTCCATGCCATTGTTGAAGGAGTCGGCAATCTCGCGTGTCGTCACCACCGCGGCCATGGGATGACCGTTGCCGATGGGCTTACCCATGGTGACAATATCAGGCACGACATCTTGCATCTCGTACGCCCACCAGTGGCTGCCGACCCGGCCAAACCCTACCTGCACTTCATCGGCGGCACAGATCCCACCGGCGGCACGTACCATGGCGTAGACTTGCTTGAGATAGCCATCGGGCAGGAACACCTGACCCGCAACGCTGGGGATCGACTCCGCGAGAAACAGGCCAGGTGCTTTACCGGCCTTGCGCATCACCTCGATCTGTTCAGCGATGTTCTCCGCATAGCGTTTGGCAATTTCCTCCCGAGGCCAATCCGGCGGTGCTCGGTAACTATCGGGAATGATTGCCTCATAGACATGCGGCATCCGACCCTTCCCACCTTTGCGCTTGTATTTGTAGGGGCTCAGATCAATCAATTCCTGTGTCGTGCCATGATAGGCCCAGTCAAGAACGATCGCCTCCTCGCGCCCCGTGTGGGCGCGCATCATCCGCAGCATCAGGCTGTTGGCCTCACTGCCGGTGCAGGCGAAGGTCGCGACCTTGAGATCGCCGGGCAGCGTTGCAGTCAGCCGCTCGGCATAGGTGACAATATTGTCGTGCAGATAGCGCGTATTGGTGTTGAGCAATCCTGCCTGCGTGGACAGGGCACTGACCACGTCCGGGTGTGCATGACCGAGATGGCAGACATTGTTGAAGCAATCGAGATAGGCCCGGCCGTGATCATCGATCAGCCATACGCCTTCCCCGCGCACGAACTTGATTGGCTCGGCATAGGAAATCGAGAGGTTTGGCAGAAGCATCGATTTGCGTGCGGCAATGATCCCCTGCCTGCTTTGCCCGGTCTGATGGAATGTTTCGCGCGGTAAGCCAATAAAATCGGCGGGGTCGGGGAAAAGCTCGGCCCAGATGGGCAGATAGCGCGCCTCACCGACGCCAAGTATGTCCAATGCCGAGAGCGCTGTGTCGACAGACAATTGCAGGTGGAGGTGCGGAGCCCAGCCGCCATTTTCGGCATGTGCACCCATTTCTCCGACCAGGTCTCCCGCTGCAAGAACATCGCCCTGGTGCAGCCGTGTCAAAGCCTCGTGCGCCAGATGACCCCAAAGCGTTGCAAAGGGTGGACATCCTTCCGGTTCGTGGAGAAGTTTGATCAGACAGCCATACCCGAGTGGATCAGGTTCGATGAGCACTTCCGCAACGGTTGCGGCAATGGGGGTGAACAGTTTCGTGCCTGCGGGCATGAACAGGTCAAGACCGAGGTGGCGCGTCCGACGCTCGCCAGCAACAAACCGGGATTCGAACATGGGCCCGGTATAGACCGAACGTTCTTCACCCCATGGACCAATACCAAGGGCGACTTCATTTTCCCTGCAATAGCTATCCCACCAATCGGTTGCCTTTTCGGGCTCCTGCGATGCGGACCAGACGGTCATAGCGTTTTTTGGATCACCGTAGGGGACCAGTGCTTTGGCGAGCGTAGCGGGATGCCCGGCAAGTACCGGCGCAAACGTGCTGCTGTTATGCCTGATCCATCCGGCAATTGCTTTTGCCCCGGATGAAGCATCGAAGCCGCAGGCATGGCGGAAAATCGCGGTAGCAAAGCCCGGATTTATAGCATCAAGGCGTCGCAGCAATGCCCAGGCGGGTGCCTCGCTTATGGCAAGATAGGGATTGTCATCGGTTTTTTCCTTGCGTTGGGCAGACAGCGTCACACTTGTCACCAGCCGCATGGCGATCAGATCGAACAGCAGTTCCACTTCCTGTTCCTGCAACGGATACTCTGCATGAAAGCCCGTAACGATGGATGCAGCCGCGCCAATCGGGTCCTCCAGATCAAGAATGGAATAGGCACAGGCAACCGCCACTTCGGCAATAAGAACGCTATGCAGCGCATCGCCGAAATCAATGAGACCTGCAATGCGTGCCGGATTTTTCGTATCGACAAGCACGTTCCAGTCATTGGCATCATTGTGGATGATTGCCGCGCGCATTGTGGGCAGACGCGGCTCCACATGGGCATCAAACCGTTTGATGAAGCGGCCAAGCAATGCGCGATCCTCAACGTCATCGATATATTTGAGGCGCTGCCGGGACAACCCGGCTGCCCGGATATCCCAGTCAAATGTCCTGAGCGCACCGGGATGCATGAAACCCTGCATCGCCCGGTCCAGTCGGCCTAGCATCTGGCCAAGGCTTTGCAGGACTTCCGGCGTGCGCTTGCATTCGGCCAGAGGCTCACCTTCCTGCCACGAAACCACGCGGATGAAATGCTGCTCGCCCGATTGGGACTGGACCGGCACAAGCACCTGTCCCTGCAACGAGCGGCGCAAACGGGGAACGGGCAGACCGGGCGAATTGGCTTCGAGATGATGCAGCAGCGCCGTCTGGAAATCGCTCTGGTCTTTCGGTTCGCTGGAGTTGACGGCCTTCAGAATCCAGATGGAGCCGTCACTGGCATCGATCCGAAAATTCTGATCACGCTCGCTGGCAAGGGAACTGACCCGGCCTTCAATGCCAAAATGATCCCTGGCAATGCCAAGTGCTTCCGCATCTGAGAATGACGGTGCCGGATGGGATAAATTGATCATGCATCAGCTCCTTTTCTCCAGAGCTTGGCATGGGGCTAAAAATCAGGCATCCGTTAATCTGCCGGTTTGGCCGTCACCGGGACGGTCTGAACCGGCATTTGGTCGGGGGGAAGAAAACAGCAATGAAGGAACTCGATGACAAGGACAGGAACATCCTGAGCATTCTTTCCCGGGACGCCAAAATTCCGCTCAAGACTCTGGCAGGCAAGATTGGCCTGTCGAGAAGTGCAACCAGCGAGCGTATTCTCTTTCTGGAAAAATCCGGCGTCATCAGAGGCTATCGTGCTGACATCGGTCAATTGAATGAAGGCGTGATCAGCGCCTACCTGCTCATCAGTCTGGTGCGTACCCCGGCACTCGGCGTGCTGGACCAGCTTGCCGCCTATCCGGAAGTGCGGCGCGTTTCATCGGTCAGTGGTCAGCTTGACCTGATTGTCGAGGTTGAAGTGTCCTCGATGAACCAGCTCAACACGATCCGCAACAAAGTGGCATTGCTGGAGGAGGTGGATGATGTGACGACATCCATCATCTTGCGTCGCGATATCGACCGGCTTGGTGGTGAAGCGGACTCATAATGACTTAGCCGTTTCATCGATCGCAGAAATGCGCATGCATGTGGTTAGAGCAAGGCGTTGCTCCCCTCTGTGGCTTTCAGCGCATAGTGTATCGGACGATCAAGTGGCCGCAAGCTTCTCTTGCACCATTTGAGCAAGCAACTGCAGTGTCGGTCGTGTCGGTGCGAAGAATGTAGTACCGGTTTGCGGCGTCGAGAAATCAAGCAACCTGTCGTACGCTCCCGGCGGGTCACCGACAAACATTCGCTCCAGCATCTTCTCGATCACCCAGAGATGCCTGGTGTAGCCAATAAAGTAAGTTCCAAATTCTTTCTGCCCTGGTCGGCCGAATGGCATGTTGTCACGCAGGATGTCGTGTTCGACCCCGTCGGCATCGACAATAGTTGCAAGAGACTTGTGCGATTTACGTGGGGCATCGTCATCATCGATTTCGATATTGTCGATCTTTGTGCGACCGATGATCGCCTCCTGGGCAGGCGTTGGCGTTCGCGCCCAAGCGTTGAGATCATGCAGATATTTTTGAACAACGACATAGCTGCCCCCGGCGAACTTGAAATCTTCATCGCCGACAAGTGCTGCTTCAGGCAGATCGAGACCGGTCGGGTTGGCCGTTCCGTCAACAAAGCCAAGCAGGTCACGTGCGTCGAAATAGCGAAAGCCTGAGACTTCATCGACGACACTCACGGCATCGCCAAGGCTGTCGAGTAGAATGCGTTCGAATTCAAAGCACAAATCAGGACGTTCGGACCGGATATGAAAGAGGAGGTCGCCCGGTGTCGACGGCGCGGTATGAACCGGCCCTGCAATTGACGCAAACGGTTTTAGTTCCTGCGGCCGTTGCTCTGAATGGAGTCGATCCCACAGATTGCTTCCGATCCCGGCAATGCATGACAATCGGCCAGATAGATCGCGGAACCCAACCGTCTTGACGAGATCGTCAAGTCCACCGAGCACTGAGAATGTTTTTGCAAGAGCGGTGGGATCGCTCGCAACGGTGACTACAAGAAAGACTGCCGCCTGTGACAGCGGTGCGTCGATACTCTGCGCGTCGATTGGCACTCTGTCCCAACTCTTGTCCGACATCCAAGACTCTCCGCTTTCTTGTTTAGCGGGTCTGATTATCAAGAAATTCCGATAATTGCACTACGCATGGAGTGCGAATGACAAACAAGATTTCTATCTGCCTTTTGAAAAGCCAGGGGGTGATCCATCGCCTTTGATGAATAGTGGAACAACGTCTATTCAGCACCGGCCTAAAGTGGATGATTTGTCCTCTGAAGAAGCGAAGCGGACACAGGTCCGCTCCGCTTTCTCGTGTCTGTCTTTACGCAGCTCGTGTTGTGGCGAGATCGTAAGAAGCAATCATTGGCGACTGCGGGCTCTGGTTTGCRTCGTATGGTGTGTACTTCACTTCCAATTTGGTGAAGTTYAGACGCACTGTTTCAACCGGACGATCACCATTGGAATCGATCGAATAGTTGGCGATCAACGTGTTGGTGAGCTTATATTCGATATAGGTCTGACCAGGATTGCCCGTTGTAACCAAATGAATGGTTGCAAGCTTTCCTGCGCTGCCGGAAACGGCTTCCTGAAACAACTTCGTTGAAGAAGAATCACTGACCTTGGTCAGGACAACTTCACTGATCGTTGGTTCAGATGCTTCGCGGTTCGCTGCCGAACCAGCCGAAGTGCTCATTCTACGGCCCACGTTAAAATGAATGGCTTCGATGTCCATCCACTGTTTATGCGTTTCCTGGGTCGCATCACCCTTGATTCCGTCAATCTGCAAGTAAATCGGCATTGTCTAAGCTCCTTGAGTCAGTAGGACTTGCGGGATATACCCTCTCTCTGGAATTGCCCAAGTAGAACGCGGGCAACATATTCACCCCCTACCATCCTTTTGTGACGGATGTTCAGGCGGATCCTGCAATAGTTTCACCGGGTCAATGGAAACAAGAAACCCCCCGGCATCATCTGTATCTACATGTACAACTTCCGGATGTAAATTCTCCAGTGTCAATTCCAATATATTGCGAGAAAGTTTTGGAAGCAACTCACGTGATATTGTTGATTCAATCGCTCTCGCACCAGTTTCCACAGCCTTGGAACGCGCAATGAGCGCCTCTGTCGCTTTGTCGGAGATGGAAAGCTCAGCCTTGTAAGAATCACGCAAGCGTTTGCGGACCTTGTTGATCTGCAATTTCGCAATCATGGCGAGAACTTTATCATCCAGAGGCTTATACGGCACGATTGTTACCCGGCCAAGGAATGCCGGCTTGAACTGCCCAAGTAACTCAGGCTGCAACATATCAACCAAAGCTTGGCCTTCCGGCATCGTATCGGGATCAGCGGCAAGAGCTGTCAAAGTATTCGTGCCTGTATTGGCTGTCATCAGGATGGTCGTATTCTTGAAATCGATGTCCCGGCCTTCACCGTCCTTCAACATACCTTTGTCGAAGACCTGATAGAAAATATCCTGAACGCCCGGATGTGCCTTGTCGATTTCATCGAGAAGCAAGACACCATACGGCCGTTTGCGCACGGCTTCGGTGAGTATGCCGCCCTCTCCATAACCCACATAGCCGGGCGGCGAGCCAAGAAGAAGTGAAACTTTATGCTCTTCCTTGAACTCCGACATGTTGATGATCGTCAGATTCTGGTCACCGCCATAAAGCATCGTGGCAAGCGCAAGAGCTGTTTCAGTTTTACCAACACCTGACGTTCCGACCATCAGGAAGACACCTGGCGGGCGCCTGTCGTCACCAAGATTGGCGCGCGCTGTGATCATTGCATCCGAAATGAGGGCAATAGCCTGATCCTGCCCGACGACGCGCTCCTGAAGGCGCGCTTCAAGTGTCTGCACGGCTTCAACAAGACTGCGCACAAGGCGGCCCACGGGAATGCCGGTCCAACGGGCAGTCACGGCGGCAACCGTTTCGCGGTCAACCACGCGATGGATCAGCGGTGACTCTCCCTGCAGCAAGCGCAGTTCCTTCTCCAGCAACCCAAGCTTTGGCCTGTTTCCCGGCTCGTCAAAGGCATTTTCGACCTTGTCGGCGACATCAACGAGAGACTTCTCCTGCTCAAGCCGCGTGGTAAACGTCTTGGCTGTTGCCTCCAAAGTCGCAAGCTGGGTCTCAATCTCCACAAGACGTTCACGACCGGTCGTTGTTTCCGGTTCAAGCTCTAGCCGCTGTTTCTCAAGATTCAGCAGATCAATCGCCCGATTTGCATCCTCGATCTGGGCTGGCACAGTGGCGCGGGAGATAGAGACCGCTGCGGCAGCCGTATCGATCAAACTAACCGCTTTATCAGGCAACTGCCGCCCTTGAATATAACGCATGGACAGCGAAACAGCCGCCCTTATCGCCTCATCGCGGATTTTGACCTGATGGTGCTTTTCAAGCGCAGGTACGAGACTGCGGACCATGCGCACCGCCGTCTCTTCGTCAGGCTCATCAACCTTGACGACCTGAAACCGGCGGGTCAGCGCCGCATCGCGCTCGAAATACTTTTTGTATTCTGCCCATGTGGTTGCCGCGACAGTGCGAAGCTCGCCGCGCGCCAGAGCAGGCTTCAACAGGTTGGCAGCATCGCCCTGCCCTGCCTGACCGCCCGCACCAACCAGACTATGTGCCTCATCGATGAAGAGAATCACGGGAACAGGCGAGGACTTGACCTCTTCGATAACGCCCTTCAACCGGCGCTCAAACTCACCTTTGACACCGGCGCCCGCTTGCAGGAGACCAAGATCAAGCGTCAGCAATCGAATATCACGCAGCATTTCGGGAACGTTGCCAGCAACCACCTCAAGGGCGAATGCCTCAACGATTGCTGTCTTGCCCACACCTGCTTCACCAACGAGAATGGGATTGTTCTGTCTGCGGCGAACCAGAATATCGATCAACTGGCGCAATTCTGCCTCGCGGCCAACAACCGCATCAATTTCGCCGTTGCGGGCCTGTTCCGTCAGATCAATGGTGAAGGCTGACAGGAACTCTTCGTCTCCACCACGCGCCTGTGCCGTGTCCCCCGACTGGGCTTTTGGTGCCAACGGCTGCTCTGCGCCGCGCTCTTCCATCTGGCGTTCCAGCTCGCCAAGCCTGATATCTCGGGCCGAGGGCAAGGAATTGATGGTCGTGGCACGCAACGTGCTGTCGGACAGCAATGTGTGGAGAAGATCGAGTATCCCGATGCTCGTACGTCCGCTTTGCAGCGATGCGGCAATCCAGGCCTCCCGAATAACGTCAATAATGCTGGTGGAAATGGCAGGAGCAGCGGTGTTGTCTCGCGGATATCGCCCGAGAGCACGATGAGCCTCGGCTTCCAACGACGCCAGATCGCCTCCGCTACGCTGAACAACCTCGCGAAAACGATCGCTCTTGTCATTCAAGGCAAGCAGCCAATGTTCGATCTCGACATTGGAATGATTATTCCTGACCGCAATAGCAACGGCCTCTTCCAGCCCGACAACCATATCGCCATCGAGCTTTTGAACCAGCCGCCTCAGATCCAGTTTTGGCATGAATTACAACCCTGCTCCCGCTTTCGTCGCATGCACAATAGAAAAATCCACAGCAGGAAATCAATCGCCAAAGCGCGATAACTGGAAATGCCAACCATGAAATAACAATGCCCCACGATATATGACATATCCATATCACTAGTGCATTATTGTTCGCACATCGGCACTATGGGCCTTTGAAACCAGTGGCGATAGCTGTCATATGCCAATGTTCCATTTGACATATTCTTCCCTTAAGGTCCAAAACGACGTTACAGAGTTTGTGTATTTGGGTTTTGCGAATGAATAACTATGAAATTCTCGGCGTGGCGTTCGCAGGAGACAATCCTTGCGGAGTTAATTTAAGAACTGACAGTACACTTGTCTCTGTCTATCAAGCCATCCGGGATGCCCGCTCAACAGCCCGCTCCGAAGACAGGACAATCGAAAACCCCGCTATCATCAGCCAGGATGATGAGCGCAATGTGAGAAACGCTGCACCTTTTGTCCATAAGCCATCGAGCCAATGGCGCAACGTCCACGACCTCTCTTTCGAAGCCTTATCCCTGCATACGAAAGATATAGAAGTATTCTCGTGGCTCATGGAGGCTGCTGTACGCGTCGAAGGGATCAACGCTGTCGCCGAAATACTTGTTGCATTCGACAGGGTGATCAAGGAGCATTTCAACCAGATCCATTCTATTGATGATGAAGATATATCGGACAAACTCGCCCCGTTGACCGGCCTCAACGGTAGTCAGGATGACGGAACGCTTGTGCGCCCGCTGCGGCTGGTTTCACTGCTTCCAAACGAGAGTTACGGCAGACTCAGCCTTTGGGCATATGATCAGGCCTTCCGCGATCTTTCGGGACCCGATTGGGGTGAATTCCGCGACGCGCTCGAACATGTGGATGTGCACGGCTTCAGCCGCAACAAGAACGATGTGCTGCGCTCGCTCGCAGCTCTGGCCTCGATTGATGAATTTCTGACGCAGGAAAGCGGCAGCAATGTCGGCGCATTTTCCGTTTCCAGGATACAGTCGGTTCTGGACTCTATCAGTGGAGCTTATCACGAGATGGAAAAGTTCATCACGCAAGCGATCCCAAGTACATCCGCGGTTCCAGAGGTCTCGGCTTCAGCGCAGCCGGCCAAATCCGGCGTACAAGCACAGGCTCCTGTCGCTGTCGGCGTCATTCAAAACCGCGAACAGGCTTTTGATCAGCTCTTGCAGATTGCTTCGTTCTTTCGCACGAGCGAGCCAAATTCAGCTATTCCGCTTGCCTTGGAGACACTCGTTCGCCGAGGACGGATGGACTTTCTGCGCCTTCTGGAGGAACTTATCCCCCAAGATGACCTGCGTCGCGATGTTCTTCTGCGCGCTGGCATAGACGCCAATCAAAGACGAGAAGGAAATTGATTGGTTAAGCTGTCAAAGTATAAGCCGCATCCATTGGTTGAGAAAATAGTTGCTAACTCGAAATGGTTTGCAATAATCCCCCCACTTCTTAAGAAGCACACATAGGCAGGAGGCATCAATTGGCCAGCGTTCACGACAAACTCGAAAGAGTCCGCAAGCCGAGGGTACACATCAAGTACGAAGTTGAAACCGAAGGTGCCGTTGTCGAAAAGGAACTGCCTTTCGTTGTTGGCGTTCTTGGCGATTTCTCGGGCAATCCATCGGAGCCGCTGAAACCATTCGGCGAGCGCAAATTCGTTCAGATCGATCGCGATAATTTCGACGATGTGATGCGCCGCATGACCCCGGGGCTGAATATCCGCGTGGAAAATACCATCGAAGGCACGGGCCGGGAGATGCCGATCTCGCTCAAGTTCGAAAAACTTGACGATTTTGAGCCCGCATCCATTGTCGATCAGGTACCCGCGCTCAAATCCTTGCTGGATGCGCGCAACCAGCTGCGCGATCTTCTGACCAAGGCTGACCGTTCGGAAAACCTGGAAGTTCTGCTTGAACRCATTCTGCAGAACCAGGCGGATCTGAAAAAACTTGCTGCAGAGCTCGACGAACGTAAGCCTGACAGCGAAAAAGGGGCGAAATAAATGGCGACCTCCAAGAGCGCACCGCAAGGGACGACAACGACCGTTGTGACGGAGAGCCTGCTTGACGAAGCAATCTCCGCAACCAAGCAGACGTCCGCAGATCGCACGGAGCAATTGCTGCGTACCCTGACGAGCGAAGCTTTGAAGGGTACGGTTTCCTACAACCGCAATCTTTCTGTTACGATCAATAACGCGATCAAAAAGATCGACGAACTGCTGTCAACGCAGGTCGCCGAGATCATGCACAATGAGGCTTTTCGCAAACTTGAGGGCAGCTGGCGTGGCTTGCGCTATCTCGTTTACAACAGCGAAACCAGTGCAAATCTCAAGATCCGCGTATTGAACGCCAGCAAGCGTGATCTGTCCCGTGATCTATCCAAGGCGGTTGAGTTTGATCAGAGCAAGATCTTCAAAACCATCTACGAAAGTGAATTCGGCATTGCCGGTGGTGAGCCGTTTGGCGCTCTCATTGGCGATTATGAGTTTGGCAATTCGTTTGAAGATATCGAAACACTGCAGAATATGAGTTCTGTTGCTGCGGCAGCATTTGCTCCGTTCATTGCGGCAGCTGGCCCGACACTTTTTGGCTTCGACGATTTCACGGAACTGTCCAAGCCACGCGATCTGGAAAAGATTTTCCAGACCAAGGAATATATCAAGTGGCGGTCATTCCGCGAGAGCAGCGATTCCCGCTTCGTCACGTTGACGATGCCGCGTGTTCTCACGCGCATGCCTTACGGCCCGGCAACATTGACCATTGATGAATTCGACTTCAACGAAGCCATCAAATTCGGTGACAATGCGATGGACCACGGCAGCTATTGCTGGTCGAACGCCTCCTATATCCTTGGCTCACGCCTTACCGATGCGTTTGCCAAAAATGGCTGGTGTACAGCTATCCGCGGCGCGGAAAATGGCGGCAAGGTCGAATCCCTGCCAGTTCACGTATTCCAAAGCGATGACGGCGACACGGACACAAAATGCCCGACTGAAATCGGCATCACCGACCGTCGTGACGCTGAACTCGGAAAGCTGGGCTTCCTGCCGCTTTGCCATTACAAGAACACTGATTATGCCGTGTTCTTCGGTGCACAGACGACACACAAGCCTGCAAAATATGATCGTCCGGAAGCCACGGAAAATGCCGCGATTTCGGCTCGCCTGCCTTACATGATGGCGACGTCCCGGTTTGCGCATTATCTGAAGGTCATTGGCCGTGACAAGATCGGCTCCTTCATGGAAGCGGAAGATTGCCAGGCATGGCTCAATCGCTGGATCAACAACTACGTGAATGCGAACGACGATGCCGGCCCGGAAAATCGTGCGGCCTACCCGCTGCGTGATGCCCGTGTTGAGGTCAAGCCCGTTGCCGGCAGCCCCGGTTCCTACGAAGCAATCGCATGGCTTCGTCCATGGCTGCAGATGGAAGAGCTGACAACCTCGCTGCGCATGGTCGCGCGTATCCCGAAGGCGCGCAACTAAGCAATATCCCGGCGCACACACATTCGCGCCGGGAACCATGGCATTGAATGAATCGGCCGCCTTGCACAAACGGTGTACAGGCGGTCTTTCTTCCCGCGCATTTGGAAGAATTCAGGAGTGATGATTTCGTGATATCCGAGAGTCTGACACCGGATTCAAAACGATATGAGACTCGTCAACCATTTTCGGATGCCGCCGCGCCGGTTGCGACCGCTACACCTGATATTCGCTTTCAGATTGACAGCCTGATTGATGCCATCGATCAAACTTTGACCGCGCAGGTCAACCGGATCATCCACCATCCCGAATTTCAACGATTGGAAGCGCTTTGGCGCAACCTCTACCAATTGATTCAGCAGCCAATCGGTATAAGCCCGGTGCAAATCCGGGTTTTTTCCGCCAAATGGAAAGAACTTGCCCGCGATATTGAACGGGCTGCGGATTTTGATCAAAGCCGTTTGTTCGAACTGATCTATTCGCAGGAATTCGACATGCCGGGCGGCCAGCCTTACGGCCTCCTGATCGGGGATTATACGATTGCCGCAGGTATCAATCCGACAACCGGCACTGACGATATCGCCATTATCGAAGGTATTTCCAGTGTCGCCGCTGCCGCGTTTTCTCCATTCATTTGTGCGGCTGATCCATCGCTTCTCGAAATCGAGAGCTTTGCCGATCTCGACCGCCTGCCTGATCTCTCCTTCCTGCTCAAACCACAACGATCCGCCCGCTGGAATAGGCTGCGCAACGCATCCGACACGCGATTTCTTGGGCTGACATTGCCCCGGATTTTGGTCCGCCGACCTTATCGGACCAACGATATTACGCGTAAGGATGGGTTTTTCTTTCGTGAGGAGATTGACCCGAAAGGCAATAATCTGCTCTGGGGCAATTCCTCCTTTGCCTTCGCCTCGTTGGTCCTGAGAGAATATGCCTCGTCGGGCTGGTTCGCGGATCTGCGGGGGGTGCGGGAAGATGAGCTCAATGGCGGTCTGGTGGATTCGCTACCCTACATTTCGTTCCCCACGGACAAGCATGATTTTGCCGCCCAGCCGCCGGTCGAGCAGCGCCTCAATGCCGAGCAGGAGCAGATATTAAGTGAAGCCGGCTTCGTGCCGCTTGCCACTGTACCCTACACGCCGCATCTGGTGTTCAATTCCAATCAGTCCGTCCACAAGGCGGCAAGATATGAATCCGAAATTGCCAATCGCAATGCGCGCATAGCTTCCATGTTGCAATATGTGCTGTGTGCCTGCCGTTTCGCCCATTATCTGAAAATGATCATGCGCGAAAACGTCGGCCAGATTGCAACGTCCAACAGTTTGCGCGACACGCTTGAGAAATGGCTGTTTACCTATTGTATCGGCAACGACGATGCCGACAGTGTCGTCAAGGCGCGGCATCCGCTGCGATCAGCCTCCGTTGAAGTCCGGGAAATACCGGGGCGCCCGGGTGTTTACGGCTGCGTTATGCGGCTACAACCGCATTTTCAGCTCGACGACGTAACAGCAAGTTTCCAGCTTCTCGCCGATATGAACAGCAAATCTGACCAGTCCAGTAAGGGTAAAGCACAATGACGAACGCAACAGGAAGCGTTTCCAATCTCATCGAGTCCGGCGACCTTCAAGGCGCGATAAACGTAGCGCTGTCGATCGCCAAAATACGACCGACGGATGATGCTGCCCGGCGACTTCTGATCGATCTTCTGATCGTGAGCGGCGACTTTGAACGCGCCGATAAGCAAGCCGACATTCTTTCAAAAACGATTCCTGATTTGGCTATGGGACTGGCCCTTCTGCGCGGCCGCCTGCGCGCATCCGATGCACGCGCCGCCTGGTTTGAAACCGGTGCTGTACCGGCGTTCCCCGATGGCCCAAGCGAACATGATCAGCTGGCAATGAAGAATGCACTGGTTCTCGAAAAAAGCGTAACGGGGACAAATGGCGAGGCCACCACCCCCTTTCCTGAAAATGTCATTCACGGTTCGGTCAAAATCGATGGCCGCACTGCAACGTCCTTCCGGGACCTTGATGATCGCATTCCGCATGCCATCGAAATTCTCAATACGAACGGCACCTATATGTGGATCGATTTCAACCGGATCAACCGGATCGAATTTCAGCCGGTTCAGAGCGTGCGCGATCTGACGTGGCGACAGGCCTTGTTGACCCTTCGCGATGACTCTCAGTCCGAAGTCATCATGCCAGCAACGTATTTCTCACGCGATGTCAGCGATGCGATGAAGCTTGGACGGGAAACCGACTGGGTAGAAGCCGGTGGCGGCCTGTTTGCGGGCAAGGGTCAGAAGTGCCTGCTTGTCGATGATGATGTCATTGGACTGCTTGATATCATGTCGATCGAATTCATTCCTGAGCCGGCGAACTAGAATATGGCCGTAAGCAGCAGGATATCCTTTGAATCTGTTCTCGATCGGCTTATGGATCACGACCCTGATATGACGGTCGATCAACCTTTGACGCCGCGTGAACAGATCAACCGCGTGCGGGAGAATATCCGCCGGGATATCGAAGCGCTGCTGAATGCCCAGCAATGGCCCCGCAGCATCGAAAAGGAATTCGAAGAGCTTCAGACCAGCCTTCTGCGTTTTGGCACGCCGGGATTCCATGGACTTATGCTGGCAACGACCCAGCAGCGTCTGCATCTTGCCGAAGCGATCAGAAAAGTCATCGTTGCTTTTGATCCGCGATTGGCGCGGGTGCGCGTTGGTCTCGGCAAGAGCCGCGGCGATCAGGATCGGGTTCTCGATTTGCGCATAGAAGCGGAGATGCTGCTTCCTGACGGTGTGGAAGCCATTGTTTTCGACACGTCGCTTGATCCGGCCACGCGGCATTTCCTGATTGGCGGCGCACATCATGGCTAACCGCTTTCTCAATTGGTACAACAGTGAACTTGGTTCCCTGCGCAAACGTGCAGCAAGATTTGCACAGCAACATCCAAAGGTGGCCGGACGTCTTCGTCTCACGCCCGAGGCTGTTGACGATCCGCATGTGGAACGCCTTATTCAAGGCTTTGCCTATACCGCAGCCCGTATCCGGCAGAAGATTGATGATGACTTTCCGGAACTGACCGAAACGCTGCTTGAAGCCCTGTATCCGCATTATCTGGCGCAGCTTCCTTCAATGTCGATTCTGAAATTTGACCCTTCCGCTCAACAGGATGAGTCAATTGTTCTGCCGCGGGCGATGGTCGTCGATTCTGAACCGGTTCGGGGGGATACCTGCCGCTTTTCCACGACACAGGAACTGACGCTAAGCCCCGTCGCAATAACCGATTGCAAACTTGCGCAACCGCCATATGTTGCACCGCCCGTGCAAGATCTGTCTCCCATGTCATGCCTGTCAATCAGTGTAGCGACAACGGGACCGGTGGATAGCGTTGCAAGCCTTGATCTGGACCGGCTGACATTCTTTATCCGGGCGCCTTTTGCGACGGGGGCCGCTCTTTACGAACTGTTGTTCAACCACACCATAGGCATAGCAGTCGGACGGCACCGCGAAGACAAAGCAGCCTTGCGCCTACCTCCCAACGCTCTGAAGCCAATCAGCTTTGATTACGACAAACGGATGCTTCCCTATTCCAAACGAAGCTTTCCGGGTTTCCGATTGCTGGCCGAATTCTTTGCCCTGCCTGAGAAATTCCTGTTTTTTGAGCTGAGTGGATTGAAGTCTTTTCTCTGCAGTATACCGGGAAAAGAGTTCCACCTCTTTTTTTACCTCGATACACCGGCAAATACGCTTGTTAATGCGGTGGATTCGACGAGTTTCGATCTGCACTGCACACCCGTGATAAATCTGTTCGAGCAGCGTGCTGAACCGATTTCTGTCAACCATATGCTTGACGAATATGATGTGCTGCCTGACGCCCGCTACAATTCAACCCGCGAGATATACGCCATTGAGCGCGTTGACATTGCTGACCAGAAGGGCCAGCGCAAGGAGGTCCCCCCCTTCTTCGGCCGCAAGAAACAAACCAATGAAAGCCGGGCAGACATATTCTGGCAGTATAAACGCGACATTGGCGAGGACAATAAATCGTTCAAGGCAAAGCTGCGGTTTGTCGATATGAACCTCAACCCGGCTATGCCGGAGGATCATCTCGTAGCCTCCGTCGATACATTATGTATCAATCGCGGTTTGCCCGAGCTTCTGCCATTTGGCGGCGGACAACCCTATTTCAAGACGCAGGCAACAATCAGTGAAATCGGCAAGATCAATTGCCTGCTTCCTCCGACGCATACACACCGGTTTGAATCAGAGGGTGAATCCTACTGGAAACTCATATCGCATCTATCCCTCAATCATCTTCCGCTCACCAGCGGTGATCCTGAAATCCTGAAGAGCATGTTGCGGCTCTATGATTTCAGGCATGCCCCTGAAATGCGCTCGATGATCGAGGCGATATCCTCTGTGACCAGCCAGAAGGCAACCGCACGCCTGAAGGACGGGACCATTGCCAGCGGCGTCGACGTGACGATCGAATTCAACGAGGCCCTGATGGATCGCGGTGTCGCCTATCTTTTCGGATCAGTCCTGTCGCACTTTTTCGGGCTCTACGCATCAATCAACACATTTGCACGACTGACGGTGCGGCTCACCGGTCTTGCATTGCCTGTTGTTCGCTTCCCGCCCCGCACAGCCGATGAGGTGCTGTTGTGACAGACGCACAACCGGGATCTCTTCTTGATCGGCTGAAAGCAGATCCACATCTTTTTGACCCAGATGCGGCGCATCTGCTTCTCGAATTGGCGGGCGAGAAAGCCACGTCCACAATCTCGCTGACATCCCACGCAACCCATAATCATGCCGCAACGGCACTTTCGGGGGCTGAAAGCCGGGGCGAAACGGTGAGTATTCATGCAAACTATATCGGACTGGTTGGTCCGGTAGCAGCATTGCCATCGGTCTATACGGACCGGGCCCTAGACGAGAAGCGCCGACGCAGTTCGAGCTATTTCGATTTTCTCGAGGTTTTTGCGGCCGAGCTGCGCGGCATGTTCTTTGCTAGTTCGAGAAAATACCGGCTTTCCAGCCTGATCCAGCTCTTTGGTATCGGTTCGAAAAACAAGGTTACACGAAGCATTTACTCGCTTCTGGGGCTTGCAGCGCCAAAGCTGATCGAAGGGTTGAAGATTGAACCCGAAGTACCGCTGTATTTCTCCGGTTTCTTCGCCAATCAGCGGCGAACAGCGGTCAATCTCAGACTTATGCTGTCCGAATTCCTTGGCTACGAAGTTGCCGTTCATCAATTTCAAAAGCGTTGGCTTGCGGTTGACCCCTCGGAGCAAACGCAATTAGGCAGCAACAGCCGGGATAATGCCCTGCTGGGCATCACAGCAATTGCTGGTTCTTCCTATGCGGACCGCAGAAGTGCGATCCGGATTTCCATTGGTCCGTTGCGATACGGCGAATATCTCTCGCTTATGCCAGCCCGGAAGAAGTTTGCCGAATTGACTGAATTGGTGCGCCTGTATTGCGGACCTTCCCTGTCATTCGAAATTCAGCTTATTCTGGCCAAAGAGGATATTCCCGAGGCACGCTTGCAAGACGGATCACCGGTTGGCCGGCTTGGATGGGATTTGTGGGTCAGACAGGCCCCGGCCGCCAAAGACAGCGCAGATGCAGTATTTGATCCTGATAAAACCCTCCAGACATCAGCCTAATACGGCTCATCCCTGCTGGCGGAAATATTTTACAGTCACAGCAGGCTTTCCGGATTGTTGTTGCAACTTCGCCGCAAGCCCTTTGAACGTGTCCTTGCCGCCGATCAAGTCGAGCTTCTCATCGGATTGAATCGCAATGAGCATATAGGGAACGGAGGCGTCCTTTTGCGGCGCAGCGAGATTGAGATTGATGACCGTATTATCTCCGCGACGCGTTGTGTTGATTGTATCAACAGTACCGTCTTGGCGCACGAGAAGCACCTGAACGTTTTTCTGCTCGATTCCGCCAAGGGTTGCGGCTAACGGATCAGCAGGCCCCAGAACCTCGTTTTTAAGGATGAAGGCCGCTTTGCCCGCATTGACAGGCACGGCAGCCAGAAATGCCAAGGCATCACATTGTGCATCCGCAATCTGCCGCACATTGATCGTCGGCTCGTAACCAAACTTGCTGATGAAAGCGCGCTCCATCTCGACGAATGGGCCAACCCTCTGTGCAAAACCTTCAATATTTATTGTTCGGGGTGCGGCAATTGTGCCGTGGGCAAAGAAGCAGGGGCCACCGGCAAACTGTTTTATCCAGTCCGCTTCCGTCATGGCGAATTGCGGCTGCGAGCCACCGCTGCCTGGTGGTGGTTCGTCATGCTTTTGCTGCTCACCGGACGCCAAAGTTTCTGGCTTTTGCCCCGCTTCAGGAAGCGTGTTAACCGGCTTTTCGTCGCCTGCACTCTTTACATCCGGCTTGGCTTCCACTGTAGCCGTTGGCGGTTTTTCCGTCGTGGTTCCAATTGGAGCTTCCGGCTCTTTTACAGGTTTCACCTGATCGGCTTTTGGTTCCGGTTTAGGTTTGACGCTGTTGGGATCGGCATCAAGCTTGAATTCGGATTTGCCTGATGGCGTTGCGGGCTTGCTCGTCTTTTGCGCCGATAAATAGGCTTTAATTTTCTCCTGATTGACATAGCTGTACCAGCCTGCGCCACCCAAGGTGACCAGCAGGCAAGCAAGAACAACCCATTTACTGGAGGTCCCTTTGGCACCGGCCTGACCGGAAGGTGTTTGTCCACGTCCGTCTCTCAACGATGCTGAAATCTGCGAGCGCCGTGAGTAGGTATCTTTTGTTGTTGGAATCATCGGCCGCAACGCGTCGATGATTTCATCCTTCTTGGGTCTGAGCGCAGGACTTGGCTGCAACATTCGTTGAATGATGGAACGCGCTGCAGGGTGGATTGTCGAAAGGTCCGGAACCGATTGACGTTTTCTGACCACATCGGCATGGGTACCGCTCATATCGAGCGGGGTGCCACGAAGGGCTGCGGCAAAGACCAGTCCCAGACTGTAGATATCACTCGGCTCGTGTACATCGCCGCCGAACAATCCCAACTGCTCGGGCGAAACGTAATTGTACTTTCCGGCAAAGCTCCCGGCCAGAAGCGTGCGGTCTCCGCCAATGCCGAGCCTGGCAATACCGAAATCGATGAGTTTGGCGCCCTCGACATTCCCGCCGGACAAAATGATGTTGTCGCAGGAGATATCGCGGTGAATG
This sequence comes from Phyllobacterium sp. TAF24, assembly GCF_052113785.1. Classification (NCBI taxonomy): domain Bacteria; kingdom Pseudomonadati; phylum Pseudomonadota; class Alphaproteobacteria; order Hyphomicrobiales; family Phyllobacteriaceae; genus Phyllobacterium; species Phyllobacterium sp. TAF24. Next base: position 43,360 of record NZ_JBFRDN010000012.1, on the reverse strand, counting down.
ACGCCGCGTTCATGGGCAACCTTGAGGCCCGAAGTGATGCGACTGATCAGCTTCGCAGCTTCAGCCAGGCTCAAGGGCCGATCCCTTATGCGTTCATACAGGGATGGCCCCTCCACGAGTTCCATCGTGAGATAGGCGGTATTGGAAAGCCTATCAATCGAGAAAACGTGATAGCGAACAATTGCATYATGCCCAAGAGAATTGAGAATAGAGGCTTCCTGCTTGAAGAGCGAAATAACCTGCTCGTCACTGGCAAGGTGCGGCAGAATAACCTTGATGGCGACCTCATCGAGTGTCTGGATGTTATGGCCTTTATAGACCTCCGACATACCACCGACTGCGAGAAGTTCTGTCACCTCGTAGATATCGTTCAGCCGCGTTCCGGGCTTGATGCTTCCGGATTTTTGACCGGATTCGGTTTGTTCACGCATTATGGCCGACCATCATGGGCTGGGGCTACACGATAATTGACAACCACCACCGTAACATTGTCGCTCCCTCCCCGCTCAAGCGCACTGTTTATCAGTGAATTGCATGCAGTTTCTGGCTCTTGCGACAGGATGATGTCCTGAATTTCCAACGCGGAGAGATGCGCAGTAAGGCCGTCGCTGCAAAGGATGAATGTATCTCCATCCTTCAATTCACCGCTGAGCAAATCAAGATGAGGAAGCTCGCGAACACCTATGGCATGCAGAATGACATTCTTGCGTTTGAAACTGGCCGCCGCCGCTGGATCAAGCGTACCATCGTCGATCATCTGTTGTACTTCCGTATGATCCTTGGAGATCTGGGTCATCCGGTTGCCGCGGTTAAGATAAAGACGGCTGTCACCTGACCATACGACCGAAAAATGCTGGCCCGTAACAAGCAATGCAACCAGCGTCGATCCCATGACACCCAGTCCATGCTCGCGTGCCAGATTGCGGATATCCTGATTGACACTAAAAATGTGATCGTGGAAATCCTGAACTTTTGCCTCGTGGACTGCATGATGCCCGACGCGTCCAGCCGCTTGCACGATCATTGACGCCGCGACATCGCCGTGTGAGTGGCCACCCATACCGTCGGCAACAAGCCATACCCCGTTTAGCGGCTTTGAAAGAAAGCGATCTTCATTGACCGGCCGCACGCGACCCGTATGGGACATCGCATGGGAATCAAACCACCCGGCTGAATCCTTTGCTTTGGTCTTGTTGCGCGTTGGAATGGTCATGTCTCTCGCTTGATAGCAGGTCATGGGTTAAAGGGCATTCTACCAATAATTTTCTTCTAGGGCCGGTCAGTCAGAAACAATGTCCAGTTATCAGATGATTGGGTGTCAACTTCCTTGAATACGCCTCGCAAATGATTGCGCTGCCAGCAAGCGTCTTTACCGGTAATCTGAAACTTTTTCGTATCAACACACAGAGTAACGGCGCCGTCCAGAATGGGCCTGCCCTGAACATCAATGGCATGAACATAGATATACCGGTTTGAAAGTTTTGACTTTATGACATCCGCACAGCGATTGGCGGCTATGGCCCACCAACCTTCTGTCCGCATATCCCCGCCCACCTGCTCGCCGATTGCAACATTGGCAACGTCGGCAGTCTGGTTGCACACGGTGAAAGCCGCTTGCGCAGCTCTGGGGGCTGCGAGTAACAATGGGGCAGTCAAAAATACAACAAACCAACTCGTCATTCCGAGATTGAAACGATGTATTCCTTTGCTCTTGCCGCAACCACCGTATCGAATTTGGTCTATCATCAAAAAAGATCCGCATCCAAATCGCTATACTCTTGGTATCCAACACTTTATTTGAATAGTCTATGGCCAGACAACAAATGCCGGAGAAGCGGATGCGACTTGTGCTGAGGTTGGAGAATCGTTCCCTGCATGGAGACGATATTATTCCGGAGTTCATAGCAGACCAGCGCTCCTTCATCATCGGTCGTTCGGAAGATGCTGACTGGTCCCTGCCTGACAGAAGCCGTTTCGTTTCGACGAAACATTGTCAGATCTTTTACGACGACAATGAGTACTGGGTAGAAGATCTGTCGGCGAACGGCCTTTTGGTCAATGGCGACGAGTTGCAGAAGGGTGCGCGGCGCATCCTGTTAGCGGGTGATCTTGTTGAAATCGGAGCCTACCAGCTCCGCGTATTTCTTGAGCAACCACGGCCTTCCGAGCCATTGCTTACAGCGGAACAAACCGTCTTTATTCCCCGGGGCGCCGAAAGTCCGCTGCGTGAGATGGAAGATCGCACCATGTTTCTCGGGGCGGTGCAAAGTCCACCCACACAGCCAACCCGTTCAGTTCAGGCCGTTCGCGAGCCTCCAGCACCCGTCAAACCGCGACCATCCACCGGGCCCTCCCATTCGCGCGAACGGTTTATCGAACATTTTGCCATTGGAGCAGGAATTGATCCCGATGTGCTCGCAGGCCGCCATGATGACGAATTTGCCGAACAATTGGGCCAAATCTTCAGGGCTGTGGTACCCGGCCTCACCCAGTTGCTCACCGCTCGCGCCCAAATGCGTGCCTTGATCCGCAGCACCAAGCAGACCGTTCTGAAATCCGACGGCAACAATGCGCTGAAGTTCATTCCCGAAACGTCGGCTGCACTGGCCGCTTTGTTTGCAGCAAACAAACGTGAATATCTGGATGCAACGAATAGCTTCAGCGAGGCCGTTGACGATCTCAAGCAGCATGAACAGGCGGTATTCCAGGCCATGCAAACCGCTCTCTTCCGCTTGCTGAACGAGCTGTCACCCGACGCAATCGAAGCATCAGGGAAAAGCTCGTTTCTCTCAGGAAAAGGTGCCCGTTGGACTCGCTATGTCAACGCCTGGAACGAACGGAACGAGCCTTACGAGAATGGCATTCTCGATGTTTTCCTGCATTATTTCGGTGAGGCCTATGACGAGAAAATCGGCAAACAGAGAACAACCGACTGAATAGCGAATGCCATCTCAACCTTGCAGCTTGGCAAGCATCTCATTAATCCCTGAACTATAGGAACGGAAGCGCGATGCCTTGATCCGTGCTTCCCGATAAACTGGCGAAGCCTGTGCGCCTCCCTGGCCAGACATCTTCCGGTTGGACCACTCAACAATCCATCCAGCGGTCTTGCCATAAAGGAAGGGGTTGGCACCGAAAACCGATGTATCCAACAGGGAACTGAGCTGCGTGTCAGGCGAGGCTGACAGCACCGATACGGCACCGCCACCGCCAAGAAAGTGAGCGAGATAGAGATTACCGGCAGTACCGGCAATGCCTGAGGCTTTCAGCGTTGCTTCGTTCTCATTGGCAAGGTTCATCACCATTTCCGTTGCCAGAGTCGGGTCCGACTTCAGGGCCAGCAACTCACTTACGCTCATTTTCGAAACAAGATCCGCCCTGTAGGAACTCATCATGCGCAACCAGGTGCTATTGATGAACTGCCCCAGACCGCTGGCGGATGATAATGGGTTAGCAGCGTTGGGATTGCCGCCGCTTTCCACATGAATAATCCGCTGTACGAGTTTTTCCGCTTCGCCATCCAGACCGATTTCGCTGTAGCCATAGCCCAGCGGGTCTACAAGCCCGCCATTTGCCAGCAACTCGAAATGCAGATGCGGTCCGGTGCTGAGGCCCGTCGAGCCCACAAATCCGATGGTCTGCCCTGCTTTGACAGCCTTGCCGACGGCAATCCCATTCGCAAACCCTTGAAGATGCGCATAATGCGTTTCCCGATTTCCCGCATGGCTGATCTTGATGAAATTGCCAAAGTTTCCATTGGTACCGGCAAAACTGATTGTGCCGTCAAAGGAAGCGTAAACCGGCGTCCCTGCGGGCGCCGACCAATCCACGCCTTCATGGAACTTGACCGATCCAAGGATGGGATGAACGCGTGGGCCAAAGCCCGAGCGGAAAACGCCCTTGACCGGCAGGATGAAACCTTCAGCACCTCCCAATCCGGATGTGGTATCGCCCTCGGTCATACAGGCGTAATCGCCACCGCGCTCCGGGCGCATCAAATAGCATTCCAGATTTTCGCCACCGCGTCGGACCGACACATACAAAACACGTCCGCTCTCGCTGGCCTTGTCACGCGGCGTTTCGGAATAAAGCAAGGATACTTTGTCCTCCGGAGAAATGAATTTCCCCAGATCATAGAGCCGTGACATCCGCATGATGGTCTCAGTGATGACATTGATCGGAATATCATTGCGAATACCGGCACTATAGATGCCGTCCATAATGCGGAAGTTTTGATCGAGCTTCGATCCGTCTCCACCATTGGTCAGATCGTTCCAGCTTTCACCCTTCCAAGGATCGTCGATCTTCACATAGTTGCCGTCATCGGCACGGGCTAGACTCCCGATCAACCCTTCGCTGCCATAAAGCGATATCTGAACCGGCGCCGTTGCTCCATTCAGTGGATCAACGAGCGCCGTTCGCCAGACCGCAAGATAACCCGGACGAAGCACCTGAATATTCAGCGATCTCGCTACCGCCTCGGCGACGCGCGCTGTTTCGGCTTGCGTTGTGTGCCCATCCGCAAGAACATCCTTCACATTGCGTTCCGCAAGGACCTTGATTACGAACTGCTGATTCTGCGGCGGGCGCTTCTTCTCACTGATAATGTCGACGCTGTTTGAACTGCCCGGCGATGAAGCACCAATCTGGGCTGTCTCACTGGGTGTTACGCCGCCCTCCCACCCAGCGTCCGATGACGCGGTATCGCTTGAAGGAACGGGTTGTCCGGGAGCTTGCGGCACAACTGGCGGTGTCGTCGATATCTCGGGCGCGGATTGCATAAGAGCAAAGTCCTGCGGGGTGGCGGGCAGCGCCGTCATTAATCTTACGGAACTCGACAGCATCGTGTCCGATACAAAATAGACCGAACCGTCGATTTCTGAACCGCTATTGTTCTTCTGAAAACGTATTTCGCTTTTGTGCGGCCTTGGTTTTTCATTGTTCACAGACTGAAGCAGAAGCGCATCACGCCGGTCATCTGTCGCCGACAATTCAAACTCGCCATCCTTGCCGGGCAGTTGAACTTCACCCTCAGGGATAACCAATGTCTCGTTTGTCAGGTCATCGGGCATACCAAGAAACTTTGGCAGGTAAAGAAACGCTCCGACTGCCACCCCGGCGAAGGCGACAAGAGCAAGCCCTTGCCATATGCGGCGCCTATTGCGACGCTGCCGTGCCAGTTTCTTGGCGCGCTTGAAATCCTGACTTAGCGTATGGAGCTCTTCTCCACGCATGGATCAACAACAAACGGAACAGGGTACCCGATATGCGGGCTGGGCTCCCCGATCTTTGATGTCGAGTTCAAACATCAGCGATAGACACCACCAATAAGACTTCCACGCAGGCTTTTCTTAGGAGGAGCGGCAGGTTCGACAGGTTTAAAAACGCGTTGCGGCTCGGGATCAGAGTCAGCTACGACACGGGCTGCGCGCGGTTTGACCGGAATCCTCGGGCCTGGCTTGGCCGGAGCAACGGCCTGACGCGGCGGCTCGTAGACACAGACGGACGATGGTTCGCGCTTTACGTTTTCATAGAGAAACTGAGTGGGGCCTGTATCGGCGGTCTTCATCTTTTTGGTTGCCCAATAGCGCTGCGCTGCTTCGCGCGAGCTTCCGCCCCACACGCCATCAGGATCAGACGTGTAGCAACCTACCCGTTGCAATTCGTTCTGAAGCGTAAAAACAAAATCTTCCTGACCGAAGATTTCAACGGGCGCCTCCGGCATAATGATGATGGGATTCATACCGGTCTGCGGATTGATAGCGGACGGATATCCGGGATCAGGTGTAAGATTAGCTGCCGGGGCCCGTGTCGCATCGCCTAAATCGGTCCGGCGTGTCAATCCCTGATCAGCCTGCGAGCCTGACTGATCCAGTGCTGCGACTTGCTGTTGACCTTCCCCTTTGATGCCGCCCGACGGCTCCGAAAAATAGAACTGCTGCTGCAGCGAAGACTGTTCCCAGGGAATTTGCTTATCAAGCGTCGCCACCTTCACATCATTTCGAACCTTGATCATAAGGTCGGAGATGCTAAGGCCTGGTGTCTTGATGTGATCAACCAGCGCCTTGGTAAAAGGGCTGTATGAACTTTTGCCATCGTAACTGATGTTGCCGGGCTGGGTGGCAAAGGCCACATACACACCTGCACCCGCTGTAACCTGAGCCAGACCGGCATTGACCGACCCACCATCGGGAAGAGGATTGTTGCGGCATGCGTCAAGGAAAACAAGCGTCTGGCGCGTGCGTTGCTGGATTTCACCAATCACTTTGTCCAAGCTGATTGTTTCATCCAGAATCCGGGATCTGTCATTCAGACGTGCATCAACTGGCACCAGATAGTTGACGCCATTCAATTGAAACCCGTGTCCGGAGAAATACACAAGCGCGACATCCGCTGTTTCGGCCTGCGTCTTGAATTCATTGAATATCCGGTCAAATTCATCGCGCGTCGTGTCGTTTGCGGGAAAAACGTCAAAACCCTCATCGCGCAATGCAGCCGAAATTGCCTGAGAATCATTGGCCGGATTGACCAGCTTCTCGACATATTGATAGTTTGTATTACCAACAACGAGCGCAATGCGCTTGTGCCCGCTAACAGCGATTATCTCTGCGCGCGCAATCTGCGTAACGAAAAGAAACGCAAGGCAAGCCAAAACCACACGCAAAGCGTGCGGAAAAAAACTGCGTGGGGTTGGCGCATAAGGCGTCAATCGACTATCTCTTCAGCTCATTGGGCTTGACCGGACGGGCTTTGTCCAGCTTACTCCGGTTGCTGATCTGATCACTTGCAGATCGTTCTGGATACGCAAAAATAGCCTATTTCCTGCTATACTTGCAACTATGTTGTGTTGGAAACTAAAATTGCAAGGCTTCAATATTTGCTAGTGATCGGGCAAATAGAGCGAATACTGTGATGGCTACCTGCAGGAATAAACCATGCGAATTGAACTTCAAGCCCTGAGCAATCCCAACGATACATCATTCAGCGGTTCAATGGTGGTTCAGGATGCGCGATTTACCATCGGCCGGGGTGAAAATTGCAGCTGGGTAATCAAGGACAGTCGCCGCGTCGTCTCCAAACATCATTGCACGCTGGAGCAGCGCGACGATGGTGTTTTTCTGATCGACAAGAGCACCAACGGGGTCAGTGTTGGCGGTATTGCCGTCGACCGCCAGTACGGACAGCGGCTTTCGGATGGCGACACCATTGAAATCGCCGATTATCGTTTTCGCATAGCAATCCAGAAGGCCGGGGCGGTTCGGCCCCAACAACAGACAAATAGTGCGGATCTCCTGTCCGGACCGAGCCTGACATCTATCCTGTCTGATATTGCGCCGGGCGGCGTTAGTGCCACGAGTAAACTCCCCGGCGAAAGTCACGACGAACTTTTTGATGGTCCGGCAAAACCAACGTCGCGCGAAGCGCTTGGCGCGGTCGACATAGGGTGGGATGGCCCTCCCGTTACCGAAGTCGACATTGTCAAGCCATATCGTGCTAGCCGTCCATCCGCGCTCGCGGATCGAATCGAACAGACGCCAACGGCCAATTCGCTGTTTGATCTGCCGATTGTTCGTCCGATCCTCCCCGATAATTGGGACAGTGATGACGAGGAGCCTCTTTCCACCGCACCCGTGACGCCTCCGGCTTCGCATACTGCACCTCAGCAACAATTCGTGCCTGCTCCCGTCGAGAAGCCGGTTTATGCGGTTCAAATCGAACCACAACCGATACCCTATTCCGATTCCAAACTTGTGACCGCGTTTCTTGAAGGTGCCGGGCTCGACACAACCTCCTTGCCGGATATCGACCACGACCAGCTCATGAGAAAAGCTGGTGCAGTGCTCAAGATAGCGTTTGTTGAGCTTTATGAGATGCATGTCGGGAAAAACGCCTCGGCGGCACGTCTGGAGCTGGAAGGCATTGTCGGGGAAACGCCATGGATTTTCTCATTGGCGGGACAAAAGAATGATCAGCTGATGGACGGTATTATCGAGTTTATCGGTGAAGCGGAGCCAGCCGATATGAAGCTCATCGAGCGGGATTTCCAATCGATTATCAATTATCAGACCGCCCTTTCAGCTGCAGTTCTCGACTTTATTGGCGAGATACAACAGGCCATCGATCCCGCGGCGCTTTCCACCAAAGCAAAGGCAAAAGCCATTCCAGCACTGCGCAAAGCCGCACTCTGGGACGAGTTTCTGGCATCTTCCACTCTTTTTGAGGGCCAGCAGTCAGGCAAGCCAAAGCCCGCCCTGATGAAACTTCTGCGTAAGTTCTTTCCCCAACCGTGAATCTTCACGATCAAGATTACGTTGACGTGATGCTGTGTTATCTGCAAGTTACAGCAGGTTCACAACCTTGGATTGGGCAAATGTCCAACTATAAAGCATTGGGAGATTAGTATGCGTTTTGAAGCGCTTGAGGCACTCGCAAATTTCCGTAGTCACTCGATGTTTCAACGCTGTGTTTTTCAGGCAGCAACCATAGGGATGGGCCTATTTCTGGCAGCCTGCACATCCACCCCCGAAGCAAGCGGGCCCAAATATCAGGACCCCATTTCGACGACCGTGTCGGCCAGCGCAACCGCAAATCCTTCGCCGTCAGGCTCGCCTACTCCGACAGCAGTCGAGATTTTCGTTTTGAAATCACCCGGACGCTTTCAATCCATGGATTACTTCCAGCTGAAGGGCGGTAGCGCACTTGGAGATGATCTGGTTGAACGCAAGACGGTTTCGGTGCGGCCGGGACAGTCGACGGAACTGACTGTCAATCCAGGCACTGAGGGTGCATATGTTGGGGTAATTGCCGGGTTCCGTGATATCGAGAACGCACGCTGGCGTGCGCTGACACCGATTTCCGGCGCAAGCCGATTGACTGTTTCGGTTGGCAAGCTCTCCGTCAGCGCGTCCGCAGGCCATTAACCAGTACGGTGTTTATTGATGGAACATGACAATCGCGTCGTCTGGTCGGAAGGCATGTTCCTTCGGGTACAGCATTTTCAACAGCAGGACCGCTGGACTGAAAGGCTTGTCAAATCGGTCGTTCGTGAACTCGTCAAATTCCCTTGGGGTATTTCGCGTATCACGATCAACGAGCAGCTCCTCGGCAATGGAATGTTCGCGCTGTCGAGCGTGCGCGGTGTCATGCCCGATGGAAGCGTGTTCGAAGCGCCCGGCCCCGTAGACCTTCCCCCCGCATTGAGACTGGAGGAAGGCACGAAGAATGTCTTCGTCTATCTTTGTCTGCCCATGCAGCAGCCGGGACTTGCTGAAATTGGTGGTGAAACCGCCCCCGGACGCAGCGTCCGTTATGCGCGCCAGAAATACGAGGTGCAGGATACGAACGAGGGCAGCTCCATCGCGGCCCTCTTGGACGTCGGTCGTTTTCGTTTGAGTTTTCTTTTGTCCGATGAAGAACTGGCTGGATACGACCGTATCGCTGTCGCGCGGATCGTCGAGGTCCGGCAGGATCAATCCGTTGTCCTTGATGACACCTTTATCGCACCATCGATCAATTGCGCAGCGCAGCTTCAGCTTGAGAATATTGTTACCGAGCTTCTGGGCATTATGTCTCATAGGGCAGAAGCAATCGCCGACCGCATGGGCGATCCATCAATCCGCGGTACGGCAGAAGTCTCGGATTTCCAGTTTCTTCAGGTACTTAACCGAAACGAGGCAGTCTTTCGCCACCATCGCGAGAATCTGAGCTCCCTGCATCCCGAGACACTCTATGTACTATGTGCACAGCTTGCGGGTGAGCTTTCAACATTCACCAAAGAGCGGCGTCGCGGATCGGTGTTTCCCGGATATCGCCATCTCGACCTGCGCGGTTCATTTGATCCGGTTCTGTTTGATCTGCGCGAATCGCTTTCCTCTGTTCTGGAACGGTCTGCGATCGAAATTCCTCTCGATGAGCGCAAGCATGGTGTGCGGGTCGGTACGATCACCGATCGCAGTCTTCTGGTCGGCAGCGGCTTTGTATTGGCGGTGCGTTGTGACATGCCATCGGAGGCTCTGCGCAGCACCCTGCCCCGGCAGATCAAGGTCGGCCCGGTTGAACGGATCGCAGAACTCGTCAATGTCGCCCTGCCGGGTATAGCGGTTCGCCCGCTGCCGGTTGCACCGCGCCAATTGCCCTATCGCCCCGGAACAAGCTATTTCGAACTCGACCGCGATGGCGCCTTGTGGAAGCAACTCAGCACGTCCGGCGCTATCGCAATGCATCTTGCCGGTGATTTTCCGGCCATTGAATTTGAACTCTGGGCAATAAAGTCGTGATGCCATGAGCGACGATAAATTCTGGCGCAGTGAGCCAACGATCATCAAACCCAAGCCGGGCGGTGAGCGTGGACGCGCGGCACAGGCTGGCTCGAGCGATGCTGACGGCAACGAAACAACGACACTCCAGTCAGCGCTGCGTGAAGGCGGCGTGGATACAATCGATACCAGCCCGAAAGGGTTGCCATTTCTTGTCGCCGCCGCTCGCCCGCAGCTTAACCTGCTTTACCACCTTCGCGGACTTCACGCAGAGCCTGATGCAGAACAGCTTCGCACGGCCGTGATCGACGAAATGCGGGCTTATGAGCGTAAGGTCGCAAATGCCAATGTGGACACGCAACATGCCCGCGTGGCGCACTACGCCCTCTGCGCCACCATTGATGACGTCGTTCTGAGCACACGCTGGGGCGGCGCCAGCAATTGGGCGAGCAACAGTATTGTCTCGACATTTCACCGCGACGTTCAGGGCGGTGAACGCTTTTTCGAACTGCTTGAGCATTTTCACAAGGACCCGGGTCGCAATCGCGATATCCTGTTGTTGCTCTATCTTTGCCTGTCTCTTGGTTTCAAAGGCAGGCTGCGCGTCAGTGCCCGCGGTGCTCTCGAACTCTCGCAGATAAGGGATAGTCTCTATCGTACCCTCCAGTCATCCATGGGTGACATTGAACGGGAAGTATCGCCGCATTGGCGTGGTATCAATGCGCGCTTCTCCAAGGCACGGTTCAAGAACCTTTATCCAGCACTGCTCGGAATGCTCGTTCTCCTCTGTGCCTTCGGCTATGTGGGCATCCTGCGCCTTCTCAATACGGAGTCGGACGGCATTATGATTGCGATGGCCGCCGCTCCGCCGCAAGGCAATCCATCAATCAAGGTTGAGCAACCGGCACCGCAACCGGTTGAACAGGTGGACAGGCTGCGCGACTTCCTCACCTTCCTCCAGCCGGAGGTGGATCGCGGCCTTTTAACCACAGCGCGAGATGGAAATCGCGTGCTCGTACGGTTCCGCAATACCGGGTTTTTCGCGTCGGCAAGCGCGGACGTCAACCCGCAATTCCAGGGCCTGATTGATCGGATTGGCCGCGCCATCGCTGACGAAAAATTCTCTGCGCTCGTCGTGGGCCATACCGACAATCGTCCGATCCGCGGGGTACGCTTTCCGTCGAACTATGATCTATCCCGGGCTCGCGCCGAATCGGTCGCCACCATTATCGGCAAATATGTGCCTGATAACCAGATTCGCTTCGAGGGGCGCGGCGAATCCGAACCCATAGACACCAACGACACGGAAGAGGGCCAGACCGCGAACAGGCGAACAGAGATTATCGTCACCGCAAATCCGCGGTCTGAAAAAGACACGACAACCGGCGCAGGCAATCAACAGTGAATATCCTCAACTGGATCTATACGATCCGCTCCTACATTGAGAGCTATCTGGGCTTCCTGAAGGGCGGCCGGTTCTGGTCATTGATCTGGGTCGTCGCTATCGCCGTGATGATCTGGTTCTATGGCGACAGCATCGCCTTTGGCAAATGGCGCCCGCTTGAGTCGCAGTACAACCGCATCATCGCAATCGGTGTGGTTGTTCTCGTCTGGCTGATCTATGCAATTGTTTCGGCTGTCCGCCGCCGCCGTGCCGAAGCTGCAATGATCGACGCGGTTGCCGAGGATGGCACCGATTCCGAAACAGAAGCAAAGGAAGAAGTTGCACTGCTCAGGCAGCGCCTGAAGGACGCTCTCCTGCGCTTGAAGTCGATCAGCAAAAAGCGGTTCGGCTATATCTATGATTTTCCCTGGTATATGATCATCGGAGCGCCTGGCTCCGGCAAAACGACTGCTCTCGTCAATTCCGGACTGTCGTTCCCCTTTGCTGAAGAGATGGACGAACACAGCATTCGAGGCGTCGGCGGTACCCGCAGTTGCGACTGGTGGTTTACCGATGAAGCCGTGCTGATCGACACGGCGGGCCGCTACACGACGCAGGACAGTGATGTTACTGTCGACAGCACGGCGTGGCAGAGTTTCCTTGGCCTGCTCAAACGGCATCGACCTTTGAAGCCGATCAATGGCGTGCTGGTCACCATCAGTATGGAAGACATACTGACCCAGAGCGCTCAGGCCCGCTTCAAGGAAATCAGAATCATCAAGCAGCGCCTGCGTGATCTGGAAGACAATCTGAAGGTCCGGCTGCCCGTCTATCTGATCTTCACCAAGGTGGACATGCTTGCAGGTTTCGGCGAATTTTTCGACAACTTCAACAAGTTCGATCGCGAACAGGTTCTCGGTGTTACGTTCCCTCTCGGTGTCAGCCAGTCAAAAGGCAAGATTGCCGAAGCTTTTTCCGGCGAGGTCGATCTTCTTCTCGAACGCATGCACCGCATACTCCTCGAGCGCATGCAGCAGGAACCTGATGATCTCCGACGCAGCAGTGTGTTCAGGTTCCCTGCACAATTTGCGTCAATCAAGGGCGTTCTCGTCGAGCAAATCGGCGAGCTTACGGCAAGTTCCAAACTGGTCAGCGCGCCACTCCTGCGCGGTGTCTATTTCGTCTCGGCCACCCAGACCGGCGCTGTTTATGACAAGGTCGGGCGTTCGACATCCGAACGTTTCTCGTTTTTGCAGGAACCCAACACGACTGGCACAGTCTCGCAGAAGGCATTCTTCCTGTCGCGATTGTTCAATGAGGTGGTGTTTGGTGAAGCCAATCTTGTTACCACCGATATCAAGGTGCAGCGCCGCAAGCGCATCATGTCCACCATATTCTATCTTGTGCCATTGATCATTGCCGGCGGGCTTTTTGCAGGCTGGTCCCATGCCTATTTCACCAATCAGAGCACGATGAGCGCGGTCAATGAGCGCATCGCCTCCTATAATCGTGAAGCCACCTCGATTGCTATCGAAGACATCACAACCGATGATCTGAACCGGATACTCTCGCCGCTCAACACGTTGCGCAGTGCCATCACCGACGACATTGCCGGTAAAAGTCGCTGGTATCACTTCGGCACGGATCAGGAAGCCAAGCTAAGCGAAAGCATGCAGGCGACCTATGCCCGGGCGCTGAACGGTTTTCTTCTCCCTCGCCTGCTTGTCCATCTGCAGAACCGGATGAATGATCCCCAGATCACAACCGGACAGCTTTATGATACGCTAAAGCTCTATGCGATGCTTGGTGGTCTTGGACCGCTGGACGAGCAGTTTGCCGCACAAACCTTGAAGGCAAATTTCGATGCTTCCTTGCCCGGTGCAGGGCGCGCGCAGGCGCGGGAAAGCCTGCTTGCACACAGCCGTGCGCTCCTGTCACGGCCATTGATTACGGTCAGCCTTGACGACAATCTCATCAAGAAGGCACGCGCAAAAATCAATGCCATTCCGCGTTCGCAGCAACTCTTCGAACTACTGCTTACCTCTCCGGATGCCATGGCATTACCGGAGTGGCGGCCTGTAGACAAAGCGGGCTCGGGGGCGGAACTCCTGTTTGCCCGCGAAAGTGGCACGGATCTTCGCCAAGGCATACCGGGGGTTTTCACCCGGGATGGCTATTTCAACTATTTCCTGCCTCGCCTGGCCCAGATGTCGGAACAGTTCGCACAGGAGGGCTGGGTCATTGGTGAAGACAAGGCGCAGGCGGAATCCAGCGACAATCTGAAGACCGATGTCCTGCGCATATATTTCAACGCCAATCGCCAACGATGGGCAGCGCTGCTGAATGACATGGGCATACGTCCGGCTCCTGATCTCATTCAGGCTGCCGACATTGTCCGAATCCTGGCGTCTGCTGATAATCCACTGCGGACCTTTGCAACTGCCGTAGCCGAGGCAACCAATCTGGACCCCCAGCAGTTCTCCGCGCCAGCGGCCGCCGCCAAACCGTCCCAGAAGGAAGGCGACGTTGACGAGGCGCAACGCAAAGCGGCCGAGGAACTGGCCAAGGTGAATGCAGAGCGCGTTCAATCCATGCAGGCTTTGACCGACGGCTTTGAGACCACAATGCTTGACCCTTATGCCGCGCTGCGCAAATCCCTCCAGCCTCCGGAAGGGCAGAAGTCCCAGTTTACCGATCTTTCGCCGGTTCTTGAGGAACTATCGCTGCAACTCAGCCGCGCTGCCACCAATGCGGGTGAGGTCAACACGATTTTTGGCGTCGAGAGCAAGCTGGTATCGGCCAATCAGATGCTGGTGACACAAGCACAACGTTTGCCCGAGCCGGTCAGCCGTTGGATCGGACGTCTTGCCACCGACATCGCCCGATTATCTGCAACGGGAGCACGACGGTCCATTTCTGATTTGTGGCAGAGCAACAGCGGACGCTTCTGCAAGCTCGCCATTGCAGGACGTTATCCCTTTGATCCGAATGCCAATAATGACGTTGCCATCAATGACTTTATCCGGATGTTTAGCCCATCTGGTGATTTTGCAACGTTCTTCCAGTTTCAGCTCAAGCCATTTGTCGATGTTTCGCAAACACCGTGGCGTCTGGTCGGTATGAATGGTGCTGAAGCGATTGCGAGCGACGCCCTTGTGCAGTTTGAGAATGCCCAAACCATTCAAACAGCTTTTTTCTCAAAAGGCGGCAACGACCTGAGCCTTGATCTCGATATCACACCCAATGATCTCGACAGCAATTCGACCTCCGTAGCGCTCGATATCAACGGTGAAGCGATCAATTATGATCACGGGCCAGTTCAGACCAAATCATTCAAGTGGCCCGGCCAAGGCAATCGTTCCGCCCGCATCGCCTTCAATCCACCAGGCCCAAATTCAAGCGTCAGCAAGACGGGACCTTGGGCGATGTTCCGGCTGTTCGACCTTGCCCAGAAAAAAGTATCAAGCGAGGATCAGTTTACTGCCTCGTTCCGCATGGGCAGCCGTACCGCAAGCTTTGATGTTCGGGTTGGTTCCGTGCTCAATCCGTTCGCTTTGAAGGCACTGCGCTCGTTCCGTTGCCCTGAAGGGCTTTAAGACATGAATTTCAAGGAACCATCGCAGCAACAGGATAGCATCCGTCACCGTTGGACATACGACCGGAAGGGATGAACCCGATGCAAGCAAGAGATACGGTTCTGGCCGGTTATTTCGGCAAGGTACCGTCAAAAGGGGATTTCATCAGCCGGCGGCTCGACCGGGATGTCCGCTTGCAACTCGACCAATGGCTGCAACCCGCGCTTCAGTCGAGTCGCGAGATGTTGGCGGATGAGTGGATGGACCTCTATCTCAACGCTCCGATCTGGCGCTTCTACCTTGAAGCCAGCATTTGCGGCCCTTACCCTGTTGTCGGCATGATGATTCCGAGTGTGGACAAGGCCGGGCGCTATTTCCCTTTTCTTGTTGCCGCTCAGATACCGGACTTTCCCCTTTCTGTCGTATCCATTGCTCGTGCCGATGAATGGCTGCACTCGCTGGAAGACGTTTTGCTGAGTGTTCTGGAAGACGAATTTGATATCGATTATTTTGATCATCAACTGGCAAAGAAAGCGTTTGATCTTGAGGTTCTTCCTGCAAACCTGAACCCGCTGGGTGAACCGTCAGCGGACGCGGGAGCTTTTGCGCCCTTGGCGGCTGCTTTGGCTGGAAGAAAATCCAAACCGCAATCGGTGTGGTGGACATCGGGGTCGGACCGCCGCAAGCCGGGTATGTCCTTATACCCCGGTTGGCCTGCTGTGACGGCCTTCGCATCGTTCTTCAAGGACGACACGGCATCGTCTGCTTTCAATGATGAATTTGCCCGGGCACGGCAGAGCGGCCAGTCCCTGCACAATAACGGTATGTTTTCTGAAGCTCAAACCGTTGGAAATATTTCTGTAGCTGGTCGCTCCCATCGTGGCACGCTTGCCGAGCAGAACACGGAGAGTTTTGTCTTCAAACTTGATAAAGGTCTCATATCCGTCGCCGATGGCACATTTGGCCTGAGCCGCAGCGCCACCATTTCGCGCTTTCTGCTCGCCTCGCTCGACAGCATCCCGTTGCCCGACAATGTCGAAGATGCACTTGAGCTTTTGGCGGAGCGCCTTGAAGGAGCCAAGCGCGCCTTGACGGAACGTCTCGACATTGCCGTAGCGGGGCTTGCATTACAGGCTGGTTCGCTGAGCCTTGTCTTCCGTCAGAACAGGTTCGGCCTGCTTGTACAGGGAAACGTGCATTGCCTTTTGCTGCGCGATGGCACGTTTACGGAACTGACGGACACCGCCCTTAGCAAACGCTCCAGCTCGACACTCAAACTGCAATTGCGTGCAACATCGGTCATGATCACAGGCGATCTTGAGCCCGGAGACCGCTTTCTTCTAATGACAGCAAATATTGCGCAGGCGGCGCTCGAAAACAGTGTTGCAAGCTTTTTCAGCACCAATCGAGTTGAGGCCATCATTGACAGGCTCGTTGACGACAGCCTGATCAATGGCGCGCAAGATAATCTCACGGTTGTGGCCATGGCCGTCGATTAGAGCATCGCACAGACCAAGCAGATATTAGAACCGGATCATTTGCACGTCACAGCGCTACTAGTCAGCCGCTATCTCAAGCAAGCCCATCCTTGAAAAGGTCTCGTGAAGGCGCGGATCAATTTCCATATACGCCTTGAGGACAAGATTGAGCTTTTTCGCGACCAAAGGCACTTTGCTGGCCATATCCTTCATGCGCGCTGGATCAGAAAAAATGACCTCGGCATAGGTATTGAAATCATTCTCCGCCGTTGTCGCCCCGTAAGCCGACAAGAAGCCCGTTTCTATAGGTGGATTAGCGCCCTGACCGCGCGCAACCTGCTCAGCGGCGGCGGTCTCAAATCGCCAATCAGCTGGCTCCTGTGCTTTGAAAGCAGCTTGAAGCGGCGAATTTCGCCACCACACGAATGAGCTTGTCTCGTGATGGACATCGAGTTCGGCGGTAAGCTGGCGCGTTTCATCAGGAAGATTGCGCGGCGATGCGACGAATATCCAATCCTGGCCATAGGTACCGCCAACCTCCGCACCGTTGATAACAATCTTTCCCGCAATAAAAATCGCCTTGATAATCCGGCCAAGGCACTTTTCCGGATAGGCCTCAAAAGCCTTGGCAAGGCCTTTCAATGACGCAGCGACCATAGCGCGATCAACGGGTTCAAAGGCAACACCCTGTATCTGCGCATCGGCAGCAATATAGGGAGGCATAAAAAAGGTATTGGGATCGCCAAAACCAATGGTCAATCCCTGCTGCTCGCCAAGCTTGCGTGCAAAGCCTTCAAGATCATCATTCTCGCCGCCGGCCGGCCTGTTGAGCAGATAGACCCCACCACCCGCCATCGCCAAAGCGGCGACCAGAACGACACGGCGAGAGAGTCTCAATGCGCAAGCTCGAAGGAGTTGCGCATCACAAAGCTGGCGGGCGCAACGGCAGGAAGCACCGCTGTTGCTCGGGAAAAGCCAGCCAGACCACGCGTAAATAAAGCGGCGGCGGCGGCAAACGATGCTGGATCATCGGCAATGCCCGCGCCAGCTGTAAAGAAATCCTCTACAACCGTGGCCACGACAATCACCCCGGCTGCGGTGATCAGGCCAACGCCGATCACTTTCCCCCAGTTCGTACCGGATTCGGGTCGGGCCTGCGGAACAGGTGACGGCAATGGCAACATGCGTGGTGAAGGTCCCGTAGGCGGCTGGGGCTTCGGCGTGACGAGGATGACAAACTTGACGTCAACAGCGGTGTAAAGAAAGCCGTTGATGCGGCCGGTAAGTTTCGGCAACCTCAATTCAAAGCGCAATTTGGGGACTGKATTGAGCGGGCTCAATTCGAAACCAACCGCCGTGGCGACAGTCGATACACCGGGCGAATTGCTCTGGCTGACAAGCATCGAGCGCACAGTGCATTCATTTTTCTTCGGGTCAAAAATGAAACGGTTATCACTGACGAGTTCACCGAAAGCGTGATGCATCGTGGATGTCATCTTGAGTTCGGTTTTCTGATCACTGATGTTGTAACTAAGCGCCGCATTTGTACTGGCCATCAGAAAAACATCACCGGTCAGTTGAAACTCAACTGTCGCAGTGGGCGTCTCAAGCGTTTGTTGCTGTTTCAATGTATATTTAAGAGCCGCTGGCAGTTTGATATCCTTCAACGTGCTCTTCAGATTTCCACCATCAGCCGATGAGGGCGCGGCCGGTGATGGAGTGGTCGGTGATGAATGCCTTGGGCTCTTAGGCGTTGGAACAGGCGGCGTTGATGGCAATACGGGATGTGCAGGCGCGGTTCGCGTGTCAGCAGTCCGCACAGGTCGTTGGCTTGGCAGAACCGGAATAAGAATGGTGCGCCCGGCATGAATGAGATCAGGATCAGGTATGCCATGACCCGTACTGCGAACCACTTCACGTCGGTTGTTATAACGCCAGATCCGGGGCCACTGCCCACCGCCACCTAACTGGTCGCGAGCAATAGACCACAATGTATCACCAGATTTAATTACGTATCGCGTGCCGATCATCTGCGTTCCCCCCGGCCTTTTGAAGGCTGAAAAAGACTTGCCGTCCGGAGTGAAGAAGTCAACATGTTTTGACTACAAAGCTGTGACACTTTGGGAGAGTTGCAAACTAATTCTGACTTGGACAGAAGAGTGCTTCCTTTTGGATATACTCTGATTGCCACGCGCCATCTTGAAAAGGTGGCATTCTGCGCACTATGATTTCCGGCTTGGCCGACTGAAGGGGCGTTCATGACCAAAATGACTATTATCACGATAATCGGGGTAGCATTTTTGGTTGCTGCCGCAATATCAACGGGAATGACGCTCCGTTTCATCAGGTCCAGCATTGTGGTTCCCGCCGATGTCGTCGCACTCAATGCAGGCGGAAGTCATCCGCAGATTGCCTTCGTCACCCGAAATGGGGAGCAGATTTCCTACCCGCAGGGCGGACTGGTTTTCAGCGCGAAAGTCGGAGATCATGTGGAGGTCCGCTATCTCGCAGACAGCCCCAAGCAAAGTGCCACGCTCAATCAATTTGGCGCGATCTGGTCATTGACCATCCTGCTTGCGGGTTTGGGAGTGGGGTTTGTCTTTACCGGTTTGTCGAACCTGCTGTCCTGATAATCCAATAAATGAGCGGGTGGCGGTCGCGATAGCCGTGCGTATGGCAGCGTTGCGCATCACCCGCGCATGCAAACGATACTGATCCACCATCTCAGGCGTTATTGATAATGCCGCATTCCCCTGGCCGCGAGCAGGAATATTGTCCCAGACTTTATCGCACTCAGCCCCCTCACTCGTCGCATCCGCTGCGCTCGCAAAACGATCCGGCAGCGGGGCGGGCTCATTCATCTGGCACCAGCCGTCTGCCCGGTGGATTGAACTGCCTTTGCTCGGCGAACGAACCGCTGTTCGGTGACTTCGCCGCCCCATTGCAGACCTACATATTCCTCTTCAAGTTCGAAACCAAACGCCTCATAAAGCCGCCGTGCTGCATCCAATCCCTTGAACGTCCAGAGCTGGATTTCGGCAAATCCTTCCCGGTCACAAAAGGAAACTGCTTCACCAAGCAATCGGCGTCCTACACCGCTGCCGCGTCGTCCATCTTCCACGATGAACCATCGCAAATGCGCACAATCGCCTCCAAGGTCTTCACCGTCGATTGCAACAGTACCGACGATATTGCCTGCCTCAATTGCGGTCCATAATTGATTAGACGATCTATCAAGGCGTCCGGAGAATTCTGCCAATCCTGACGCAACCTTGCTTTCGAAGAATTGCCCGAAGCCGACCGTGCGTGCGTAATATCGCCCGTGCATTTCGGCGGCGCGGCCAATCACGCCCGGACGATAGCCGGTCTCAATGGTGATCGGATGAGCCACCAATGACTTGACACCCGTTCGACTGGATTCCAATGCATTGGCATAGAATGCAAGCCCATCCCGAACTGTCGCATGGCTATCCGGGGACAGATTGCTCAGCGCAGCATTGACTTGCTCTTGCGCGAAAGTGTCGATCGCCGCCAAAGTCTGCCGCCCTTTCGCGGTGAGCGACAAAGGTTTTATGCGGCTGTCAGCATCACTTACGCTTTCCATCAGCTCGCCTGCATCCACAAGTTTGCGCACGAGCCGGCTCACACTGGACTTTTCCAGATTGAGAACGTCACTCAGTTCACCTGATGTCAACGAACCCCTGCCGCCAATTTCAATCAACGTATGGACAGCGGAAGCTGAAAACTCGGTTCCAGCAAGAGTGGGCTTCATGAAACCCAGTTCGCGCACGAGCCTGCGCGATGCATCACGGATCGGTGTCACGGTGTCATCAAGCTTGGTCATTCAAGACAAATCCATATAGTTGTATCATACAACAATATGGACCTGCGTTGACGTTTTGACAACAGGTGAACAAGAATTTTCTCAACAACCGATGCAGTGAATTGAAAACAGTCAGCCGCGCCTGCGCCACGCCTGCGTTCGGGCAAGCACTGTCCGCGACAAACCTGCGTGAACAAGGCGCGCCAGAAGATTGGTGTAGAAGATCATCATGCCCATAGCCGCCGCTGGCGCGATGTCCCCGGCGTCATCCATATTCAGCACGGCAACGGAGGCAAGCGCCGTATCCGCCGAATAGATGAAAACCACGGCAGAAACCGTCGTCATGGCGTTGACGAAGAGGTAGATCGAGATGTCGAGAATAGCTGGAAGACAAACCGGCACGGTGACACGCGCGAATAATTTGTAGAAGGGCTGCTTCAGGGAAGCGGCAACAGATTCAAACTCCTGATCGATCTGTTTGAGCGCCGTCAAAGCCGTGAGATGACCGACGGTGTAGAAGTGCGTGATGGTACAAACGACCAGAATGGCCATGGTGCCATAGATGGAATGGAGTGGATTGGCCGGGTTGTTGAAGAAGAAAATATAGGCAAGACCGAGAACCAGACCCGGCACAGCCATCGGCAACATCGCCAGAAAATGAAACAGAGCCCTGCCCTTCTGGAACCCTTCCGTCTTTTCCACCATATAAGCGCCGGTGAAAACAATGATCGTGCCGAATATGGCTGTCAAAGCTGCCAGCTGGATCGAGTTTTTATATGAACCCCATCCGCCGCCATCCATATGATTGAAGGCGAAATTCTTCAGGCTGAGACTGAGATCATAGGGCCAGAATTTCACCAGCGCCGCCATTTGGCAGACCAGCATGATACCGATAATGAAAGCTGCCACGAGGCTACACCATGCAAGACACAGCATATCGAACCGCCGGTTCGGTTTGGGCTCGTAGGGCACGGAGCGGGCGGAAAGCAATGCCACCTGTTTCTTTTGCACCAGCCGGTCAACCACAAAGGCTGCGAGCGCCGGCACAAGCAGGATCACCGAGACAACCGCACCCATTTCAAAGTTCTGCTGACCGATGACCTGTTTATAAATATCGACGGCAAGCACATTGTATTGACCACCGATTACTTTCGGCAGGCCAAAGTCGGTGATCACAAGCGTAAAGACCACAAATGCTGCAGAAATCAGCCCGTAGCGAGCACCGGGTACAGTGACAACCCAGAAGGTGCGCCAACGGCTGGCGCGCAAGGATGCAGCGGCTTCGTAATGACGCTGATCGGAAATGGCGAGCGCTGTCGAAATAATGATCAATGCATGGGGGAAAGTGAAAAATACCGAACCGACGATGATCCCGAGCGGTCCATAAATCGATGCGCCGAAAAGAACATCCCGGATCATTCCCTGATTGCCGAAGAGGTAGATCAGCGCAATGCCGGGCAAGAGCGATGGGACGAGAATGGGCGCCATCGCGATCATGCGGAATGTGCCTTTGAATCGCATGCAACTCCGGCTGATCGCATAGGCAAAACCGAAGGCAATAGAGACGGTCAGAACAGTGCTGATAACAGCGATGAACAGCGAATTCTCGATCGAGCGGAACAGTGACGGCGTCGAGAAATAGCTGACATAATTATCAAGCCCCGTAGACGCTGTGGATCGCAGCATGACGCGCCGGAACGTGTTGGAATCCACTTCCTGCCATGCGGTGCCACGATGCATGTCCGATCCGATCAAATAGACCGTGCCATCGGTTGTTCCGCGTATCCGGTATTTGACCGGACTGCGAAAACTGAACTCGGGAAAGAAACTTGTCGCCGCCAGCCTGCCATCGGCATTGGTTGCAAGCTTGTCTTTGGGAACCACCAACAGCCGGTCGTTAAGCGCGGCGGCGCTGACCGTTTCGCCAAATTGCCCGGAGGGACCGCTGACCTGAAATTCGTAGGTACTCAAATCAAAGCTATATGTCGAAAAGGATTTTGACAGCATCACATAGAGCGGCGCAGCCAATGACACGATCAGATAAAGCGAGATGAGGACCATGAGACCGCGCTTGATAATATCGTCCCGGTCGAGCCGTTGCCGCGGCAACCGGCCTGATGGCATCATCGTATCAGTGACCGCTGCCATGATAGCCTCCCTGCGGAAACACCAGAAGGCGATCAGCCGGTAGTTCCACAGTCAATGCACCACCTTCTGTCAAGCCAAGGCGGCGGGTGGCATTGATCGAGAAATCGGCAATGAGCACCTCATTGCCAAGCTTTTCGCCGCGCAGGCGGGTGCGCCAGAAAGATCCGAGAAACTCCATCTCGCCGATCACAACATCGAGCACGTTGCGCGTATCGACGGACTTGGAACCTATTTCATGCGGGATCACATCTTCAGGGCGGATCGCGGCAATAACGGCTTCGCCAGAGCCAAAACTATGCGCCGCGCAGCGCAGTTCGCCCGTACCAAATGCCACACTGCTTTCACCTGTCACGCGGGCTTGCAGCTTGTTGGTTTCCCCGATGAAATCGGCAACGAAAAGGGTCCGGGGATGCCGGTAAATTTCCGTGGGCGTGCCGACCTGCTCGATGACACCATGGTTCATAACGACGATACGATCCGCCATGGACAGCGCTTCTTCCTGATCGTGCGTGACCATAATCGTTGTGACACCAAGCTTGCGCTGCAATTCCTTGATTTCATGCCGCAGATGCACCCGTACTTTTGCGTCAAGCGCTGACAACGGTTCATCAAGCAGCAACAGCCCGGGGGAGATCGCAATCGCCCGGGCAAGCGCGATACGCTGTTGCTGGCCACCGGAAAGTTGCGATGGATATTTGTCGGCCTGATCGGAGAGCCCGACGAGTGCCAGCAGCTCTTTTACACGCGCGTCAATTTCGGCCCGTGGTCGCCTGATGTTCTCAAGCCCGAAAGCAATATTTCTGGCAATCGTCAGATTGGGAAACAATGCATAGGACTGAAAGACAATGCCGTAGTCACGCTTTGAGGGCGGCAAGGTGGAAATATCCCTGCCACCCTGACGAAGCGTGCCGTTGCTTTGCAGATCAAGCCCGGCAATGGCCCGCAGAAGGGTGGTTTTCCCGCAGCCGGATGGTCCGAGGAAACAGATGAACTCACCTTGATTGATATCGAGAGAGACATCTTTCAATGCGTGGAACGCGCCAAATGCTTTCCACAAATTCGTGATCTGCAGATAGGCTGGGTCACTGGCTGATGGCATTGCGTGCACCTCAGTGGGCATTGCCGCAGAACGAGCAGGAATTTCGTGTCTCATCGGGGCACCTCGCAAGGGAGTGGTGAAAGGCACCGCCGAGGCGGTGCCCGGTTCAATTGCCAGTCGCCCTTAGCTCTTTGGTTCCGATTTGGAATCGTACCGCGTATTCCATTCCTTGAGGATGGCATTGCGATGGGATGCCGCCCACTCGAAATCATTCTTGATCATCTTGGAGGCAACGTCAGCGGGCAGATTTTCCACCTGCTTTGCAACACCCGGCATGGCCACGACGGCATAGCCGACATTGTACATCTCATTGGCCTTTTTGCTGATCGACCAGTCCAGCAACACTTTTGCCGCATCGATCTTGGAGGTTCCGGCCATGATCGCCGCAGCTTCCGCTTCCCAACCCGACCCCTCCTCAGGGAAAATAATATCGATGGGAGCACCGGCAGACTTGGCTTTGGCGCCGGGGAATTCGAAGGAAACCCCGATCACCGTCTCGCCAGCGCCAGCCATCTTACAGGGTTTGGAACCGGAATGGGTATAGCTGGAAATGTTCTGATGCAGTCCATCCATAAAGGACCAGGCGTCTTTTTCACCGAACATCTGCATCCATGCGGACACATCAAGGAAACCGGTGCCTGAAGAGGCCGGGTTCGGCATGACAATATGGCCCTTATATTCGGGCTTCGTCAGGTCTTTCCAGCTTTTCGGCGGCGTCAGTCCGAGCTTCTTGGCCTCGACGGTGTTGTAGCAAAGCGCGGCAACATAGGCATCCATACCAACCCAGCTTGGCGGGGTGGAACTATCGACAAATTTCGGATCGAGCTTCTCGACACCAGCAGGTGCATAGGGCTCCAGCATCCCCTCGCCCTTCAGCAGAAGCAGCGATGATGCGGCAACGCCCCAGACCACATCGGCCTGCGGATTGTTCTTCTCCGCAAGCAGCTTTGCGGTCATGACACCGGTGGAATCGCGCACCCAGTTGATCTTGATATCCGGGTGATCAGCGTTGAACGTATCCGCATAGCGCTGCAGGTCCACCGCCTCAAAGGCGGTATAGACGGTAAGCTGTGTCTCGGCATAGGCAGCCGATGAAAATAGCGTAAAGGCAAAGGCGGCCAGCGCCGCGGCTTTGTGCGTGTTCATGATTTTGGTTCCCATCTTTTGAGGTCGGCTTATGCGCTTTTTGCTTGGGAAAGGTTCGCCGCCGCCAATTGAGAATGCCTCAGCTTGGGGTCACACGCCCGGTCCATACTGCGATAGTGGGGAACGGCGATCGATAAGTAAAATCTATTTATCTTATATTATCATTGGAAAAGTCGATGATGTGACGAAGATGATTCACGCTGAAAATGCCCATCCAATATGAGAAAAGGGAGCATTGAAGCTCCCTTTTTCAAGCAGCGTGATGCATCCCCTCAGGACCAGGGAAGTGAATAGGTTTTCACATTCGTGTAGCTCTTCATGGCTTCGGATACACCCTCTTTGTAACCATTGCCGGAATCCTTGATCCCGCCGAAGGGCGACATTTCGATCCGGTAACCCGGCACTTCCCATATGTTGACCGTGCCAACCTGAAGACCGGCAATATATTTCTGCATGCGGCGGAAATCATTGGTGCACACACCGGATGAAAGGCCAAAGGCAGTAGAGTTGGAAAGCGCAATCAAAGCGTCGTCATCATCAGGCGCGCGGATGATCGGAATGATCGGCCCAAAGGTCTCTTCCATGACCAGTTCCGATGCGTGCGGCACATGATCGATAACAATGGGCGGCAACAACGCGCCCTGACGACCGGGATTATAAAGAATATCCGCCCCCTGCTCTGCCGCCATATGCACGCGGGCTTCGAACAGGGTGGCGGCCTTCTCGTGCACCACCGTGCCAAGATCAGTTGAGCGATCCATTGGATCACCAAACCGCAGCTTTTTCGCCCGTTCCAGTACCAGCGGCACAAAACGGTCGGCGACTTTTTCCTGACAGAGAATGCGTTTGACCGCCGTGCAGCGTTGTCCGGAATTCTTGGTGGCCCCGGCAACCGCCAGATCAGCCGCCTTGGCCAGATCATCGTCACTCAAATCGTTGAGAATGATCAAGGGATCATTGCCGCCAAGTTCAAGCACGGCGCGCTTGTAACCGGCCGTATTGGCAATCATCTTGCCGACAGGCACGCCGCCGGTGAAGGTGATAAGCTCAATGTTCGGATTGGTGATCATTTCCATGCCAATATCCGCTGGCCAGCCGGTGACAACCGACAACATCTCGGGCGGAAGACCGGCTTCGTAAAGAATGTCAGCCAGAACCAGCGCTGTCATCGGCGTCAATTCCGTCGGTTTGCAGACGACGCAATTATTGGTGGCAATGGCAGGTGCAATCTTGTGCGACACCATGTTGAGCGGATGGTTGAAAGGCGTAATTGCCGAGATCGCCCTTAGAGGTTCGCGCATGGTGAAAATCTTGCGCGCCTTGCCATGCGGGGTCAGATCGCAGGAGAAAATCTGGCCATCATCCTGAATGCACATCTGCGCCGACAGGGTGAACACGTCATAGGCGCGGCCCACTTCATAAAGCGAATCGGCTTTGGAAATGCCAAGCTCCAGCGTAATCAGATCGGCGATCTCTTCCCGGCGGCTGGCAAGCGCTTCGGCAGTGCGGAACAATATCTGCTGACGCTCGTAGCGCGTCAGCTTCGGCTGATAATTGGCGGCAATCTCGAAAGCCTGCCGCGCATGTTCAGCGCGGCCGGCTGGCACAGTCCCCACCACCGCATTGGTATAGGGGTAGTGAACGTCGATCACGTCATCCGCATCGACTTTCCGCCCCGCGATACGCATCGGCTCGTGCCGCACTTTGAATTCCGCTTCTGCCTTGACCATGATCGTGTTCTCCGCTGCCTAGACCAAGGCCGCGGCCATCGCCGCATAATGGAAGGCATCAAAATTGCGCAGTTCCGGCGCGTTGGGCAGATCAGGCAGTTTGCGATTGACGATGAATGGAACCACCTGCTCCGTCAGCCCGCCATGCGAGCGCAATGGCTCATTGAGCGCAGCCAGATCATGCCGGTGCTCGCTGGTGCCGAGTGTCTTGTTTTCCGTGGAAAGAAAAACGATGTCGCCAATGCGATCATTCGGCAGTTCGAAGCGCTCGCAGGCAGCGGCATTATCCAGAACAACGTCGATCCCTTCAATTTTTGCCAGCCGCGCCATGATATCGGCCTGATCCGCACCCTCTGGAAGATAGGCAGTGGCGAACGACCCAAGCGCACCGTGATGCACCACATATGGGTCAGTGATCGGGAGGATGACACGGGCCGCGTCCTTGCCGAGCCACTCGTCAAGCAGGTCCTGAACATAGATCACATCTGGCGATCCATCGGCCTTGTGCTTGGGCTTCATGCCATGATCGGCTGTGACAACAATAGCTGCGCCCAGCGCATCAAGCTCTGCCAGATATTTGTCGAACATTTCGTAGAAGGCATTGGCCTCAGGAACCCCCGGCGCATATTTGTGCTGCACATAATCGGTCGTGGTGAGGTACATCACATCCGGTCTGAACGTCTCAAGCAGCTTGACACCGGCAGCAAACACGAACTCCGACAGTTCAGCCGAATAGACTTCCGGCACCGGTCTGCCCAGCCAAGCGGACGCATTGTCGATGCCGTGCTCCGCTTTGGTTGACGTATCTGATTTCTCCGAGGAGAAGCAAATCGCGCGATCTTCATCGAATGACAGACCTTGGCCAAGCAAAGCGCGCAGCTTGTCCTTGGCTGTCACCACAGCGATGCGGGCGCCAGCATCGTAATAGGCCTTGAAGATGGTCGGTGCGCGCAGGAAGCGCGGATCGTTCATCATCACTTCCTTGCCGGTTTCGCGTTCATAGAGATAGTTGCCGCAAATGCCGTGAACTGACGGCGGGCGTCCTGTCGCAATCGACATATTGTTGGGATTGGTGAAGCTTGGAATAACACTATGCGCCATGCGCACCGTGCCCTTTTCCTTGATCTTCACCAGAGCGGGCATCAGACCAGCCTTGATCGCCTCATCGAGATAGGCTGGTTCGCAGCCGTCAAGGCAGATTGCAATGGCCGTCACGCGCGGCCAGGCATAATTGCGGCCATTGACGCTGACATTGACAGGAGACATCTGGTTCATCGGGGTATTCCTTGTTTACGGAGCGGCTCAAGCCGCAAGTTTGGCGCGTTCAGCGATGGCAGTAGCGGGAGGTGCAGCGGTATCGACACCCATCTCGCGCAGGGATTCTCCGGCCGCATTGACCACGCGGCGCATGACATGCTCGTCCATGCGGCCGATGCAGCCGACACGGAAACTGTCAACGACGGTCAATTTGCCGGGATAAATGATGAAACCCTTGTCCTTCATCAGCCCGTAGAAGCGGTCGAATGCAAAGTTCGGATGAGCAGGGTTGAAGAAGGTGACGATGATGGGCGAAAGCCAGTGCTCCTTGAGCAACGTTTCAAACCCAAGTTCACGCATTCCGGCGACCACGACATCGCGGTTATGGGCATAGCGCCCGCCCCGTCCGGCCACACCGCCTTCGATTTCATGCTGGCGCAGCGCTACTAGAAACGCCGCAACCACATGGGTCGGCGGCGTATAGCGCCACTGCCCTGTCTTGTTGAGGTGCGCCCACTGGGCATGTACATCGAGACTAAGCGAGTGGCTGCGGCCCTTGGCGGCTTCAAGCTCGCTCTTGCGCGCAATGATGAAACCAAAACCCGGCACGCCTTCGATGCATTTATTGGCCGATGACACCATGGCTTCATAGCGGATTTCGTTCACATCCAGCGATATGGCCCCGAAGGCACTCATGGAGTCGATCAGTAATTTGCGACCCTTGGCATAAACCGCTTCCGAGATTTCGTGCACCGGATTGAGAATGCCTGAACTCGTCTCGCAATGGACAATGATAACATGGGTAATCGCCGGATCAGCATCCAGCGCAGCGGCAACTTCCAACCCGCGTGGTGGCATATAATCGCCCTTGTCGATGACCGAATGGGCTCGGCCAAGATAGTCAAGCGTCTGCACGATGCGCTGACCATAAGCGCCGTTTACAAGAACCAGTGTTTTGCTGTCACGCGGCAGAAGGCTGCCCAGCATCGCCTCAACGGCAAAGGTGCCGCTGCCCTGCATCGGCACGCAATCGAATTCGTCCTTTGTATCGCCTGTCAGGGAGAGAAGATGGCGGCGAAGCTCGGCAGTCATGGCGCGGAAATCACCATCCCATGAACCCCAGTCGCGCAGCATCGCCTGCTTGACCGCATAGGATGTAGTGAGAGGACCGGGTGTCAGGAGATAGGGTTCACCAAGCGCTGGTTCATCGAATGGCGCTGTCACAATCTGGTTTCCGGCCAACATTGTCATTTCCTCCTGACTGGCATGGTCTGCTCTTGCCCGCCATTTCACACGCGTGCGATATATATGTAAAATCGTTATTTTGTATTGATCTATAAGCTGAGGCGATACATTCTATAGGAGTTCGGCAACCCTGATATGACAAGGCAGGCCCGTCAAAGGAGATATTCATGCGCTATGTTCAGCTTCGCGCATTTCATCATGTGGCGGTTTGCGGCGGCTTTTCGCGGGCCGCCGAGATGCTTTTCCTGACCCAGCCCGCCATCTCGGATCAGGTCCGCAAGCTGGAAGAAGAATATGATATTCTGCTGTTCAACCGCCACAAGAAGCAGGTCACGCTGACGGAAGCCGGGCAGCGGCTGCTTGAAATAACCCACCGCATGTTCGATACCGAACAACAGGCTCTGGAACTGCTTTCGGAATCCCGTGCTTTACGGGCGGGCACCCTGCGCATCGTCGCCGATGCGGCGCACCATCTTCTGCATATTCTGGGCACGTTCCGTGAAAAATATCCGGGCATTCAGGTGTCGGTGCGTGCAGGCAATACGGAAACCGTTATCAGCAGTCTCTACAGCTATGAGGCCGATATCGGCGTTCTCGGCGAAATTCCAACCGGACGCGATTTCGAGATATTGAAGCTCAATTCCACGCCGATTGTTGCCTTCGTTTCCAATGAGCACCCGCTGGCAACAGCCCAATCCCTGACATTGGAAGAATTGACACGCCTGCCGCTGGTCATGCGCGAACGCGGTTCCAAAACGCGGCAGAAGCTGCAGGACCATGCCGCAAGTCAGGGCTTTGAACTCAAATCGGCAATTGAAGCGGAAGGCCGCGAAGCTGTCCGTGAAATCGTCGCCTCGGGCGCCGGTGTCGGTTTCGTCTCATCCGCAGAATTCGGTCAGGATACAAGACTTGTGCAAATTCCGATTGCCGGTCCCGAAGTGCTCATGGACGAAGCACTGATCTGCCTGCGCGAGCGAAGCGCAGGCAAACTCGTGCGTGTGTTTCTGGACATCGCAAAATCAATGGCACCGGCAGCCTAGGCTGCCGCTTGCACCTTGATTGTATCGGCCTTCACGCGGTCCGACTTTGGATCATACGGACTGCGCAAATGGGCGGTTGCCGGATAAAGCGCGCCGGCAAGATCGATCGCGAAATCTCCACTTTCGATGAATTCCCTGCTCACGCCTTCCGCATTCTCGATCAGCGCCAGCGCAACCGAACGGCCAAGGGTGTGCCCATAGGCAGCCGAGCGCACCTCGCCCACCGGTTTGCCATTGCGCAAAATCAGTTCGCCGCCCCACAGCATCGGCTCGCCATCATCAACGGTAAACTGCACGATCTTGCGATGCGGCACACCTGTTTGCTTCGCTTTAACGAGTGCTTCCTTGCCGATAAACGCACTCGATTTATCGAACGAAACCGCAAATGCCAGACCCGCTTCGAAAGGATTGATATCGGGGGTAAGCTCGCGGCTCCAGGCGCGGAACCCTTTTTCAAGGCGCAGCGCCTCCAGCGCATAATATCCAGCATCGATAAGACCGAGATCGCGCCCCGCTTCATGCAGGGTCTCATAGACACCGACGGCAAATTCTGTCGGGACAATCAGTTCCCAGCCGAGTTCCCCCACATAGGTCATGCGGTTGGCGTAGGCTGTGGCATAGCCAATATCGATCTCGCGGATCGTTGCAAAAGGAAAGCCCTCATTCGACAAATCCGCCGAGGTAACCTTGCTCAGAATATCCCGCGAATTGGGACCCATCAGCGCGAGAACGGAATAGGCTGATGTCACATCGGTCAGCGAAGCGTGCCAATCAGCGGGCGTATTCTTGCGGATCCAGTCGGCATCATGCACCGCCTGCGCGGAACCTGTCACAATCAGGAACCTGTCGGCAGCAAGCCGCATGACGGTCAGATCGGTTTCATATCCACCACGCTCATTGAGCATACCTGTGTAGACGGAGCGGCCAATGCCCACATCCACATCCGTAGCGCAGAGACGGTTAAGCAGTGTGCAGGCGTCCTGCCCCTGAATGAGCAATTTTGCAAACGATGTCTGGTCGAAAAGCGCTGCGGTTTCACGCGTCGCTTTCATTTCGCGCTTCACCGCGTCGTGCCAGTTCTGCCGACCAAAGGCGTATTGCGTTTCCGGCTTTTCGCCAGATATTGCGAACCAGTTGGCACGCTCCCACCCCATTTTCGAGCCAAAGCATGCACCCTTGGCAGCGAGCCGGTCATAAAGCGGTGAACGGCGGAATGGACGTGCTGTGTCCAACTCGCGGTTGGGCCACGGCATGGCATAGTGCAGGCCAAGCGTTTCCTTCACACGATCATGCAGCCAGCGCGGATTATTGTTGAAGGAAGCAAAGCGCCTGATATCCACGGGCCAAAGATCCATGGTTGGTGCGCCGTTGACGATCCATTCGGCAAGCGCCCTGCCCGCACCGCCCGCACTGGCGATACCCATGGAATTGAATCCCGCTCCAACAAAAAAGTTCTTCAGCTCAGGTGCCTCGCCCAGAATGAAATTGTTATCGGGTGTGAAGCTTTCGGGTCCATTATAAAACTTGCGCACTTCCGCATGTTCGAGTTGTGGAACACGGATAAGCGCATTCTGCATCAATATCTCGAACTGATCCCAATCGTCAGGCAGCAGCGCGAATTCGAAGTTCTCCGGGATGCCGTTCATCCCCCAGGGCTTGGCCTCCGGCTCAAAACCGCCCATCACCAGACCGCCCACTTCTTCCTTGAAATAGATATAGCCATCAGGATCACGCAAAACGGGAAGATCGGGATGAACACCCTCGATCTTTCCAGTCACGATATACATATGCTCAGCCGAATGCAGCGGAACGGACACGCCGCACATCAATCCGACTTGTCTTGCCCATTGCCCCGCACAATTGACGACAATCTCCGCAGTTATATTCCCTTGGTCGGTTTCAACACCGCAGGCCACGCCGTTTTTGACGGTAATACCCGTCACCTTGACGCGCTCGATGACGCGGGCACCGCGATTGCGGGCACCCTTGGCCAGCGACTGTGTCAGATCAGTTGGATTGGCTTTGCCATCTCCCGGAAGCCAGACTGCGCCGACGAGATCGTCGGATGCCATCACCGGCCAGATATTCGCGGCCTCTTCAGGCGAAATCACATCGACATCGACGCCCTGCGCACGCGCTGACGCCGCTGTCCGCTTGAGAACTGTCATGCGATCTTGCGTGCGGGCAACAGCGAGAGAGCCGCAATTTTTCCAGCCTGTCGCCAGCCCGGTTTCAGCTTCAAGTTCGCTGTAAAGCTTGGTCGAGTATTTGATCAGCCCGGTCATGTTGGCATGGCTGCGAAGCTGGCCCACGAGACCCGCCGCATGCCATGTCGTACCACCGCTAAGCTGACCTTGTTCCAGAAGGACGACATCAGTCCAGCCGAGCTTGGTCAGATGATAGGCGACCGAGCAGCCAATTATGCCCCCGCCAATAATGACGACACGCGCCTGTGTTGGAAAAGCTTTTGCCATGACGATCCACCCATCTGTAAGAGATGGCCGCCACCATAATCGGCAAGTCGCAACAAATCAACAATAAATATCACATTATGCAACATTCAATGGGCCGGTATGAAGACCTCCATACCCTTGGCCGAGAGCACAGCGGTCAGAATATCACTGGGGTTCCGATCGGTGATTATTCCCGTCGCATCGTGTGAATTTGGTATTTTGAGTGGCGTTGAGCGGCCAAATTTGGAGCTATCGATGACAAAATACGCCATTCGCGCCATTGAGATCATGCGGGACCGCAACAAAGTGCCACCTTTGGTGAAGTCGGTTATATCGCCCTCAGACGTAACGGCACCCGCCCCCAGAAATGCCACATCAATCCGAAAATCTTCTGCGGCCTGAAGCACATCCATACCCGAGGCGGCTTCTTCCTCGGGATTGATCTCACCGCCGAACACATGGGTGCGGACATTGGGCAGATGGCATGTGAAAAGTGCGATAGCCAGACTGGACGTACAGATTGTCAGGTTCTTGCGGGTCGCGGCCAGTGCATGCGCTACGGCGAGAGTCGTGGTTCCCGAGTCAAGGAAAACAACCATTCCCTCCTCAACCATATCAGCCGCAAGCTTCCCGATGATGGCCTTGCCCTGCGCATTTTCGCGCGAACGCTCACTTAATCCCGGCTCCACCGCGTCGGATCGTGCAGCGCCGCCGTGGATAAGCTCGAACAGCCCTTTATCGGCAAGCACTTTTAGATCACGGCGGATGGTTTCGCGCGAGACATCAAAAAATCTCGCCAGTTCTGCAATGCTTACAGAACCATCAGCTGCGACGCGCTTGAGGATTTCATCATGCCGACGAGGAGCAAGAGCCCGCGCCGCTGGGGTGGTTGATTCAGACATGCGCTCAATGTGTCTGAGCGCGGCCAATGTTGCAAGATGTTGCATCAAGCACATCGACTAAAATGGCAGCAAGATGCCCGCCTACGGTAATCATCTATCTTGCGCGCCCCCAATTATCACCGAATGGCAAGTTCTGTTTCAGCGTCGAACAGATGAACATTGTTTGGCGAGATATAGAAGATGATCTCGTTGTTTCTTCCAACACTGGGCCGACCACTATGGGCGGCAACAACCTGCTGCGATGCAACCGATGCGGTGACAAATGTCATGCTACCAGTGGATTCGACGGCTTCCACGACAACCTTGATCGCGAGATCTCCCGGTTCGCCCAAAAACGCAAGATGCTCGGGACGCAAACCGGCCAGCAACCGCGCACCGGGAACCAGCTTCCGGCCAAGCGGCAACGATTGGCTCTGATCCTTCTCAAGTACAAGTCTGTCACCCTCAGGACTGACGGTGACTGGTACGAAATTCATCGCGGGTGAACCGATGAAGCCGGCGACGAACTTGTTTGTAGGGCGATCATAGAGTTCGAGCGGACTGCCCTGCTGTTCGATCACTCCGGCACGCATAACCACAATATGGTCGGCCATTGTCATGGCTTCGACCTGATCATGCGTCACGTAGACCGATGTCGCTTTCAAACGTTCATGCAGCTTGCGGATCTCGCTGCGCATATGAACCCGGAGCGCTGCGTCAAGGTTGGACAGAGGCTCATCAAAGAGGAATACTTTTGGATTGCGGACGATAGCACGGCCCATGGCAACACGCTGGCGCTGACCGCCGGATAGGGCTTTTGGCAACCTGCCGAGCAGCGCACCGAGACCAAGTGTATCCGCCGCGACGCGTGTTCTGTCTGCAATCTCCTGTTTGGGACGTCGCTTCAGACGCATCGAATAGTTCATATTATGCTCGACATCCATGTGTGGATAGAGCGCATAGGACTGGAACACCATCGCCACATCCCGCTCGCGCGGCGGTTTGTTGACCACGCTTTCTCCGGCAATGCGCAAATCTCCCGAACTTGTCTTCTCAAGCCCGGCAAGGGTGCGCAGCAAAGTGGATTTGCCGCAGCCCGAGGGACCCACCAGCGCGACAAACGCGCCCTGTTCGATAGCAATGTTGATATCTTTCAGCGCGTGAAATCCGCCATAATGCTTGTTCAGGTGGTCGATTTCGATCTGAAGCATGGTTCACCTCATTTCAGCGCGCCAGCGGTAAGTCCGCTGACGATGCGTCGTTGCAGCAGCATGAATACGAAAAGGATGGGGGTCACGTAGATCGCCGCATAGGTCATGATCCCATTCCAGTCGCTGGCATCTGGCCCCATGAATGTCTGCAAGCCGACCGTCGCTACCTGCAGCTCATTCTTGGCAATCAACGACCGGGCATAAACATATTCACCGAAGGATTGCAGAAAAATCAGCACTGATGTGACAAGAATGCCGTTGCGGGCCAGTGGCAGCATAATGTTGAAGAACGCTCCGATGCGCGATGAGCCATCGACAAGCGCTGCATCTTCCAGTTCACGCGGCACCTGCACAAAGGTGGCCCGGCACAGGACAATATACAGCGGCAGCATTTTGGCCGTCTGTGCCAGAATGACCGCGACACGCGGGCTTGCCAGAAGACCGATCTGATTGAACATGACGAAGATCGGCGTCACCATCAGCGATGAGGGCAACACCTGCATCATGAGGATGGCGAAAAGAGCCATATCCATCCAGATATTGCGCACGCGGGAGAGGACATAGGCACATCCTGTTCCCATGAATGTGACGAGAATGGTGACGCCCACCGCAATCAGCAGCGAGTTCCAGATATATCGCCCCATGCCCCGGCTCTGCCAAACCTCGACAAAACTCCATTGAGGATCTTTGGGCCAGAATGTCGGCGGGTATTGAAAAATCTCCGAGCTGCCTTTGAAGGCCGTGAGATACATCCAGTACAGCGGAAAGAGATAGATCGCCGTGAACACAAGGCCAATGGCGAGGAGAATGTAACGTTTCACCGGCTCTCTCCTCAGTAGCTGTGTTCATGACGGGTGGAACGGACATAGACGGCGGCAACAATGATCACGAAGAGGATCATCATGACCGAGACCGCACTCCCCAGCGATATTTCGTAGGTCTGGAAGGACAATTGCCATGACCAATATTGCGCGACATTCGAACTATCGGCCGGCCCGCCTTGGGTCAGCGCGGCGATGAGATCAAATTGCTGCAGGGTGAAGATCACCCCGAGCGAAATGACGGCGCCGAGTTGCGCGCGCATGAGTGGCAGCGTGATTGACCAGAAGCGTTCGAAGGGTCCCGCGCCGTCAAGTTCCGCCGCCTCGTAAACATCACGCGGAATGCTTGCGAGCCCCACGGAAAGCAGGATCATGTTGAAGGGTATACCAAGCCACACATTGGCAATGATCACCGCATAGAGCGCAACATTCGGATCTGACAACCAGAAGACACGCTCGTCGGCAACACCAAGCGACATCAATACGTAATTGATGACCCCGAAATCTCCGGCAAACAGCCACTTCCAGATCGCGCCCACTACAAGCGCAGGCATGATCCAGCCTGCCAGAAACAGGCCGCGCAGATAGGTAGCACCCGGAAAGTCCTGCTGGAAGAACAGCGCCAGCCCAAAGCCGATCGACAATTGAAAGACAATCGACAGAACCACGAATTTAACCGTGTTCCAAAACACAGCCAGCGCAATCGGTTGAGACAGCACATCATAATAATTCTGCAAGCCGACAAAGGGGCGGTTGAATGATGTCACCGTGAACATGTCTACCGTCTGCAACGACATGATGATGTTGTAGAGGATTGGAAATGCGGAAAACGCAATGAGATAAAGCAGGGCCAGTCCGAGCAGCAGAATATCAAAGCCGCTTCCATCCCTGATGGTCCTGATAATGCCCTGCATAGTGCCCTCCCGCGCCATGTGGTTRTTGGCTGCCCTCGCCAACAGAAAGCGAGGGCAATGTGCGATCTACTTTTTCAGAACCACGTCGATCTGCTTCTGCGCTGTTGCCAGAGCCGTTTTTGGATCGCTCTTATGCGTCAGCGCCGACTGGATGGCGGTGTAGATAGCTTTGGAGATTTTCGGCCATTCCGGATGCGGGCCGCGATTGCGCGCATATTTCATGCTCTCTTCAAAGACAGCATAGATAGCCGGTATTTTGGGATTGTTGGACTGGATCTTGGATGCTGGAAGAAACCCAAACCGGTTCCAGACATCAGGCATCTTGCCATAGAGGAATTCGAGCAGGATGAAGGCTTCTTTCGGGTGCTTGCTCGTGGCA
Organism: Phyllobacterium sp. TAF24; assembly: GCF_052113785.1. Lineage (NCBI taxonomy): Bacteria > Pseudomonadati > Pseudomonadota > Alphaproteobacteria > Hyphomicrobiales > Phyllobacteriaceae > Phyllobacterium > Phyllobacterium sp. TAF24. The sequence goes on along the minus strand of NZ_JBFRDN010000012.1, from coordinate 6,520 downwards.
AGAATAACGTTATCACCCTCACCAAGAGCAGAAGCCCGAACAGCGCCTTCCTGTGGAACGGGTAGAAGTGCGGCGCGGAAGTCGAACTTCGCTTCCTTGGTCATGCGCGGCAATTCCCAAGGTCCGGAGATCACCATACCGGCATTCCCGGCATTGAATGTTCCGGTTGAATCATATTGACCTCGAATAAGTGTATCGGGCGAGGCCAGCTTTTCGTCGAGCAACCTGCTCCAGAATTCGAGAACTTTCACACCGCCTTCCGTGTCAACCTTGTTGTAGTCGCCTCCCGCCATCTGCAACCATGGCAGGAACTGGAACGTCCCCTCCTCCGTTGCTACAGCGGAAAAGGCCATACCATAAACATTCTTCGCCGGATCATTCAGCTTTTTGGCGGCAGCGTAAAGCTCATCCCACGTCTTGGGTGGATTGTCAGGATCAAGGCCCTTTGCCTTGAACATATCCGCATTGTAGTAGAGTGCCAGCGTATTGGCGCCGCGCGGAACGCCGTAAATCTTGCCATCCCATGTCACTGATGAAAGCGGCCCCGGGAAAATGTCGTCCTTCTTGATGACATTTGATTCCGCCAGCATCGGCGCAAGATCAAGGAGCAAACCGCGTGAGGCAAAGAGTGCCACCTCAGGGTTGTCGATATAGGTGACATCAGGCGATTCACCTGTCGCTGTGGCGCGTGCAAGGTCATTGACCATATCGCGGAACTGAACAGTTTTGATATTCAGCTTGATATCAGGATGTGACTGTTCGAATTCATCCTTCAGAAGGTAAATATATTGATCAGGCCGGTCGATGGTCCAGATATCAAGCGTCACCGGCTCGGCGTGAGCCGCAGCGCCAGACAGCACTAGCGTGGCGGCGGCAATCCAATGCGAAATGCGTTTCATAGGCTTCCTCCTCGTGTTGCTCGACACCCGCAGTGCGCTTCTTGGCGGCGCATATTGCGTGGTCGGTTTGAATCTCCATCATCGCCGGAACTCCCGTCCGGAGGCGGGCCCATCAGGGGAAATCAGGGATTGGCGACGAAATCGCCGCCACGGCTTTGCTTCAGATAATTCAGGGAATGCACCTGCCCGGTCATCTCAAGATCATCGCGATAAACGGGGTCGTGCCAACCTTCGATATCGATGGATCCAGACCAGCCAGCGAGACGCAGTTCTGATATGATATCTGTCCAATTCGTATCGCCAAATCCCGGCGAGCGCATGAACACAAATTTCTCCTTGCCGAAGACGCCGTGCTCGCGGATGACTTCCCAGCGGATCGTCGCGTCCTTGCCATGGACGTGGAAAATCTTCGGCGCCCATTTACGGATCTGCGGCAGCGGATCAATGAGATAAACCATCTGGTGGCAGGGTTCCCATTCGAGCCCGAGATTGTCAGCAGGAACCTCGTTGAACATCATTTCCCAGGCATCGGGCGTGTGGGCAATATTCCAGTCACCGGTCGCCCAGTTGCCATCCATGGCACAGTTCTCAAAGGCCAGTCTGACGCCCTTGTCGGCTGCACGCCGCGAAAGCTCACTCCAGACCTTTTTGAACTGGGGCAAACTGTCTTCAATTCGCTTGCCGCGAATACGGCCAGTGAAACCGGCAATGGTCGTCGCGCCAAAGAGATGCGCATTGTCGATCAATGCTTCCCAGCCCTTCAATGTCTCGCGATCGATTTCGGTATCTTCCAACGGATTGCCAAACATGCCGAGGGTCGAGATCGTGATGTCGGCGTCGCCGATCGCATCTTTCAACTGGGACGCCAGCGTTGGCAAATCCTTGTTCATTACCTGCCAGAAGAACGGCTCGATACTCTCAAAGCCATGCGGCTGGAGATTTTTGACATAGGTGGCCGGATCCGGAGCATTGGCTCGGATCATGGTGCCGATGCGGATCGATTTTGCCGGGTTGCTCATCTCGAGTTCCTTCAGATCGTGATTTCAATGCGTCGGCCAGTTTCGGCGCTTTGGATTGCACCAAACACCATGGCGAGGCTCTTTATATTCTCGTTTCCAGCAGTCTCCGGTGCGGAGCCGCCGCGGGTAGCAGCAATAAAATCCTGCATCACTCCGAGGTGACCGCCAATGCGGTGGGACGCATCAAGGGGAGGTATCTCGACGGCGGTCACCCCGGAGAACAGGCCATCTTTGCCGGAGGTGACGGCTTCGGCCCGTATGTCATCATGTCCGTCCCAGACAATCGTTCCTTTGCTGCCGACAATGCGCCATGCACTTTCCCAGCTTGTACGCATGCCGTCAGCACACCAGCTGCCGCGATAGGTGAAAATCGCACCATTTGAGAATTCGAAGATCGCGGCAGCCGACGAGCCCTGACTGTACCAGGAATTGCCGGGCTCCCATTCCCGGGCATAAACGGCATTCGCAGCTTCCCCGGCGAGAAAGCGCGCAGCATCGAACGTATGAATAGCCATATCCAGAAACAGCACATGGCGCATCTCTTCACGAAATCCGCCAAAATGCGGACCGAGAAAGAAGTCACAATGCAGGCTGGTCACATCGCCAATGGCACCAGACGCGACAAGCTGACGAATACGCCGTATCTGGGCGAGATAGCGTCTGTTCTGCACAACCGCATGGATACGCCCAGCGGCTTTGGCACGCCCGACAAGATCCCTCGCCTCGTCCATTGTTTCTGCCATCGGCTTTTCCGAAAGCACATGGCAACCGGCTGCAAGCCCCGCAGCAACAGTCGCATGACGGGCCGCCGGAACGACGATATCGAACAGGATATTGGGACTTGTCTTTGAGAGAATGTCGGAAAGATTATCGGATGCGATTGCCGAAGTAAGGCCGAATTCCGCAATGCGCGCCTCTGCACGTTCCTTTGCCAGATCGACAACGCCAACGATGTCAATTTCGCCAATGGTACGGGCTGCCTCAAACCATGCTTTGCTCATGGCTCCGCAGCCGACTAAAACGGCACGCTGCATTTCCTCTCCTCCCAACGAAATTCACCAGAAACCGCTTAAATCGGTTGCAAATGGCTTCCGTAAACGTTTACGATTTCATATCGGCAAATTATTTTTGTCAATCCCCCTTTCAATGTTTTAAGAACGAATGGGAGTAAGTGCCGAGTCGCACAGGGAGAAAACGCGTGAGCATTCGGGACCTTGCCCGCCATCTTGATATCTCGATCGGAACGGTTTCCCGTGCCCTTAACGGGAAGACTGACGTCAATCAGGAAACGCGCGAACGCGTACTCGAAGCGGCCAAACGTCTCGGCTATGTGCCCAACCAATCAGGTCGCAGTCTTCGGCAGGGCACCACCAACACGATCGGCTTCATGATCGAGTCGACCATTGAGACGGTTGACACCGGCGGTGGCTTTTTCATGCCAGTCTTCGAAGGCGTGCAATCCGTGTTCCGGCGCCATCACCTCGATCTTGTCGCCCTTCTATGCGGCACCGACGAAGAGCCAGCCGAATATCTCAATCGCGTGGTTGCACGCCGTTTTGTCGATGGGCTGATTATTTCGGCAACGACACGACACGATCCACGCATTGATTTTCTGCTGGAACGCAAAATTCCCTTCATTGCTCTTGGCCGTAGCGAGACGGCTGGCGACTATCCGTGGATTGATCTTGATTTTGAGGGTGTTGCGGCAACTGCGGTCAACCGGCTTGTCGGATTGGGCCATAGCCGTATCGCCATCGCAGTACCAGCCAGCGACATCAACCTCGGCTACGTTTTTCTCGACGGATATAAACGTGCGCTCGCCAATAAAGGGATTGCCTTCAATCCGGATTATGTATTCCGGTCCTATGCAAATGAAGAAGGCGGCTATCAGATTGCCAGCGCCGTCCTTGCCCAAAAGCCAACACCAACAGCCATTGTACTGGTCAATGAAAATATGGCCCTCGGCTTGTACAGGCGCTTCTACGAGTCAGATATCCGTCCAGGCCGTGACATTGCCGTGATAGGTTTCCGGGAAAGCACACAGAGCCGGTTTCTTTCGCCCACGCTGACCTGTTTCAGAATTTCCCTGCGCGATCTCGGTATCAAATTGGCCGAATCCTTGCTTTCAACCATGCCAGCCTTTGAGGATCACTACCCGCATGAGAAAGTGGAACTTATCTGGCCTATGGAGCTGGTCGCCGGCGAAAGCGATCAGGGCAAATTGTAGAATAGGCTCCTCATTTCATACTGGCCTTGAAATAGCCGCACAGCATGATCATATATGTATCAAGCCGATGAAAATATCTCGGCTGTCTTTGGAGCTCCCTGATGAGCTCGCGTTTTTCCCCATGAGAATGACAACATTTGCTGTGGCTGAATCTGCGGCTCGTTATGACAGTTTCCAAAAGACCTATTTTAACAGAAACGCTGCGCGACTTTATCGCGGCAGCCATGGACCAATATGCAAGAAATGATTCAAACGAAGGCCACAATCTTGCGGCCTGTACCAATGCACTTGATTAGCAACGATCAATCCGAAGGCAAAATCGCCAAACGCCGGGAAGTTACCACTTCAGGGCTCACGCGCGAGGAACTGCGCCGGATTGTAGCTGATCAAATCGATTGACCGGATTCCGGATTTATAGATCGAACAGGAGAGAGCCGCTTATGGCTCCAACACAACAATGAATATGAACCAAACAAAATCAAACCCATCGCGCGCTCGATCAGTACAAATGCCTAGGAACTCTGCTACTTCGCAGTCTGCAAATGACCAAAAGGCACAGCTCAGTTACGAGCGCTACCTCGTTCAAGCACGCGCAGCAGCGCTTGTTGGCAATCAGGTCGAGGCAGAAAACTACTATCAGCATGCCGAACACTATTTCCGTTCAATCCATGCGGACAATAATTGATGTAGAAACGCTGGCGGGCCAAACAACCGCTGACGGGCTGCTCTGTATAGCAACCATGTAACAAACTCATCAACTAGGTGGAACTACGGATTTTCAAACCGTGAAAGCTTGATAAAGTGACACTTGAAGATTTGATCTTCATGTAGTGCTGCTTTTTCAATGACCTATTGATTTAAGTTATTCAAACACCGGTCTGCTCCCAGACCGGTGTTTTTTATTGTCGATTTCTGATTGATCGATGCGCGGCGAGGTTCATTGCCGTCTGCCACATGACAGATAACCGCTGCTCAGCCCTCAACAGCCACGCGTCGGCTCTTCAATTTGACTAATTCTTGGAAATTGCCGCAAAACAAGAATATTTTTGAGTTTAGCAATAGCTAATATTCACTACACGAACTTCATTGACGCTGAGTTACTCCGTAATCTAGGGAAATAAAAGTATTAATTGCATATCGCAATCGGGGGAACTTATGAGAAATATAGTATTTATCAGCTGCATCGCTTTGATGCTGGCTGGGTGTCAGACTGCCCAGGAATCAGCCGTCGAAGCAAAAAACACATGCGACGCAGCGGGGTTAAAGCCCGGTTCAAAGGCGCATCGTCGCTGCGTTACAGCGAGCTACGACCAGAACCGGCGGCAGTCCAACGAGGCGGGCAACGCGGCCGCTCTTGGCGCTGCGGTGGGCGTTCTGGGCGGTGTCGCGCTGGGAGCCGCTGTCGAGCGAAACAATTATCCGGGATACTATCGGCGTTGCGGCCCCTGGGGGTGCTATTACTGAGAACGAATACTTTGAAAACCGAGTGCAACCACCATCGTTCAGTCAATCTGGATGACGGGGGTTGTACTTGCTGGACGATTTGGGCACAGCACAATCTGTGCGGGGTTAAAAAGTAAAATCCCGCACATTGTCATCACACCTTTTTTTATTTTAAATCTATACGCAATTCTCAGAAAACCACTTTTCGATAATCAAGATCGATATAAAGGGTCACCGGTTCTTATGGAAAGGAACGCCACTTTGGTAAACATACCCGCCAGATTCAGCGGGTTGTTTCAGCGTTATAAGCGGAAAGAGCAGGACACCGAACGCGCACAAGCTGTCGTTCGGCTTATCATCATCCCATTTTTTGTCAGTTATCTTGTGTATGTGGGACTATCTCAGGAGTTTTCCTCCCAGTTCAGGGCGATATACGTGTCCTATTGGGTGTATTATGTGATTTCATCGGCAGTCCTGTTCTTGTGTATCGTTGCCTGGCCGGGGACGTACTTGCTGCGCCGCATTTTTTCAATGTCGCATGACTATCTGGCGATGACATTTGCAATGTCCGCAGGCGGCGAGACTGCCCTACCAGTATATGCCATATTGTTATGGGTTACTGTCGGCAACGGGTTGCGGTATGGGCCGCGCTATCTGATAGCGGCCACTGCGGTTGCGCTGGTTGCCTTGGCAGCCACCACCTATTTCAACAGTTTCTGGCGCAGTGAACCCTATGTTGTCGTCACCCTTGTGATGACCGCCATTCTGGTTCCAGCCTATGTTTATATTCTGCTCACGCGCGTCCACAAGGCCTACAATGCAGCGCTGGAAGCCAACCTTGCCAAGTCGCGGTTTCTGGCACAGGCAAGCCATGATCTGCGCCAGCCCATCCACGCCATCAGTCTGTTCATCGCCTGCCTGCGCGATGCCAG
>NZ_JBFRDN010000011.1:0-138705 GCF_052113785.1 Phyllobacterium sp. TAF24 | reverse complement strand
TGATGGCGTTGTGTTCCACCGCGTTATCGACGGTTTCATGGCGCAGACTGGCGACGTGAAGTTTGGCAAGCAGGGCGGTTCGTCGTTCAATCCATCGCGCGCCGGTATGGGTGGTTCGGAAAAACCTGATCTGAAGGCTGAATTCTCCAATGCCAACCATGGTCGTGGCGCTTGCTCCATGGCCCGTTCGCAGAACCCGAATTCTGCCAATTCCCAATTCTTCATCTGCTTTGATGATGCTGCTTTTCTCAACCGTCAGTACACGGTTTGGGGTCAGGTTATCGAAGGTATGGACAATGTCGACACGATCAAGCGCGGCGAGCCTGTGCAGGATCCGGATTCGATCGTTTCCATGCGCGTTGCCGCAGACGTCGAATAAGATCGCATTGATACATCATGCGTGTTGATCTTTTCGATTTTGACCTGCCGGAAGAAAACATCGCATTGAGACCTGCAGAGCCGCGCGATTCAGCGCGGCTTTTGCTTGTGAAGGCGAATGCTTCAGGATTTGAGGACAGTACCGTACAGAATCTCGGTGATTTTCTGCAGGCTGGCGATGCGCTCGTTTTCAATGATACCAAAGTGATACCTGCGCAACTTGAAGGTTTTCGCGAGCGCGACGGCGTGAAAGCCCAAATCAGCGCGACCCTGCATATGCGCACCGGACCGGATCGCTGGAAGGCCTTTTTGCGCCCCGCGAAACGCATCAAACAAGGCGAGCGGATCGATTTCGGCCATGGCAACAATGCCTGTCTGCTGGGATCGCTTCAGGCCATTGTTGCAGAGAAAGGCGAAGCGGGCGAGGCTTTGCTGGTCTTTGATTTCAGCGGCGCCGATCTTGATCAAGCGATTGCTGCCGTCGGGCATATTCCCTTGCCGCCCTATATTGCCTCAAAGCGTGTAGAAGACGGCCGCGATAAGGAAGATTATCAGACCATTTATGCTCGTGAGGAAGGTGCAGTCGCTGCGCCCACTGCTGGGCTGCATTTTACGCCTGCACTGCTCGAAGACCTGAAAAAGCGCGGTATCGAAGAACATTTCGTGACGCTGCATGTGGGCGCGGGTACGTTTTTGCCCGTCAAAGCCGATGATACTGCCGATCACAAGATGCACGCGGAGATCGGCCACGTCGATCAAGCCACTGCCGATGCGCTGAATGCCGTGAAAGCACGGGGTGGACGTATTGTCAGCGTCGGCACGACATCGCTGCGACTGCTTGAGAGCGCGACCACGCCCGATGGCGTTGTCAAGGCGTGGTCCGGTCCGACGGATATTTTCATCACACCGGGTTATCAGTTCCGCGCGGTTGATCTGCTGATGACCAATTTTCATCTGCCCAAATCGACGCTGTTCATGCTGGTTTCCGCCTTCAGCGGGTTTGAGCGCATGCATGAGGCTTATGCCTATGCGATCAAAAATCACTACCGCTTCTATTCCTATGGCGATGCAAGCCTGTTATGGCGATCCGCATCATGACAGAAAATTTTGAATTCAAACTGATCGCAACCGATGGCAAAGCCCGGCGTGGTGAAATCACCATGCCACGCGGCACCGTGCGAACGCCCGCATTCATGCCTGTAGGTACAGCTGGGACGGTCAAAGCCATGTATATGGATCAGGTCTCCGATCTTGGTGCCGATATCATCCTTGGCAATACCTATCATCTGATGCTGCGCCCCAGTGCCGAACGCATTGCCAAGCTGGGCGGTCTGCATGATTTCGCCCGCTGGCCGGGGCCAATCCTGACGGACTCCGGTGGTTTTCAGGTCATGTCGCTGGCGCAGTTGCGCAAGCTTGATGAAAAGGGTGTGACCTTCCGCTCCCACATCGATGGCCGTGCCTATGAAATGAGCCCGGAGCGGTCGATCGAGATACAGGGCTTGCTTGATTCCGATATTCAGATGCAGCTCGATGAATGTGTGGCTTTGCCATCAACACCGAAAGATATCCAGCGCGCCATGGAATTGTCGTTGCGCTGGGCCGAACGGTGCAAGACGGCCTTTGGTGTTCAACCGGGTAAGGCGATGTTTGGCATTGTGCAGGGTGGCGACGTGCCGGATTTGCGCATTCGTTCAGCACAGGCGCTGAAAGTCATGGATTTGAAGGGCTATGCGGTCGGTGGTCTTGCCGTCGGTGAGCCACAGGACGTCATGCTCGACATGCTCGATGTGACCTGTCCTGAACTTCCCTCAGAAAAGCCGCGTTATCTCATGGGCGTCGGTACGCCTGACGATATTCTGAAATCCGTCGCACGCGGGATCGATATGTTCGACTGCGTGATGCCGACACGGGCAGGGCGGCACGGTCTTGCCTTTACCCGGCGAGGCAAGGTCAATTTGCGCAATGCCCGCCATGCGGATGATCCGCGTCCGCTTGATGAAGAGTCCTCATGCCCGGCAGCGCGTGATTACAGCCGCGCCTATCTGCATCATCTGGTCAAATCAGGTGAAGCACTCGGCGGCATGCTGCTGACATGGAATAATCTGGCCTATTACCAGCAGCATATGCAGGGCATCCGCGATGCCATTGAGGCCAAACGCTTCGAGGCATTCAGCGAAGAGACCCAAGGTGCCTGGGCTCAGGGTGATATTCCGGTTTATGCCTGATCAGCCCGTTGCGGGCTGGGATGGCTTATCGGGATCACAGGGCGCAAAAAGCTGACGCAACCCGTCAATCGCCGTGATCTGATCTTCGTGGGTCAGGGTATCCATATCGAGCAGCTTCAGGCTGCGCAGGCCTTCTATGGTCAGAAATGCGATCAGCGCCATTGTCGGATCTTCCGAGTTCTCTTTCATACGATCGAGTAATTGTTTGTTGTAGCGCCTGATGGGATCGATAAAGCTCGGATCATTGGCGATAGCAGCCAATATGCCCGATGGTTCAGGCTCATTGAGCACAAATTCAGCGCGATACACCTCGATACAGGCCTGAACCACGCTGTTCACCTTGTGGTTTCGCTTGGCCTCCTGCATGCGCAGTGATTCGTCAAACTCCGCCACATGGTGCTCAACCAGTGCTTCGAGCAGTTTGGCCTTGGTGGGGAACGTATAGAGCAAGCCGCCTTTTGAAAGCCCCGCTCGCCTAGCCACTGCATCAAGAGAGAGGTGAACAGGACCCACCTCCATGGCGATTTCCGCAGCTGCCTGCAGAATTTTATCTTTCGTTGTGAGAACTGCCGCCCGCATTCTGCTCTTTCTTCAAAACTTTAGTCCCATAAGGAATCCTGTTTCTATTGACTTTACCGTCCGGACGGTACAGTAAATGGCACGTGGCAATCAAGTCCACATCACGTTATTCTCATTTGACAGGCTGGCAACAAACTTTGCTGGCCATTGTTTTGTTCCGGAGCGGTTCCCCATGATAAAGCGCTACATTCTACCCGTGATCATTTTACTTTTGGTCGTGGTGCTTGGCGGAGGCTTGGTTTGGTTCAATTATTTCAAAGAGGGAATGATCAAGCAGTTCTTTGCCACCATGCAACAGCCTGCCCAAGCTGTCTCGACCTACAAGGTTGAACCCAGCGTATGGACACCGAATATTGAAGCCATCGGCTCCGTCAGCGCTATTCAGGGCGTTAGCCTGGCTGTTGAGGTTGCTGGTATCGTCAAGGAAATCCCTTTCACGGCAAATCAGGTTGTAGAGCAGGGCGCTTCGCTCCTGCAGCTGGATGATGCCATCGAAAAGGCTGATATTGTGGCTGCCAAGGCTCAGGATGTTCTGAACGATCAGACATTGGCACGCGCACGCACGCTGAATACGCGTGGTGTCGGCGCTGAATCCAATGTGGATACGGCACAGGCCGCATCACTGGCCAAGAAGGCCGAAATTGCCAAATTGCAGGCCGTCATGGAGCAGAAGCTGCTCAAGGCGCCTTTCAGGGGCACGGTTGGTATTCCGCAGATCGAACAGGGACAGTATCTGAAGCCGGGTGATGTTGTCGTTTCGTTGCAGGACCTTGCCACCATGCGCGTCGATTTCACGGTTAACGAGCAAAATCTCAATCAGGTTCATATCGGACAACAGATCAAGATGAGCTTGTCAGATACCAACCAGAGCTACAATGGTGAGATCACGGCTGTAGAGCCACGGATCGATCCGGCAACGCGGCTGGTTTCCGTGCGTGCGAAGGTCGACAACTCGGACGGCAAATTGCGTCCGGGCCAGTTTGCTCAGGTGTATGTCACGCTTCCAAAGGAAGATGCGGTGTTTACTCTGCCGCAGACCGCGCTCGTCTCCAGCCTTTACGGCGATTACATCTTCGTTCTTCGTCCTGAGGTAAAGAAGGAAGAGCCGGCCAAGGCTGCCGATGCTGCCAAACCAGCAGACGCCGCCAAGCCAGCCGACGCAACAAAGCCAGCTGACCCTGCCGCTGCCAAGAAGGAAGAGCGATTTGTTCTTGCGCAGGTTTTCGTTACGCCGGGTCGCCGCTCAGGTCTTTTGGTTGAGATCACCAAAGGCATCAAGGCGGGCGATATTGTTGTGACTGCAGGCCAAAATCGCTTGAACGCCGGCGGAGCAGTGACAATTGCCAATGCCGTCAATCCAGCCAACACCACTGACGCGGGACTGCCCACAAAATGAATTTCTCAGATGTATTCATTCGCCGTCCAGTTCTGTCGACGGTTGTCGCCTTGATGATTATCCTGCTCGGCGCCCAAGGCGTGTCGAACCTTGCGGTTCGCCAGTACCCGAAGGTTGACGAAACGGCTATCACCATCACAACGACTTATGCGGGCGCCAGCGCCGATCTGATGCAGGGTTTCATTTCTGCACCAATTGCCAAGGCTGTCACCACAACGGAAAACATTGACTATGTGACATCATCATCGGTGCCGTCATCCAGCACGGTCACCGTGCAGATGAAACTTGGCGCTGATCCAGACGCGGCGCTGACCGAGGTCATTTCCAAGGTCAATCAGGTTCGCGGTGATCTGCCCACGGAAGCCGACGATCCCGTGATCAAGAAGGGTACAGGTCAGGAGTTCGCGACCATGTATCTGGCTGTGCAAAATCCCAACATGTCCAGTGTGCAGCTTACCGAATATCTGCAGCGCGTCATCCAGCCGCGTATGTCGACGATTCAAGGTGTTGCCGATGCGCAGGTTCTGGGTGGTCAGGTGTTCTCGATGCGTGTCTGGATCGATCCGATTCAGCTCGCTGCACGCAAGACCACCGCATCGGAGGTTTTGACCGCCATCAAGCAGTCAAACTTCCTGTCGGCGCCGGGCAAGATCGAAAACCTCTATGTCGCATCGCCAATTACGCTGAAAACAACCTTGCAGACGCCTGAAGCCTTTGGTGCGATGCCCATCAAGTCAGATGGCACCAATATCGTCCGTCTGCGCGATGTGGCCCGAATTGAGCTTGGAGCTGTCAATACGGACACACGGGTTACTTTCAATGGATCAAGCGGTACGTTCCTCGGTATTTTCCCGACACCATCGGCGAACCCGCTGGATATGACGGCTGCTGTACGCAAAGAACTGCCTGCGATCGACGCCACGCTTCCAGAAGGCATGTCTATCATCATGCTTTACGATTCGACTGAGCAGATCAGCTCGTCCATCGAGGAAGTGTTCAAGACGATCGGTGAAGCGGTGCTCATTGTTGTTCTGGTGATTTTGCTTTTCCTTGGATCATTCCGCTCGGTTATCATTCCGGTCGTAACGATCCCAATTTCACTGGTTGGCGTCTGCTTTTTCCTGTTCCTTCTAGGGTATTCGATCAATCTGCTTTCGCTGCTCGCGATGGTTCTGGCGATCGGTCTCGTCGTTGACGACGCGATCGTGGTTCTGGAAAACATCCATCGTCACATCGAAGAGGGGCTCAAGCCAATCGACGCTGCGCTTAAGGGCATGAAGGAAATCACCGGCCCGATCATTGCGATGACGATTACACTGGCTGCTGTGTTTGCGCCGCTCGGGTTTACCGGCGGTCTCACCGGTGCGTTGTTCCGCGAGTTTGCGTTCACGCTGGCTGGTGCGGTCATCATTTCGGGCGTAGCCGCTTTGACGGTCTCGCCCATGATGTGCGCCTTGCTGCTGAAAAGTGGCAATCACAGCCGTTTCCAGCGTATCGTTGATAACAGCTTCAGCTGGCTGGAAGGTGCCTATGAACGACGGGTTGCAGGATCACTGGCTTTCCGGCCGATAACCCTGTTCATCGTTATAGCGCTTGTGGCTTTGACGGCCTTCCTGTTCAACAAAACATCATCCGAACTGGCACCGGAAGAAGATTCGGGCTTCCTGGTATCGCTTGTCAACGCGCCGCAATATGCGACAACTGACTATACGCAGCTCTATGCCAATCAGATTGATGCCTTGACCAAGGATCTGCCTGAACTCAAAGCCCGCTTCAATATTGCGGGTCTGGGCACCACCAATTCGGCGTTTGCGATCTGGGTGTTCAAAGACTGGGCGCAACGCGAAAAGTCGCAGAAGCAGCTTCAGCAGGAGTTACAGGGCAGGATCAGCCCGGTAGCCGGTGCGCAGGCCTATATTTTCGCACTGCCAACTCTGCCCGGCACGGGTGGTGGCTTGCCGATTTCGGTCGTCATCCAATCGACGGGTCCCGCCGACAAGGTCTTCGAAGTGGCTGAGGAGATCAAGAACAAGGTGCAGGCTTCGGGCAAGTTCATTGTTGCGCAGAATTCGCTATCGTTTAACGCGCCACAGGTCACTGTGACGATTGATCGTGATCGTGCATCAGCTCTGGGTATTCCTGTCAGTGAAATCGGCCAGACGCTCGGGCTTCTGGTTGGTGGCGGCAAGATCGCGAAATTTGACCGCGATTCCAACAGCTACGATATCATTCCGCAGGTACCGCAAGATTTCCGTTCCAATCCGGAAAACCTTGGCAAATACTTCGTCAAGAGTTCATCCGGCGACATGGTGCCGTTGTCGGCGGTTATCAAAGTGACGGAAAATGCATCTCCGGCAGCTATCGAGCAGTTCAATCAGCTCAACTCGGCAACGATTTCCGCATTGCCGATGCCGGGCGTTACAACGGGTGAAGGCCTGAAGGCTGTGGTTGATACGGCACGTCCGTTGATGCCAAACGGCTTCTTCCTGGATTACACAGGCCAATCGCGTCTGGAGGTCACGCAGGGCAATACAATCCTGATTGCTTTCGTGCTCGCTATCGTCGTGATCTACCTTGTGCTTGCGGCACAGTTCGAAAGCTTCCGCGATCCGTTCATCATCATGATGTCGGTTCCGCTGTCGATTTTCGGTGCAATTGTTCCGCTCAATATGGGACTTGGTACGCTGAACATCTATACGCAGGTGGGGCTGATCACCCTTGTGGGGCTGATCACCAAGCACGGCATTCTCATGGTGGAGTTTGCCAACCAGCAGCGTGAACTGCACGGCATATCGCGGCACGATGCGATTATTCTGGCGGCCAAGACACGTCTTCGCCCGATCCTGATGACCACAGCAGCCATGGCGCTCGGCGTTATTCCGCTGATCACGGCAACAGGTGCGGGTGCGGCAGCCCGCTACTCCATCGGTCTGGTGATCTTCTCGGGTATTCTGGTTGGTACGATCTTCACGCTTTTTGTGGTGCCGATGTTCTACACCTTCATTTCCCACAAGGATCATAAGGTTGAGACAGTGACCAAACCACTGCCGGGTGCAGAACCTCAGCCAAGCCATACCTGATCGGTTGATTCTTGCGCAAAAAGAAAGCCTCCGAACCTTGCCGGGTTCGGAGGCTTTGTCATTTTTGGTGTTCTATAACGTCAGGCTCGTTTAACAGCGCGAAGAATGACGAGCAGTAAACCCTGCTCCCGGCAAACGATTATCAAAAGACGTATTCTGTGAAATGCGACACACGGTTCATCATGTTTTGAAATCCATTTGCGACAAACCAAGCAGATGAACGTCGTTTAATAATGCAGAAAGAACTTGATTTACCGGGAGCGATGAGACAACCCCGCTTATGAATAAGTGAACACTTAGCATGACGTTGATGACATGGATGAAGAATTGTCAATGTTTGTAGATTCGGAGGATGACGACGAAAGCCATTGTAACTAACGCCGAGGAGATAAGTGCCGAGACATATACTACCGATATATTATGCTCGGCAAGGAAGTTCGAGACGATAAGATAGAAGACAATCACTCCAATGGAACCGATGGCAGCACCGCGAATTGCGGCAACGGCTGCAAAACCACCGAGTTGTACGTGGGCGAATACTAAAAGTGGCCAGGCTATTACCGGTATTGGCGATAGAATTCCGCTTATTCCTGGGCCAAGATAGTTCGCAAAGGTTGTAATCCCTAAAACAAGGACCATAGACGCCGTGATGCGTCCGATGATATCCCACCGAGGGAGCAATTGCGCACGATCAGTGCCGAGCTCTACAGGCTTACAGACGATTCTCAGCACTACTGACGTACACAAGCAGATCGAGCCACATTTGCTCACGAAGCTTGACGTGAGTTCACGTGCAATCTCGTACATTGTCGACGCGATAACGATATAGATGAACAGTGCTAGCGCGCAGCACGCCATTGGCGCAAAACGTTTTATTAGATCGGCGTAAATTAAATAGGTGATTAAGACCGCACTTAATCCGATCAACGCACCGGTAGCAGCTTCGCTAGCAAAATGAGCGCCCTGCTCGATTGCAAGATAGATGGAAATGGGACCCGAAGTTAGTGGCAAACCGGCAACCAGTCCGCCAACCAAGCTACCCCATCGCCTGGAAACCAGTGAAACCGCCCACATTAGAAACGGTGTAACTGTTAATTTTAGGAAAAGCATATCCATGCTGCGCCTCGCAAATGGCTAAACAGAAACGCTGAGTAGAAATTCGGAGGAACCGCCACTCCCATAATCTCCAGTTTTGTCCGCGTTAGGCTGAAAGAGGGTTAGGAGCTTCCGATTGTTCCATCTTGTTCGAATGCTCAAGATCTTTAAGAGCGTCTACAATACGGCTCCAAAATCCAAGCCTTACAACATTGAACGCAGTAACTTCGCGAAGTGCCGTTGCAAATGTTAACGGTTTCAACGTTTTCATCATACGCACTGCTTGAATACGGGCGTCCTCAGCGTGTCCCTCTTCGGCCGCGCCGCCCCAACCAATCGCCTGACCAGCGTGTTCATCATTATGCGCCTCAGTCCACGCTCTTGCCCGTACAAGTTCGGATGGCGGGAGTTGAGGTACGAGATGTTCAACCACCTGGCCCCAAGCGCCAATATAGGAGAGTTGGTTTGTGTCATGATCATCGACTGAACTCGCTTCACGCATCGCGAGTTCGAGCCTTCTGATTGCAAGCCATTTCTTGTCATAGGGGTTACGTGCCTCGGTGCCTCCACCGCGATCGTTCATGCGCGATTCAATTTCGATAATGCGAGAATGCAGATGCGTTATGGATGAATTACAACGTTCAGTATAATATATAGCCACGCGGATATCGTCATCGGTATAATCAGGTATATGGAGGTCGTTTTCGGCGAAATGGCGGTTTACGCTGTCGACGGTCCGCATAACGGGTTGCCCGGTTCGCTCCCGCTCAATAAGGATTTGCCGTAAGATGTGGTAGCTCGCCGGGGTAAGAACCGGTATCGACAGCGCTCGACCGATCACTGCAAAGCAATCGTATAGTAGAGTGGGGTGAGGTTTATGCGCTCGATCACCAGTTTCGTTTTTGGCATTTTCATTTAGAATGGCAGCCTCAGCATGCTCTCCGATAAGTGCGAGATGAGCAACGACATTGGGAATCGTACCATAAGTCGAAGATGACCGAGCGATCATCCCAAGCATCAGTACTTCAAGTTGACGATCAGAAAAGACATTCAGGTTCTCAAGCCGTGAAATTTTGTTCGCAATATATTCGACGATCAAGGGTGAAACGGAGCAGCTTGCGGAAAACTCTTTGAAATTATGCAGAACCTGCTCTTCATCTGAAAGATCCTGCCTTTCGTGGATAATATCTCGAATCTCGGTTACAAGAGATTCTGTTGCACTATTTATATACGGATATTGCATTGAATTTCCCCACATAATTATTACTACAAACCGCTAGGAGCCCGTTTTAAGAATCAACATGATGCTAAATTTGAAAGAAGTTTCGGCCAGTCAACGACCAAAAGCGTTCGCAGTTTGGATTCTCATCGCTTCAAACGACGCTTCAATCTCATGTCACTTGGCGCGGAAATCGATTTTCGAAAAGGGCTCTGAATCCCTTGGCTGCAAGCAGACCCCATAAATCTCGAGGCGATTAGAAATATGATGGTGTGTTAATCAAACGCGCGTTTTCTGGCATGCATGGCTACACCTATCGATTTACTGTCATAGTTTGACTTTGAAATCTAAGGGCCAGCGTTGGACCTAAGCTGTTTGAAATCAAACCTTATGTAGATGTATATACGAATCAGCCTCGCTCACCAATTCGTGGAATTACCTATCAGGGGTCGCAACAAGAGCAGTTAAAAATCCTGCGCTAAGATCGAGCGGCATGTGAACGTCATGCAGCCATGGCGCTCGGCGTTATTCCGCTGATTACGGCAACAGCTGCGGGTGCGGCAGCCCGCTACTCCATCGGTCTGGTAATCTTCTCGGGTATTCTGGTTGGTATGATCTTCACGCTTTTTGTGGTGCCGATGTGCGCAGAACCTCAGCCAAGCCATACCTGATCGGTTGATTATCGCGCAAAAAGAAAGCCTCCGAACCTTGCCGGGTTCGGAGGCTTTGTCATTTTTGGTGTTCTATAACGTCAGGCTCGTTTAACAGCGCGAAGAATGACGAGCAGTATAACGGCGCCGATTGTGGCCGCGATAATCGAGCCCAGAATTCCGGCTCCCAGCGATATGCCCAGACGCGGAAAGAGATATCCCGCTATGAACGCGCCAATGACGCCGACAATCAAGTCGCCGATGAGGCCAAATCCGCCTCCACGAACGAGCTGACTCGCCAGCCATCCAGCGATCAGTCCCACTAACAGGAAAATAAGTAGTGATTCTCCACCCATAGTCGTCTCTCCACATGCCGGTTGCGTTACGATGGTCCAGACCGTGGATGCCGCTCTTCATGGGCGATCCGTGATCGGCCGTAGAATCATCACGAGGATTTTACGATGGGAAATGTGTTTTGGGTAATTAAACTTGTATGGATCGGGTCGATTACCACAATATCTAGCGTCTTTGATCTGGCGTGACGCTATCCAGCAGAAATCATTGATCTTTTTTACTACTTAAAAACAATATGGCGGAAGCGTCAGACATCAAAAAGCTATGCCGGCTATGGTTTCCCATGTCCGGCATAGTTTTGAGACTAGTCAAGAATAGCGCATTGAGAAGATTAGACCTTCTTGGCAGCTGCCTTCTTGTGAGCCTTGTGCTTGACGGTCTTCTTGACGTGATGCTTTGCCTTTGCAGCGTGCTTAACGGGAGCGGCGGCTGTCGCTGGTGCTGCGGCAGCAGGTGCAGCTGCAGTTGCTGCGTTGGCGCTGGAAACGGTCAGAACTGGAGCCGAAACAGCGAGAGCGATGGCAAGGCCGAGAGCTGTATAGAGGGACTTTTTCATAGGTCAGTTTCCTTTTGATGGGGGCTCATGGGACACAGTCGATCAATCATCAATCGGCTGCACACCGAGCAGTTTCAACGCTTGGGCGAATGTCCTGATGCCTTGCGCCTGCTTGTTGCTGGCACAAAACCTGGTTGCCTTACGTTGAAGTGCTCTCGCCTTGGCAGCCCGTTTTGCCTCGGCGTGTTCGGTGATGGCTTGTTGAGTTTGCTGCTGAAGTTTGCCGCAAAGCACGGTACGGGTTGGCGTCTCATCAGCCATGGACGTCTCAATCGGCCCGGCGAAATACAGAGCGCCGGTCAGAATGATTGTCGATATGGTCAAAATGTTACGCATAGGACCCTTTGTGAATGCTTGTTCTGTTTCCGTGGTGGAGCAGAACCGATGCGCTTGTTATCGGGCACGACTATTGCGGGCGTTTTTCCGCTCTGTAGAGTTTTGTTTCTGGATTGTTTCTGAAATTGGAAGCGATGCTGAATCGCCCGTAGGCGCATATGTTCCGGCTGGTCAATGCGGATTTCGGACACTATCTTGTTGCCGGATAAGCAAATCAGAGCCTTTTATTGTTGAAAGATTCGCATGAAGTCCGAGCCACATATCCTGATTGTCGATGATGACGAGGCTATTCGTGATTTGCTGCATGAATTCCTGAAAAAGCGCGGCATGCGGGTTTCGGTCGCCAGAGACAATGACGAGATGCAGGTCATTTTTTCGCGCACGCCCGTCGACCTGCTGATTCTCGACGTGATGCTACCGGGCAAAAGCGGCATGGAGATTTGCCGTGACATCCGCATGCACTCGCGCGTGCCGATCATCATGTTGACGGCAATCACTGAAACCACCGATCGCGTTGTCGGACTGGAAATGGGAGCAGATGACTATGTTTCCAAGCCATTTGATCCGCGCGAATTGCTGGCACGGGTGAGGGCTGTTCTGCGCCGTCTTGACGGACCGGGGACGGATCGCCGTCTAGAGCCGCAGGTTTATAAATTTGCCGGATGGACCATGGATTGTTCACGGCGCCGGCTCGTATCGCCTGACAATGTGCGCGTGGAACTGACCAGCGGAGAGTTCAACCTGCTCGAAACGCTGGTCAAGAGCGCACAGCGCATGCTGAGCCGTGATCAGCTTCTGGAACTGGCGGGAAGCAATGTGGCCTATGGCTATGATCGCAGCATTGATATTCTCATCAGCCGTCTGCGCCGCAAGATGGAAGATGATCCGCGTTCGCCCAAGCTGATCCTGACAATTCGCGGTGGCGGATATCAGTTTGTGCCGGAAGTTATAGCGGAATGAAGCGTTTTTTCCCCCAGTCCTTGCCAAGCTGGATATTGCTCATCCTGATTGCCGGGTTGATCACGACACAGATTGCCACGCTGTCCATCGTCTCGCGCGATCGCAATGAGGGCAATAATATCCTTGAATTGTTTCGTCTGAGCGAGCGCGCCTATACGCTGGTGAAGCTGCTCTACGCTGCACCGCCACCGGAGCGAATCCGACTTGCTGCGGTCATGTCGAATGCATCAAGTCCGCTTTATATGTCAGATGATCCGGCAGTGACATCGGCGATCGCATCCGATGACAATCTTGCGGAGCTTGAAGATGTGCTTGTTGCACGCTTCTCGGCGTTTGGCGTCACCGATGCCCGGGTTCGCAGGGATTTACCCAATAAGGTTTCGCCAGGTACTGAGATAAGTTCGAGTGCCCTCAATCCTGATGTCGGTGTCGTGGAAAAACAGCTGTCAGATCTCGCGCAGGATTTTAGCCAAAGCGGTGGCCTTGCGGCATCTATCGAATTCAATGACGGGCAATGGCTGAACTTTGTAACACCGGTTTCGCCGATTGATCCTATTCTTACGGTGCAGACCCTTCCATTGTTCGGGGCGGTTGCAGCCATCGTCATCATTCTGTCGATCTGGGCGATGCGCAGGCTGACAGCGCCATATCGCGCACTGGAAAGTGCGGTGAAACGTATCGGTGAGGACGTCAAAATTCCCCCATTACCTGAATATGGCAGCTCGGAATATAAATCCGCGGCAAGGGCGGTGAATGCAATGCAGGAGCAGTTGCGCGAATATGTTGCGGACCGCGAGCAACTGGCAGCAGCATTGGCCCATGATTTGCGCACGCCATTGACCCGCATCCGCTTGCGGCTTGAACTTTTGCGCAAATCGCAGTTGCGCCAGTCATTGATGCAGGACCTCAATGATATTGAAGCGATTTCGCGTTCAGTCATCGATTTTGCCACCTATGAGGTGGTGGATGAGGAGCAGGAGAAGATCGATTTCTGGTCGCTCGTCGACTCTATTGTCGATAACTATCCTGAGGTTACGTTCGACAAAAAAAGTGCGGCTTCGCGCAAATTCATCTGCTTCGGCCGGCCAATTGCTCTGCGCCGTTGTGTTACAAACCTGATCGACAATGCGGTAACCTATGGTGAAAAGGCCAATGTCAGCCTGAAACAGGTGGGAAATGATATTGTTCTTGCGATCAAGGACAAGGGGCCGGGCATACCGCAAGCCAAACTGGATGAGGTTTTCCAGCCATTCCGGCGCGTGGAGGGTTCACGTAACAGGCAAACCGGTGGTTTTGGGCTGGGGCTTACCATTGCGCGCAATATTGCACAGCGCTGCGGTGGCGATATCAAGCTTGAGAATGATCCGGAAGGTGGCCTAAGGGCCGAACTAAGGATCCCGCTTGCAGCCTGACAGGGGATTATGTTCCGGGCTTTTCCTTCCTCAGTACAAATGCCTCTATGTCATCAAAGATGGCGTTCCAGTCCTGTTCGCTGATTTCCATGAAGCCGAAGAAGCGCAACATGAAAACGCCTTCCGTAGCGATGAATGCGGTTCTTGCCCRCCGTCCTTCTTCCGTCGTCAGGTCGAAATCCGCCATTCTCGTGCGATACCATTCGCGGGTGCTGCCAAGATGTTCGGGCGTCTGGATAAGTGATGCCATCAGGCTTGCGGCTTTGGCGTTAGAGCTTTCGTCGCCTTTGCGCGTGGCCTCCAGATGGGCGTGGATAGGCGAGGCGGATGCATTTTGGGTCAGTTGCACCACTTGCGTATCATAGTCCTGCCCCCAGCGCTCCAGCATGGCGTCGATCAAAGCGCCTTTCGTACCAAAGCAATATTGCACGCCGCCTTTGGTAATACCGGCAGCCTTTGCAACGGCATCGATGGTCAATGCAGCTGCGCCGACCTTGCTCACAACAGATTCTGCCGCGTCGAGAACCTTATCCCGATCAATCGTGCGTTTCCGGCCCAAATTGATCTCCCTCTTCCATTTCAATACGATCGTATTTATATATGTATTGCGGATCGATGAACAATCGGTCCGCGATTGCAATTATAACGGGAGCGAAGAACGCTCCAATGGTGAAAGAAATGCTACCCCAAAACCGCTGGCTGGTCCTTGCGATCGTCTCCAGCGCTCTGTTCCTCGTCGTCATTGACATGACAGTTCTTTACACGGCTTTGCCACGTCTAACCCATGATCTTCATGCCTCTGCATCCGCCAAGCTGTGGATCGTCAATGCTTATCCTCTTGTTGTTGCCGGTTTGCTGCCCGGTGCCGGTGCGCTTGGCGACCGGTTTGGCAACAAGAAACTCTTTTCCGCCGGCCTTGTCGTATTCGGTCTGGCCTCTCTGGCGGCAGCTTTTTCTCCAACAAGCGGCGTTCTCATCGCTTCACGCGCTTTGCTGGCCGTCGGCGCGGCCATGATGATGCCCGCTACGCTTTCAATCGTGCGGCAGACATTTTCCGATGAAAAGGAACGGGCCTTTGCTATTGGCATCTGGGCGGCAATTGCCTCAGGCGGTGCCGCCATTGGCCCGGTCCTCGGCGGTGTCCTGCTGGAGTATTTCTGGTGGGGTTCAGTCTTCCTGATCAACGTTCCGATTGTCGTTGTCGCGCTTGCCTTTACGCTCTGGGTCATTCCTAACCGGGCGGGTGATGCGACGCGGCCGTGGGATATTGTTGCCTCGGGGCAGATCATGGTCGGCCTCATCGGGGTGACCTATGCGATCAAGGAGTTTGGCAAACAGGCGCCTGTCTACGCAGTTGCATCGATAGCCGCTATCATCGGCATTGCCTTTCTTTGGCTGTTCATTCGGCGTCAGGGGCGTTCGGCGCAACCGATGATTGACTTCAAACTCTTCCGTAACAGGCGGTTTTCAGCGGGTGTTGCCACCGCCTTCATTGCTTCGCTTGCCCTTGTTGGCATTGAATTGGTACTGAGCCAGCGCTTTCAGCTGGTCATGGGATTGTCGCCACTTGAGGCCGGACTTCTTATTTTGCCGGTACCATTGGCTGCTTTTGTTGCTGCGCCGATTGCCGGATTGGCGCTGCCGCGCCTCGGATCGGAACGTATCATGTGGGTCAGTCTCGTTGCAGCCGGACTTGGCGTTGCCAGCCTGCTCTACGTGTATGATGCAAAACCCTTTGTGCAGATTTCAAGCCTCGTGGTTCTTGGCTTCGGTTTCGGTGCGGCGATGACTGCGGCATCAAGCGCCGTCATGCTCAATACGCCGGAAGAGAGCGCCGGAACGGTGGCTTCGATCGAGGAGGTTTCCTATGAACTTGGCGGCGCAATGGGCGTTGCGCTGCTCGGCAGCCTTATGTCGACGATCTACAGCGTTACACTGGTGTTGCCTGATACGATGAATGTATCGGCATTGGTTTACGACAGTCTTGATGAGGCATTGATCATGGCGCAGGGGCTCGCGCCTGATACTGCCTCGACCTTGATTGGCTTGGCCAACGCCGCATTCGAACAGGCGTTTACATCGGTCATCATAGTCGCTTCGGCACTGCTGTTGTTAACAGCCATAACGATCGGGATTACAACACGTGCAGGCAGGGCCTGATTGCTGATGTGAACCCACCCGACTTGAACGGCCGGGTGGGTTCAATTGCATTTCACTTTTCAACAATGGTGAAAGACGATGCTGTGTCGTAGAAAAAGCGCTCTTCGATAATGCGATCGCCTTGCCAATGCTGATAGGCCAGTTCTTCCAGTCGCCGCGTCACGCCTTCGCGGTTGGTGGCGTCGAATACCCAATGAATAACAACATTATCGCCATCAACGAGTACAGCACGGGCAGGGTGGGTATGCATGTTCTGCAACCGGTCCAAAGCCGCTTGCTCATGCGCAACCAGCACATCGCGACCGCGCCGTGGCTCTTTTCCCGGCTCCTGCATTGATGCATCCTCATGATAAAAATCGCGGATGGCTTTCACATGATCGCCGCTTTCAACAATTGCCACAAAGGCTTCAACACGGCTTCGCTCCGGCATGGCACTATTCCTTCATTCGGATGAGTTTTGTGGTTAGAACACGATTGCACCAGCGAGACTTGGAGGGCTGGGGCATGGGTTGTTTCATCATCACTAGATAATAGCGCGCGACAAGCCCCCATCAACTGGGATGGCCGCTCCGGTTACATAAGATGCCTGCTCGCTGGCGAGAAACGCCGCCACGGCTCCGAACTCCTCAGCCGTACCATAGCGGCCAACCGGAATCTCGGCCTGACTTTGTGCGGCTATGACGGAAACATCCAGGCCTTGTGCGTCGGCATCCATTTGGTCGAGCTTGTCCGTACGTGCCGTAGCCAGACGCCCGGCAAGCAGCAAGTTGACGGTTACGCCATCTGCTGCGACTTCACCCGCAAGGCTCTTTGCCCAACCGGCAACGGCCGCCCGCAGCGCGTTTGATGCGGTCAGGCCCGCAATCGGCTCCCGGACACTGGTCGATGACACGACGAGGATGCGGCCCCAGTGCCGTTCGCGCATTCTGGGGAGAAAATGCGCTGCAATGCGCACGCCGGAGAGAAACATCGTTTCGAACTGCGTTCGCCATTGCACAATATTGAGCGAAGATGCGGAAAATGGTGGTGGGCCCCCACCGTTCAAAAGCAGAATATCAACCCCGCCCATGTCCCGATCAATGCGGTCAAGCATGGCTGCCAAAGCCACCGGATCAGCAAGATCGGCATTGAGAGCAAAGGAGCGGGGAGAATGGGCACGAAGCTCATTCACTGTGTCATTCAACGCTGCTTCGTCCCGACCCGATATGGCAATGATTGCGCCGTTTTCGGCGAGAGACTTTGCTACTCCGCGACCAAGCCCCTTATTGCCACCCAGCACAAGCGCGCGTTTTCCATCCAATCCGAAATTCATGGTAATGATCTCACTGTTATTGACGCCTAGCTGATATGGATGATTGCATCGACTTCCACAGGTACATTGAGTGGCAGTCCCGCCATGCCGATGGCTGCACGGGCGTGTTTTCCCTTGTTACCCAGGATATTCAGGAGCAACTCGGATGCACCATTCCCGACAGCAGAAAATTCACTGAAGCCAGCAACAGCGTTGATGTAAACAGTGACTTTAGCGATCTGCACCACGCGCGAGATATCGCCGCCAAGTTCTTCGCTGAGCCAGAACAGCATATTGGCTGCGCAAATTTCTGCTGCCTTTTTGGCATCTTCAATGCTGACCGCGTCGCCGACTTTGCCGGTGAATGCGATGTTCTCGCCGATCTCCGGTATTTGCCCCGATATATAGACAATATTGTCGATACGTATGGCTGGCTTGAAGGGGAAATCCGCAGGTGTAATAGCGGGCCAGGTCAGGCCAGTTTCCTCAAAACGTTCGCGAAATGTGGTCAAGATCAACTCCTTGGTTCAGGAGTGTTCCTTGCCATATGACCAAGTCATAATGTATCTTGATATTTCTTATATCAATATAAGGAATATTGATGGACTTGAATCTTGATCCGCATCTTTTGCGAGCACTCATTGTGGTTGCTGAAACCGGCACCGTCAGCGGAGCCGCCGAACGTTTGTCACGCACGCAGGCAGCGGTGAGCATGCAGATCAAGCGATTGGAGGTTGATCTCGGCGTGCAACTTCTCAATCGCACTTCGCGCGGTGTCTCGCTGACCGATTCTGGCGAGGTTCTCGTGGCTTATGCACGCAAGCTCATCGCGCTTGGTGAAGATGCGCGTTTGCAAATCGAAGGACGGCAGCTTGTTGGCCGTGTAAGGCTTGGGCTGATTGAAGATCTCGTGGTGACGCGCCTGCCCATCCTTCTGGCGGAGTTTCGCAAGCGGTTTCCGCAGGTTGAACTTGATCTGGTCACGGCACATAGTGGCGAACTCAGCCAAAGCTTGCAAAACGAGAAACTCGACATCGTGATTGCCGATCCATCGCGATTTTCGATTGTGCCGTTCTTTCACTGGTCGCGACAGCTGGTTTGGAGTGGAAGCCGGTTGATCGATGTGGGTGAGGGCGATGCAGTGCCTCTCATTGTGTTTGAGGGCTCATGCACATGGCAGGATAAGACAAGTGTGGCTTTTGCCAGTGCCGGTGTGGAATGGTCTGTGGCTTGCCGGGTGTCGAGCTATGGCGCCCTGATCGGAGCATTGCGGGCCGGGCTTGGATATAGCCTGATGTTGCCCGAGAGTATTCCAACCGATTGCGAAACGATTGACTCGGGACACAAGCTGCCGTCAGCGCCAAGCGCCGACTTCGGCCTGTTTATGGCCAAGGAGCCGTCCAAGATTACCAAGGAATTGGGGCTCTTCCTGCGGGAAAAGCTTGTACAGTAACCTTGTTGGCCCCGATACTGCGGTAAAGTTTGTCAAAGAAACTTGCGATAAACGACGAACCCTGAATGCTCGGCCACCTTGTTGTAGAGCTGCATGGCGGTGTGGTTGGTTTCATGTGTGAGCCAATATACACGCGGCGATCCTGCCAACTGCGCGCGCTCATAAACGCCGTTGATCAAAGCCCTGCCGACGCCCTTGCCCCGCGCGGCTTCGTTGGTGAACAGATCCTGCAAGTAGCAGTTTGGCGCAATCGAGGTGGTGCTTCGGTGAAAAATATAATGCGTCAGACCCAGAAGATTTCCATCGCTTTCGGCGACGAGGGCGTTCACGGGCTCGTAAGCATCGAAGAATCGCTCCCATGTCATCCGCGTGATTTCCGGTGCCAGGGCAGTCGGACCTGAACGGCCATAGAATGCGTTATAACCATCCCACAGCGGTAGCCATTGATCGTAATCCTGACGGCTAACGGGGCGGACGAGGAGGTTACTGGTCATTATTCATCCTGTGCTTTGGGGAAATCATGATTGCTGGAGTGCCGGAACCACGAAAATCTAGAGCAAAGATGGATAATTCGACAGGGTGCGATGCACATATTTTCAGTGCCGCCTACGAAGACTGAAATCAGCGATTTTTAATACCGTTTATTGAGTCTCACATGCTTTGCCGCCGTTTAACCAGCATCAGGCGCTCATAAAGCTGCAATCGCTTTGGCCGTTTTCTGCGGGCCGACAATATTGGGGCTGACAGAAGGCTGGGTTGCAGGCACACGGAATTCAGATGAGTGACCTTATCGCCGCGCACTGTCCATGTATGGAGGAAAGGCACGGTGGCGTCGCCTTCATGCATCTTGAGGTGAACGAGAGCGTGTACCTCGTCATCCTGGGAATTCAGAGTTTCATAGACGACGGATGTCGGCTCAAGATAGAGAGAATATTGCCGTACGCATGTGCCAAGATAATGATCCGGGCCCTTGTAAACACCGCCCCAAGGTACGCTATCGCCAATACGGGCGACGAATTCACTATCGAGTAAAGGTGCGGTTGATTGCGGCCCGCCGTTTCGTGTTTTCTCGTAAACGAGCCTGATCAGTGCTTTATTCTTGTCCTTGGTGTTCCCGTTCATTTTGTTTTGACCCTCAGTGACCGCGTCGTTCACGGTACGGTATGCATATTACTGCCGCCGGTCACTTCGGTATAGGCCCACGCTTGTCCCCCCGGAAACGGCGGTCGCATATCGGCGCACAGAACTGCACGCTGAATAGTCGCCAAAGTTTCAGGAAATTGTCTGGAGAGATGGTGAGCGCGCGGGGGTTCGAACCCCGGACCTACTGATTAAAAGTCAGTTGCTCTACCGGCTGAGCTACGCGCTCCCAGTCAGGGAAGACGCTTGCGCTAACCCTTGGGAAGTGCGGCGGAACATAGGGATGACTTTGGCATCGGTCAACAGCTATTGTGCACTGTTTTTGCAACATTGAGCCTTGTTTTTACAGGTTCCACGGTTTTTTTGAGCAATGAAGCCGTTTCACACGGATATGACGCCCTTAAAATCGGAAGTGAAGGGAGGATTGTGCGCAGAACTGGCGAAAAGGTGATTGGAATTTGCGGGGGATTCGGCCTATGGCACCACAAGTTGAAATTGTAATGCCAAACGAGGAGCGCATATGGCGCTTGATGTCTCCTATCTGACCGCCGCCGGTGCTGGTGCGCTGTCCTTCCTGTCCCCTTGCGTCCTGCCATTGGTGCCGCCCTATCTCTGCTATATGGCTGGCGTTACCGTGGAGGATTTCCGTTCGGACCAGCCCGCAGCACGTGTTTCTCCGGTTCGGCAGGCCCTGCTGCTGTCGTCATTCTGCTTTGTCCTTGGTTTTTCGACTGTGTTTGTATTGCTGGGGGCGGGTGCTTCGACGATTGGCGGGTTGCTGCGCATGTGGCAGCAGGAGATCGCAATTGCTGCGGGTATCGTCATTATCCTGATGGGGTTGAATTTCCTCGGCGTATTTCGTCTGGCGTTCCTGTCGCGCGAAGCGCGGTTCCAGACCAAGGGCAAACCGGCGAATCCGCTGGCTGCCTATGTGATGGGTCTTGCCTTTGCATTTGGCTGGACGCCCTGCATCGGGCCTGTTCTTGGACCAATCCTTGCGCTTGCAGGTGGTCGCGATACGGTCTCGGACGGAGCATTGCTGCTCGCAGTCTATTCGCTTGGTCTTGGTATTCCGTTTATTATAGCAGCCTTGTTCTCCGGCTATTTCATGCGCTTCCTCACGCGTTTCCGTATGCATCTCGGCAAAGTGGAAAAGGTGATGGGCGGGCTGCTTGTGGCAACAGGTGTTCTGTTCCTGACCGGTGGATTGCAGACATTCTCGTTCTGGCTGCTTGAAACATTTCCAATCCTTGGCCAACTCGGCTAAAGAAACGGAAATTGTTCATGCATTGGCAACCGGGATTATGCCACGATCAGGCATAAGACTGTGCTTAGCCAAAACGGATTCGGAATTCTGACAATGACATCACGTACCTGCCTCTCGGTTATTCTTGCCGCCGGTGAGGGCACGCGCATGAAATCGGCGCTACCGAAAGTGCTTCACCCGATTGCCGGGCTGCCTATCGTCGCTCATGTGGCCAAGGCAGTTCATAGTGCAGGCAGCGGTGACATTGCGCTCGTCGTTGGCCGTGAGGGCGATGCTGTTCGCGACGCAGTGAAATCAGTTGTTTCAAATGTGACGGTGCATGAACAGAAAGAGCGGCTGGGAACAGCCCATGCCGTGCTTGCGGCGCGTGATGCTATAGCGCGCGGCTATGACGATATTCTTGTCGTGTTTGGCGATACACCACTCATTGAAACAGCAGCGCTGGATCAGGCACGCGCCAAGCTTGAGGACGGCGCCGATGTGGTTATCATGGGCTTCCGGCCCGAAAATCCAGCCGGTTATGGTCGTCTCATCGAAGAAAACGGTAAACTTCTCGCCATCCGCGAAGACAAGGATACCAGTGATGACGAGAAGAAAATCGGTTTCTGCAATGGTGGCTTTATGGCCTTGCGCGGGGACAGCGCGTTGCAACTTCTGGACAAGGTCGGCAATGCCAATGCCAAGGGCGAGTATTATCTGACCGATGTGGTCGAAATCGCCAATGGTGTTGGCAAATTGGCAGTCGCGATTGAAATTCCGGTTGAGAATATTATTGGCATCAATACGCGTGTGGAACTGGCTGAAGCCGAAGCTATCTGGCAGAACCGCAAGCGGCGCGCAATGATGCTGGCGGGTGTGAGCATTCAAGCACCCGAAACAGTGTTTTTTGCCTACGATACCTTGATTGAATCAGATGTAGTATTGGAGCCGAATATCGTCTTTGGTCCCGGCGTTTCGATTGCGACTGGTGCCGTCATTCATGCCTTTTCGCATCTGGAAGGTGCACATATTGGTCCGCGAGCAATGGTAGGGCCATTTGCACGTTTGCGGCCAGGCGCCGATCTCGCGGTAAATGCCAAGATCGGAAATTTCGTAGAAGTGAAGAATGCCAAAGTCGGGGCAGGTGCCAAGGTCAGTCATCTAAGTTATCTTGGGGATGCGATTGTGGGCGCCGGTGCCAATATCGGAGCTGGTGCGATCACCTGCAATTACGACGGCTACAACAAAGCTTTGACGCAGATCGGGGCTGGTGCCTTTATCGGCTCCAATAGCTCGCTGGTCGCGCCTGTTTCAGTTGGTGACAATGCCTATGTGGCATCTGGCAGTGTAATTACGCAGAATGTACCAGACGACGCGCTGGCATTTGGCCGGGCACATCAAGTCATCAAGGAAGGGCGGGCTGTGCTATTGCGCGAGCGTTATGCCGCGCAGAAAAAAGCCAAGAAAGCGGAATAGCCCATTCTGCTTCATGCTAAAGACTGAATTGTAACCAGCCTTCTTCCCGGCGTAAGTTTGCCATAGGCAAGAAGAAATCGAGACCCTGAGCCATCGGAGCTTTTTATGTGCGGAATTGTTGGAATCATCGGACGCGAACAGGTTGCGCCATTGCTGGTGGATGCGCTGAAACGCCTGGAATATCGCGGTTATGATTCCGCTGGTGTTGCGACACTCAACAAAGGCGTGCTTGACAGGCGCCGTGCTGAGGGCAAGCTTGTCAATCTGGACAATCTTCTGAAAGAACAACCGCTCAGCGGCACAATCGGTATCGGTCATACACGCTGGGCCACGCACGGTGCGCCGACCGTGCGCAATGCGCATCCGCATACGACGCCGCGTCTTGCTGTCATTCATAATGGCATTATCGAGAATTTTGCCGAGCTGCGCAGCATCCTGGAGAAAGACGGCTATGTCTTTGAAACTGAAACCGATACGGAAACCGTTGCCCATCTGGTGACGCGTGCGCTCGATCGCGGGCTTTCCCCTGTTGAAGCGGTTCGCCAGAGCTTGCCGGAACTGCGCGGTGCCTTTGCCATTGCCATTATGTTCAAGGGCGAAGAGGATCTGCTGATTGCCGCCCGCAATGGTCCGCCGCTCGCTGTGGGTTATGGCGACGGCGAGATGTATCTGGGCTCGGACGCCATTGCGCTTGCTCCTTTCACCGACACACTGTCCTATCTTGAGGACGGTGACTGGGCCGTGCTGACGCGCAACAGTGTGGCGATCTATGATGAAAGCGGCATGGCTGTTAAACGCCGGATCGAAAAATCTGCTGGTACGGCGTTTCTCGTCAGCAAGGGCAATCGCCGCCACTTCATGGAAAAGGAAATCCACGAGCAGCCGGAGGTTATTTCCCATACGCTGGCCAATTACCTTGATTTTTCCAAGGGTACCATTCGCGCGGATGCGGTTCCCGTTGATTTCGCCAAGATCGACCGCATCGCGGCATCGGCATGCGGCACAGCCTATTATGCCGGCCTGATCGGCAAATACTGGTTTGAGCAGATCGCCCGGCTCCCGGTTGATATCGATGTCGCGTCGGAATTCCGCTATCGCGAAATGCCATTGTCGAAAGATAGTCTTGCCTTGTTCGTTTCGCAGTCGGGCGAAACCGCGGACACTTTGGCATCGCTGCGCTATTGCAAGCAGCAAGGGTTGAAGATCGGCTCTGTGGTCAATGTTAAAGAATCGACCATGGCGCGCGAGTCCGATTCGATTTTCCCGACGCTGGCTGGTCCGGAAGTCGGCGTTGCCTCGACGAAGGCGTTCACATGCCAGTTGGCAACGCTTGCTTCATTGGCGGTGACAGCGGGCAAGATGCGCGGCACCATTTCTGCTGATGATGAGCGCCGTCTTGTGCATGAGCTTTCCGAGATTCCACGCTATGCGACGCAGGCATTGAAGCTGGAACAACAGATGGAGGCTATCAGCCGCGATCTGTCGCAGGTCAAACATGCGCTTTATCTCGGCCGTGGCACGAGCTTCCCGCTGGCTCTTGAAGGCGCGCTGAAACTCAAGGAAATTTCCTATATTCATGCGGAAGGCTATGCGGCAGGCGAGTTGAAGCACGGTCCCATCGCGCTGATCGATGAACACATGCCGGTCATCGTCATTGCGCCCTATGACAGGTGGTTTGAAAAAACCGTCTCGAATATGCAGGAAGTGGCGGCTCGTGGTGGCAAGATCATTCTGATTACCGATTCACGCGGCGCTGCGGCAAGTACGTTGAAGACCATGCATACGGTTATTCTGCCTGATATGCCCGAGATCATCACGCCGATCATCTACGCCCTGCCTATCCAGATGCTGGCCTACTATACGGCTGTGTTCATGGGCACGGACGTGGATCAGCCGCGCAATCTGGCGAAATCGGTAACGGTGGAATGATCTATCCCGCGCGAAGAAGCCGCACGGCCTCGTCGCGTTCGAAGAGATAAAGCAGAACGCGCAAAGCTTCGCCGCGCGCGCTTTGCAGTTCCGGGTCGCGTCCGAGAATATAACGCGCATCCTTGCGGGCGATTTCCAGAAACTCCTGATGGGCTTCAATGCTGGCAAGGCGAAAACCCGGCGTGCCGGATTGCCGGGTGCCCAGCAATTCACCTTCGCCGCGCAGTTTCAGGTCTTCCTCGGCGATTCTAAAGCCGTCTTCCGTCTCGCGCATGATCTCCAGCCGCGCACGGGCAACTTCGCCTAACGGTCCCTTGTAGAGTAGAAGGCAGGTGGAAGGTTTGTCGCCGCGTCCGACGCGCCCGCGCAGCTGATGCAACTGGGCAAGGCCAAACCGTTCCGCATGTTCGATAACGATAATCGTGGCATCGGGAACATCGACCCCCACTTCAACAACTGTCGTTGCGATCAAAAGGCGTGTTTCACCATTCTTGAAGGCGAGCATAGCCGCATCTTTTTCCGGTCCGCTCATGCGACCATGCACCAGACCGATCTGATTGCCTAGCAAGGGCTGCAGCGACTGAAAGCGCTCTTCGGCGGAAACCAGATCAACCAGTTCGGATTCTTCAACCAGCGGGCAGATCCAGTAAATCTTTTGGCCATCTGCGATCGCCCGGCGCATACGGTCTACCAGTTCGCTTAATCGCTCCATCGGCAGAATCGCAGTGGTGATCGGGCGGCGTCCAGCTGGTTTTTCAGTCAGCTTTGATACATCCATGTCACCAAAGGCAGTCAGAACCAGTGTGCGCGGGATAGGAGTTGCGGTCATGACGAGCATATCAGGGGCCGAGCCTTTGGATTGAAGCAGCAGCCGCTGATGAACACCGAAGCGGTGCTGTTCATCAATGATTACAAAGACTAGGTCGTGATAACTAACCTTTTCCTGAAAGAGCGCATGGGTGCCGATGATGATATGGATCGCGCCTGAACGCAGACCTTCCAATATATCCTCGCGCTCACGACCTTTTTCCCGGCCTGTCAACAATGCGGTGCGCAGGCCAGCTTTTGCAGCCAAGGGAGCTATCGTCGCATAATGCTGCCGGGCCAAAACTTCAGTGGGTACCATCAGAGCCGATTGCCCGCCTGATTCCGCCGCATGGGCCATGGCGAGCAATCCAACGATGGTTTTGCCGGAGCCCACATCGCCTTGCAGCAATCGGAGCATCCGTTCTGGTTCGCGCAGGTCAGCGATGATTTCCTTGATTGCCTGTTGCTGGCTGCCAGTCAGCGCATAGGGCAATGCGGCAATAATCTTGGCCTTGAGACTTCCATCGCCTTCCAGTCTGCGGCCTGACAGACGCCGCGTTTTGAGGCGAACCAAGGCGAGCGCCAATTGACCGGCCAGAAACTCATCATAGGCGAGACGCTGGCGCGCCGGGTGATCCAGCGCGATATCTGTGGGGTCATTTGGCCGATGAATCGTTTCAAGCGCCTGCCGGTGCGTGGGAAAGGCATGTTTGGCAAGAACCGGTTCCTCGATCCACTCAGGCATGTCAGGTGCTCGCGCCAAAGCTTCCTGTACGCCCCGCGCCAGCACTTTGGGCGAAAGGCCAGCGGTCAGGGGATAAACAGGTTCGACCAGTGGCAGCGATGCGGCGTCGGCAATAGCGGCTATATGATCCGGGTGAACCATGGTCGGTCTGCCGTTGAACCATTCGATGCGACCGGAAACGATGACTGTCTCACCGACGGGCATGATATTTTCCAGCCATGCGAGTTTGGCATGAAAGAAGACAAGACCGATTTCTCCGGTATCGTCATGGGCAAAAACACGGTGAGGGACATTACTGCGTCCCTTTGGTGCCGGCTGGTGGCGATCAATACGGACTTCCAGCGTGACAATGGCACCCTCAGGCGCGTAGGCGATTCCCGGGCGATTGCGCCTGTCGATAACGCTGTTGGGCGGCAGATAAACGAGATTGCCGACGCGCGGTTCGGTTCCGGGTGGCTGGGTTCCGAGCAAAGTGGCAAGCAGGCCCGTCACTTTCGGTCCGATACCGGGAAGCGAGCGTACGGAAGCAAACAGGGGATCAAGCAAAGATGGACGCATTCCTTAGGTTTAACGTCTTCAAAGCGCGTTGCAAGGCTGACAGCGGCCTCAATGCACGCTATACCCAGCCGCAATCCTATGGCTTCCCGCCCAGCCGAAGCCTTTTCATGATATTCCAAGGGAGACTGTCCATGACCGGAAGCAGTCGTTCAACAGCTGATCTGCCACCAAGACAGCGCAAAATCCTGTTTCGTTCCTGGCATCGTGGCATGCGCGAGATGGATCTGATTCTCGGCCAATTTGCTGATGCGCATATTGAAAGCCTGACGGAGTTGGAACTCGATCAGTATGAAGAACTGATGGAAGCGCTCGACCGCGACCTGCTCAAATGGGTTACCGGGGAGGCTGACGTTCCCGCCGAATATGATACGCCGATCTTTCACAGGATCGTGGCTTCTCGCAACACAATGAAATTCTGATCAGATATGACTGCCTTTTCCAAACTCGGACTGAAACCGGATATCAATGGACATGTCGTCATTGACGGCGTGGGTGATGGCTATGAAGCCTTTACGCTGGCCAAGGTGGTTGCCGAAGCGGGTGCGGGCGGTCCGGTGCTGTTTATTGCCAGCGATGGCCAGCGCGTGGCTGACATCGAGCAGGTGCTGAATTTCGTGCAGCCTGATCTGCCGGTGCTGCAACTGCCCGGCTGGGACTGCCTGCCCTATGATCGGGTATCGCCCGGTTCCGATACGGCGGCGCGGCGGCTGGCGGCTCTGGCTGGCCTTGCTTCCCTTCGTGATCAAAAACATCCGGGTGTCATTCTGGCGACCGCCAATGCGGTGCTGCAAAAACTGCCGCCGCGCAAAGTGCTGGCTGAGCAGCTGTTTCTCGCCAGGCCCGGTAATAGAATTGACATGAATGCGCTTGTTCAACGCCTTGAAAACAATGGGTTCGAGCGCGTTTCGACCGTGCGCGATGTTGGCGAATATGCCGTGCGCGGTGGTATTCTTGATCTTTTCGTGCCGGGAGCCGAGGAGCCACTGAGGCTTGATTTCTTCGGCGATACGCTCGAATCCATCCGCACATTCGATGCCGCGTCCCAGCGCACATCAAGCCAGAAAACCGAATTTTCCATGCAGCCGATGAGCGAAATCACGCTCTCGCCCGAGACAATCAGCCGGTTTCGCTCGCAATATGTGCAAAAATTCGGTGCGCCTTCACGTGACGACGCATTGTATCAGGCCATATCGGAAGGTCGCCGGTTTGCCGGTATGGAACATTGGCTGCCGCTTTTCTACGAGCGCATGGAAACCGTGTTTGATCATGCGGGCAACATGCCCGTCATCTTCGACCATTTGGCGCATGAAGCCATGGCCGAACGTCATAAGATGGTGGTCGATCATTATGAGGCGCGCAAAAAACAGTCGGATGGTAAAGAACCCGGAGAAGCGGTGCCGTACAAGCCGGTTGAGCCGGGCTCACTCTATCTGACACCGGCCGAAGTTGAAGCAGCGGCGATTTCATCCGGCATGCGGATTGATTTCTCGCCCTTCGACGCACCGTTTGTAACCGGGCGGTCTGTTATCCATGCGGGTGCTCATCGCGGACGAACATTCGTTGAGGAGCGCACTGCCAAGGACGCCAATGTCTTCGATAGCGTGGTCAAACATATTGCCGATGAACGCGCTGCGGGCAAAAAAGTGCTGCTTGCCGCATGGAGCGAGGGATCGCGCGACCGGCTCATTCAGGTTCTGAACGAGCATGGCCTTGAAAAGATCGAGCTGGTCGAAGACCTGCGCACGGTCAAGGCATTGGCTCGCGACAAGATTACAGCCGGTATTCTGTCGCTGGAAACCGGTTTTGATGCGGGTGATCTCGTTGTGGTCGCCGAGCAGGATATTCTGGGTGACCGGCTCATTCGCCGGTCCAAGCGGCGTAAGCGCGATCAGGATTTCATCAGTGAGGTGGCTGCGCTGAATGCAGGGGATATCGTTGTCCATGTGGATCACGGTATCGGCCGGTTTATCGGTTTGCGGACGATTACAGCGGCAGGTGCGCCGCATGACTGTCTCGAAATCCATTATGCGGGTGATGATCGCCTGTTCCTGCCGGTTGAAAATATAGAACTTCTCTCGCGCTTCGGTTCGGAAAGCTCGACGGCGGTTCTCGACAAGCTTGGTGGCGGTGCCTGGCAGGCGCGCAAGGCCAAACTAAAGAAACGCCTGCTTGAGATCGCCGGGCATCTGATCCGCATTGCTGCTGAGCGGCAAATGCGCGGTGCGCCAGTTCTCACGCCGCCCGAGGGGCTGTACGGCGAGTTTGCGG
This sequence comes from Phyllobacterium sp. TAF24, assembly GCF_052113785.1. Lineage (NCBI taxonomy): Bacteria > Pseudomonadati > Pseudomonadota > Alphaproteobacteria > Hyphomicrobiales > Phyllobacteriaceae > Phyllobacterium > Phyllobacterium sp. TAF24. The sequence goes on along the minus strand of NZ_JBFRDN010000011.1, from coordinate 109,389 downwards.
CGCGTTTCCCCTATGATGAGACGGAAGATCAGGACCGCGCTATTGAAGCGGTCATTGACGATCTCTCACTCGGTAAGCCGATGGATCGCCTGATCTGCGGCGATGTCGGCTTTGGCAAGACGGAAGTTGCGCTGCGTGCCGCCTTTGTCGCCGCGCTTAATGGTGTTCAGGTAGCGGTTGTGGTGCCGACAACGCTGCTATCGCGTCAGCACTACAAGACATTTTCGACACGTTTTCAGGGATTGCCTGTGAATGTGGCGCAAGCATCGCGGCTGGTCGGTTCCAAGGAATTGGCGGAGAACAAGAAGGGCATTGCCGAGGGTCAGATCGATATTGTCGTTGGCACCCATGCGCTGCTTGGATCGGGCATCAAATTCAAGAATCTCGGCCTTTTGATCATCGATGAAGAACAGCACTTTGGCGTCAAGCACAAGGAGCGGCTGAAAGACCTCAAATCCGATGTGCATGTGCTGACACTCTCGGCCACGCCGATACCGCGCACATTGCAGCTGGCACTGACAGGCGTTCGCGAATTGTCGCTGATCACCACGCCGCCGGTGGATCGCATGGCGGTGCGCACATTTGTGTCGCCATTCGATCCTCTGGTCATCCGCGAGACATTGCTGCGGGAGCGTTATCGTGGTGGTCAGAGCTTTTATGTCTGTCCGCGCATCTCTGATTTAAGCGAAATCAAGGATTTTCTGGATTCGCAGGTGCCGGAGTTGAAAGTGGCGACCGCGCATGGGCAAATGCCGCCCGGCGAACTCGACGACATCATGAATGCCTTCTATGACGGGCAATATGATGTGCTGTTGTCGACAACCATCGTGGAATCCGGCCTCGATATTCCGACGGCCAATACGCTGATCATCCACCGCGCCGATATGTTCGGTCTTGCCCAGCTTTATCAATTGCGCGGCCGGGTTGGACGCTCGAAGCAGCGTGCCTTTGCGTTGTTCACGCTGCCTGCAAACAAAATGCTGACGCAGATGGCCGACCGCAGGCTGAAAGTCTTGCAATCACTTGATACGCTCGGTGCCGGTTTTCAGCTGGCCAGCCACGATATGGATATTCGCGGTGCTGGCAATCTGCTCGGCGAAGAGCAGTCGGGCCATATCAAGGAAGTGGGTTTCGAACTCTATCAGCAAATGCTTGAGGAGGCCGTTTCCGAGATCAAGGGCACAGGTGAGGTCGATGATGGTCACTGGTCGCCGCAGATTGCTGTGGGAACAGCCGTGATGATCCCGGAAACCTATGTGCCTGACCTGCAATTGCGTCTTGGTCTCTATCGCCGTCTGGCCGATCTGGAAGAGTTGCAGGACATTGACGGCTTTGGTGCCGAGCTTATTGACCGGTTCGGGCCTTTGCCTGATGAAGTGCAGCACCTGCTCAAGATTGTTTATATCAAGGCGCTTTGCCGCCGCGCCAATGTCGACAAACTTGATGCGGGGCCGAAGGGCATTGTCATCCAATTCCGCAACAAGACGTTCAACAATCCGGCAGCATTGGTGAAAATGATCGGCGAGCAGGGCTCGATGGCTAAAATTCGCCCGGACCAGAGCATTGTATTCGTGCGGGATTGGCCAACTGCGGAAAAGCGACTGAATGGCGCAGCTGTAGTGATGACCCAATTGGCAAAACTGGCCGCCGCATAAGCGGCCAGTTTTGATTGTCAGACTGGTCGAGGCTCGAACCCATCGGCTGTCTGGCGAATGGCATCGGCCAGCGCATCAGCAGATTGCGCGCCCATAACCGCGTATTTCTGGTCGAGAATGAAGCAAGGAACGCCGCGAACGCCAATCTGGTTGGCGGTGTCGATCTCCTGACGCACGCCAACGCTGTCCGCATCGGTCGGCAAAAGGCTCGCCACGATGGCGCTGTCCATACCTGCTTCTTCAGCCGCTTCGATCAGTACCTGATGGTCGCCAATATTCTTTCCCTGTTCAAAATAGTAGGAAAACAGAATGCCAACGATTTTGTCCTGAACATCAGGGCCGGCTTGCGACGCCCAACGGATCAGACGATGCGCGTCAAGCGTATTTGGAGCGATTTCGATCGCCTCGAAGTCGAACTCAATGCCTTCTTCCTTGCCAAGTTCGATCAATTGCTGATGCACTTCGAAGATTTTATCGCTGCTGCCGAATTTTTCGGTCATGTAGCGATTGCGATCCTTGCCCTGTTTGGGAAGAGTGGGATCAAGTTGAAATGGCCGCCAGTTGATGGTCGCATCCAGTTCAGGATTGAGGGCGAGCGCACTTTCAAGCCGCTTGCGACCGACAAAACACCAAGGGCAGACGACATCCGATACAACGTCGATCGTGAATTTCTTTTCGCTCATGATTTCAACCTATCGTTTGTCGGACCACCAGGTCGGGAGCTGATAGCCAATGAGAGATGTCTTGTCCGGATGCTTGATATAGGACCACCGGGCAACCCATTGCGCGGGCTGGTAGTAAATAGGTACGAAATAATTTCCTGAAATCAACACCCTGTCGAGTGCCCGCACGGTGCTCTCGAACTCCGTCTGGGTGCGGACAGCCAGCATTTCGCCGATCAAAGCATCGACAGCGGGATCAGCCACGCCGGCATAATTGAAGCTGCCATTCACGTCCCGGGATACGCTGCTCCAGCGGCGCGTCTGTTCAAAGCCGGGCGAAAGGGAGCCAGAATAGGCACCGAGAATGATGTCGTAGTCAAAGGTTTCCAAACGCTTTTGATATTGCGCATCATCGACGGTGCGAATTGTAGCACCGATACCAAGGCGCTCCAGCGTACGTTTATAGGCAAGGCCCAGCCGTTCTTCGGCCACGGAACGGGTGAGAATTTCAAACGTCAGCGGAATACCCGTGGGGTCCAGCATCACTTCGTCTTTGATTGAATATCCCTTGCTGACCAGAGTGTCGTAGGCGCGCTTCATTTCCTTGCGGTCGCGTCCGGAACCGTCGGTCTGGGCTGGCACGTATGTCCCATCCATCACATCCGGTGAAACGGCATTTGGATAGGGTGCCAGAAGAGCGCGTTCGGTAGGATCAGCCGGTTTGCCGAGGGCAGACAGGTCGGAACCCTGCCAATAACTGCCAAGCCGCTGATATCGGCCTGCATAGAGATTACGATTGGTCCATTCGAAATCAAACATCATCGAAAGGGCGCCGCGCACGTCCCGGTCAGCAAACTTTTCCCGCCGCGTATTGAATGCAAAGCCAAACACATTCGATGGTGATTTGGTTTCAAACGTTTCCTGAACGACGCGGCCGTCTTTGAAGGCGGGAAAATTATAGGATGAGGCCCATTTGTTTGGATCGCCCTCCATGAAGATGTCAAAGACACCCTTTTTGAACGCCTCAAACTGTGACTGCTCGGTACGGAAATATTCGATGGTGACTGTATCGAAATTATTGAAACCGCGACGGCTTGGAATATCGGCTGCCCAATAGGCGGGGTTGCGTTTGTAGACGATACGTTGACCGGGCTGAATTTTTGCAATGGTGTAAGGGCCGCTGCCAATAGGCGGTGTCAGTGGTGAACTGTCAAATTTTTCCGGATCAATGGCGTGTTTGGGAAGAATCGGCATCAAAGCCAGAACGAGCGGAAACTCGCGGTCAGCCTTGTCGTTGAAGGTAAAACGAATGCCGCGTTCGCCGACTTTCTCGATATTCGAGATGCGGTCCATGCGCTGTTTGTATTGAGGTAGACCCTTTTCGGCCAAAAGATTGAACGTAAAAATAACGTCCTCAGGCGTAACAGGCTCACCATCCGACCATTTTGCCTTCGGATTCAGTGTGAATTCAACCCATGTCCGCTCGTCATTGGTTTCAACAGTCTCGGCAAGCAGACCATACATGGTGAAGGGTTCATCGGCACTGCGCTGCATAAGCGTTTCGAAAACGAGATTGCCGAATTGGAGGTCATTGAAGATGCCGCGCGCTGTCGTGCGCAGGCTTTTTACGAGAAACGGGTTCAGGCTGTCGAATGTACCGACGACGCCATAGGTGATCGAGCCGCCCTTGGGCGCGTTGGGGTTCACATAGGGAAAATATTGGTAATCGGCGGGCAGGGCGGGCTCACCGCGCATGGCGATTCCATGTTTTGGCTCGGCGAAAGCTGCACTTGTTGCCGAATAAGCCACGGCCAGCAGCGCCAAAATCTGGAAACTTCTCTTCAACATCGTCTCAACCTTGTGTCCCCTTGGCGGGATTTCCCTTTGATTCGCCCACAAGATTACCATCTCGTGACGATTCTGCGGCCAAACGGGTGTAATCATCTTCGCGAAATGACAACAGTGTTAAAAGTAGTCTGGATTTGCACGAACATGCAGTGTAACACGACGTTCGAGACGGAGGGTCACTCTGTTGCCTTATTTGGTAACCAAGCCAGAGAAAGCAATTCTTAGTGATCAAGTTACACTTCGGATAAGTGCGCTGAAAGGAACCAGTTGACCATGTCCAACCCGAAGACATTCGCTGCAACCGCATCCATTGCGGGTGCAATTGCATTACTTGCCGCCGCGGCAGTACCAGCATCAGCCCAGCAGCAGCAGCAGAGAACGCCGCAGGGTTGGTTCAAGGTTTGCTCCAAGCAGGAAGAGAACGATATCTGCAACACGCAGAACATCGTAACGGCCGATAGCGGTCAGCTTTTGACTGCCGTCAACCTCATTGAGATTAAAGGCAAGGTCAATCGCAAGATTTTCCAGGTCTCCGTACCAACGGGCCGCCTGATTGCTCCGGGTGTCGGACTTCAGATCAATGGCGGCAAGACACAGAAGATCGATTTCGCCATCTGCTTCCCGGATCGTTGTATCTCTGAAGTTGCCATGTCGGACGAATTGGTCGCTTCCTTCAAGAAGGGCAATCAGCTCACGCTGACTTCGGTTAATTTCCAGAACAAGCCAAACCCGATCAATGTTGCGTTGACCGGTTTCAGCCAGGCTTTTGACGGCCCCGGCCTGCAGCAGTCGGAAATCGAAGATCGCCAGAAGACACTTCAGGAAGAAGTCCAGAAGCGTCAGAAGGAATTCGAAGACAAGATGAAAGCCGAACAGGAAAAATCCAAGTCCGGCAAATAATCGCTATTTCCGTGAAAAAGGGACGCTTTGCGTCCCTTTTTTATTGCGTTGATTTCAGTTGATGTGCGGACTCTTGACGCGATAGATGCCATTTTGCGGATTTTCGAACATGTCCTTGATCTGCGGGTGCCGTAAAGGCACGCCTGTTGTGTCCGGAACAAGGTTCTGTTCCGAAACATAGGCTACATATTCGCTATCCGCATTCTCGGCGAAGAGATGGTAGAACGGCTGGTCACGGCGTGGCCGGATATCCTCGGGAATGGATTGATACCATTCCTCCGTATTGTTGAATTCCGGATCGACATCGAAGATTACGCCGCGAAAAGCGAATATCCGGTGGCTCACGACCTGGCCAATCTGAAATTTTGCGTGGCGTATTTGTTTCATCATCATCATTCATTATAGATATCAGAGACATACCTGTCTCCATCAAATCGTGCGAGCATCTATGGCGTCTTGCCATTTCCGGTCGCGTTCCAATGGTCAAAGCTCGTCATGCTCAGCGTTTTCAATCTTGTTCTTCCATTTTTCGGCCTGATCTTTCTTGGATTTGTGGTTGCCCGCGTTAGTCGTCAGCCGCTGGAGGCCATGGGATGGATGAATGTTTTCATTGTCTATGTGGCGTTACCGGCACTGTTTTTCCAGATCCTTTCAAAGACACCTGTCGCTGAGCTGACTCAATGGGCTTTCATCATTGGTTGTACGGCATCAACACTTTGTGTTTTTCTGGTGATGTTCGGTGTGGCTTTCTACAGAACGCGCAAAATCGACGAGAGCACCATTCAAGGGTTGGCGGCCGCCTATGGCAATATTGGCTATATGGGGCCGGGACTGGCGATCATGGCTTTCGGCGCTCCGGCTGCCGTCCCTGTCGCCCTGATATTCTGTTTCGACAATACGCTGCATTTCATCATGGCACCGCTGATGATGGCACTATCAGGTAAGGAGAAGCGCCAGCCGCATGAACTCGTGATCAGCGTTCTCAAAAAGATATTGCTGCATCCCTTCATCATAGCGACAATTCTCGGTGTTGCTGCGGCTATTGTCGGGTTTGAGCCACCATCCTCCATCGACAAATTGATTGATCTCCTGGCAAAAGCCGCCGCACCATGTGCATTGTTTGCCATGGGTGTGACGCTCGCCTTACGGCCGTTGAAGCGAGTGCCGCCGGAACTCTACATGATCGTGCCGATCAAGCTGATTTTCCAGCCGCTGCTCATCTACGGCATGCTTCACCTTGCCGGTGATTTTCCGCCTGTGTGGGTTTATACGGCCATGCTGCTGGCGGCATTGCCTACGGCGACGAATGTCTTTGTCATTGCCCAGCAATATGGCGTGTGGGTTGAGCGCGCATCGAGCAGCATTCTGGCAACGACACTATTTTCGGTCGTAACGCTGACGCTGTGGCTATATGTGATGACGCATGGGTTTATTCCCTGATATTGATATTCCGCACCCGGCGGTTGGCTGGACTGCTATTGTGTTTCCGGAGCTTTGTTGGCGATAGATCGAGCGAAATTCATTCAGGCGAACATGCCTGTTGCGGAAGTACCATCGCTTCCGGAAATCCTGCTTCACACGTCCCATCCGGCAAGTGGGCTTTGGCGCCTGGCTGAATCCATAGATGGCGGCGATCCCGAGCCACCCTATTGGGCCTATCTCTGGGCAGGTGGTGCTGCGCTTGCGCGCTATATCCTTGAACAGCCGCAGAGCGTGCAAGGCTTAAAGGTTCTCGACCTTGGTGCCGGTTCCGGGATTATCGCCATTGCTGCAGCCAAATCAGGCGCAAGTCATGTCCTTGCAGCAGATATTGATCAGAACGCGATTGTCGCGCTGCAGTTGAATGCAGCGGTCAACAATGTCGCTCTGACCCTCATAGGGGACGATCTGACCTCCGGATCGCCACCGCCGGTCGATCTGGTCGTTGTCGGCGATCTTTTCTACGGGCCTGAATTGGCCGGCCGAGTGATTGCGTTTCTTGACCGATGCCTTGACGCGGGAATCAACGTACTGATCGGCGATCCGGAGAGGGCGCATCTTCCGGTTGATCGGCTTGAGCTGATTGCCGAATATTTCGTTCCCGATGTCGGGCAAGTGAAAACGTCCACTGTGAAATCGAGCGTCTTCCGGCTTCGCCCCCGCTGATCACAGCCTCAACCCTGTCTTTCCCCGAAAAGCTGCTCCACGCTGCAATATGGGCTGTTTCGTCGCAGCAAACCCGTACTTGTGGTTGCGATCTTTGTGTGTACTATTGCGAATGATTTGCAATTGCGACTAGGATTAGAGGTATTTCATGGACTCCTTGCGGCAGGCAGCCGATACGGACGATGGCTGGCGGCGCGAACGGGGCGATGCATCGCTTTCAGATGTGCATCGCTCAATAGCAGTCAGAACAGCGGGACCGGGTTGGCGCAGGGCCGCAGCCTTTGTGGGGCCGGGTTATCTCGTTGCTGTTGGCTATATGGACCCGGGAAATTGGGCGACATCGCTCGCGGGCGGGTCGAAGTTCGGTTACACGCTGCTTGTTGTCGCGCTGATCTCCAACATCATGGCAATCGTGCTGCAGGCGCTTTGCGCCCGTTTGGCTATCGGTTCGGGCAGGGACCTTGCCCAGGCCTGCCGCGATGCCTTTCCAAGGCCCGTGGCCTACACGCTCTGGCTCGTGGCGGAAATTGCGATTATCGCAACCGATATCGCGGAGGTGATCGGTACAGCGATTGGCCTCAACCTTATTTTCGGTGTGCCGCTTGAGATCGGTGTTCTGATCACGGCACTTGACGTATTCCTGATTCTTTATCTGCAAAAGCTTGGCTTCCGCTGGGTGGAGGCATTGATCATCACGCTGCTGGGTGTGATTGCTCTCTGTTTTGGCATCCAGATTTTCTTGGCCGATCCCGATTGGGCTGCGGTGATCAAGGGATTCGCGCCAACCACGCAGATTGTTACCAATCCGGAGATGCTTTACCTCGCACTTGGTATTCTCGGCGCGACGGTCATGCCGCACAATCTCTATCTACACTCCGGCATCATCCAGACGCGCGACTATGGCCATACAATGCCGGAGAAGCGTCAGGCTTTGAAATATGCCACATGGGACTCGACCATCGCGCTGATGTTTGCCTTGCTGATCAATGCGGCGATCCTGATCCTTGCTGCGGCGACTTTCAACAAGACAGGGCAGACTGAAGTTGCGGAACTCGGTGAAGCGCATTCCCTGCTCGCGCCGCTGCTGGGCTGGGCCTTTGCGCCGACGCTGTTCGGTATCGCGCTGCTGTGCTGCGGTATCAACTCGACTGTGACGGCTACATTGGCCGGTCAGATCGTCATGGAAGGCTTTCTCAAGATCAGGCTGGCACCCTGGCTGCGCCGGTTGATCACCCGTGCCATCGCCATCATTCCGGCGGCAATCGTCACCGTCTGGTATGGCGATAGCGGAACAGCCAAGCTTCTGATCCTGACGCAGGTCGTCCTCAGCCTTCAGCTTTCCTTCGCGGTGTTCCCATTGGTTATCTTCACGGCCAGCAAGACGAAAATGGGCGCTCTGGTTTCCCCCAAATGGCTCACGGCTCTTGCCATGTTCATTGCTGTGGTGATCGCCGTGCTGAACGTCAAACTGTTGATGGATTTCGTGCTCGTCTAGACGCGATCCGCTTCCCGGCGCGGCCAGCGAAAGCCGCTGCCGGGGCGCAGGCCTTCTCGCATAAGAAAGTTGCGCAAGGGCGAGAAGGTGCGTAGTAGCTCCAATCCGCCGCTACGAACCATCTGTACGGGCAGGAAATCAGAGAGCAATGACCTGTTCAGCGCGTCAACAGCACCGGTGCGCGCAATGATGTCAGGACTGCGCTTGCGGTTATAAGCAGAAACGACCGTTGCGGCGCCAAGGTCGCTACCATCCGCCGGCAAGGTGTCCAGCAGTGTTTCGACATCCCTGACGCCAAGATTAAGGCCCTGTGCCCCGATTGGTGGAAAGACGTGGGCTGATTCACCCGCCAGAAACACGCGATTGCGGGCGAAGGCGGTTGGAACAAGCCCTGACAGCGGCCAGGCCTGTGGTTCAACGTCGATCGTAACAGCCCCCAGCATGGACTGCATGCGTTCCTCAACGCGCATTGCCAATTGCTCTGCGGTCAGATCAAGCAGTTCAACGGCGTGCGCAGGTGTCGTTACCCATACGAGGCTTGAGCGCTTTCCGGCCAGTGGCACTTGCGTGAAAGGGCCATGCTCCGTGTGAAATTCCGTAGAAATATCATGATGTTCACGGGTGTGGCTAAAGCTGAGTACAAGTGCGGTCTGGTTGTACTGCCATGTGCGCGCAGAAATGCCCGCCGCTTCGCGTGCCAGAGATGACCGGCCATCGGCGGCGATAACAATATTGGCGGAGAACATCGAGCCGTCGCTGGCTTCGACCGCCATGGCGTTCTCGACGGGATGGTAGCGGGTGGCCGATGCTGCCACATGACGAACCGGTACCTGCTTTAGCGCGGCATTGAGCGTTTTGGTCAATGTGGCATTGGGGATATTGTAGCCAAACGCTTCTTCATCAATCTCGCTGGCTTCAAATGTCACTGCCGGGCTGCGGACCAGCCGGTTTGTCCCATCAAGAATACGCATGGAGCCGATGGGGGCGGCGTGCGGCGCAATGCTATCCCACAGCTCAATACGCTGGAGAAAGCGAATGGCAGGCATCATAAGGGCAGTCGTGCGTTTATCTGTACCATTGGGAATTACCCCAAGACTGATGACGTTCTCGAAACTCCGGCCAAGGGCGATGGCTGCAATCAACCCCACATGACCGGTTCCGGCCACAATGATCGGATCTGTTCTGGTGCTGGTCATCATCTCTCTCCGCTTCCAAGCCATTTAGGCTTTCAACAGTTTATATCAAGAACTTTGCTTGCGCTTTGAGCCATTTTCAAGAAAAGCTGCTCACAAATCGTTTGTCCTTGATAACATATAGGGACAAGCGGATGAGTATCATGCAGCAGATTGGCGCGGACCGTGAAAAAACCAACTTTGCCCAAAGGCGTTAAGCCCAAAAAAGTAACGGCACCACAGGCCAAAGCGTTCTCAGTCCACTTGTTGACCGCTTCCGGTTCATTTCTTGCATTCCTGTCGGTTGTCGCCGCCAGCGAACAAAGCTGGACGGCCATGTTCTGGTGGCTGGGCCTCGCACTTTTCGTCGATGGCATTGATGGCCCGATCGCGCGCAAGCTTGAAGTCAAATATGTCCTGCCGAACTGGTCGGGAGAACTCCTCGACAATATCATTGATTACATGACCTACGTGCTCATTCCGGCCTTTGCGCTCTATCAGCGCGGCTTCATGGGCGAGGGACTGTCATTTCTGGCAGCGGCAATTATCGTGGTATCGAGCGCGATCTACTATGCCGATACGGGTATGAAGACGAAGGAAAACTTCTTTAAAGGCTTTCCTGTTGTCTGGAATATGCTGGTTTTCACGCTGTTTATCGTCAAGCCGGGCGAATGGGTGGCATTTGCCATCGTTCTCGGCGCAGCCATTGTTTCCTTCCTGCCGATTTATTTCCTGCATCCGGTACGCGTACAGCGTCTGCGGCCACTCAATCTCACGATATTCTTCCTGTGGTGTGCATTCGGCGTGCTGTCGCTGTACCAGCATCTGGACTCGCCCCTTTGGGTACGTATTGGCATTTCGGTGACGGGTATTTATCTGTTTCTTATCGGCGCAGTAATGCAGGCATTTCCCAATCTTGGACGGACGGAGAAGGCATGATGGTCAAAGCAATCCGCATTCATCAAACGGGCGGTCCGGAAGCTCTTGTTTATGAAGACGTCGAGGTAGGCGAGCCTGGCCCCGGTGAAGTGCGCATGCGCAATGAGGCCATCGGGCTGAATTTCATCGATGTTTATTTCCGTACCGGCCTTTATCCATCGCCCGGCGGTTTGCCGCTGATTCCCGGCAATGAAGGTGCAGGCATTGTCCTGTCCGTTGGTGCAGGTGTTACGGATTTTAAGGCGGGAGATCGCGTCGCCTATGTCAATCCGATCGGTGCCTATGCGGAAGAACGCCTCATGCCGGCGGATCGTCTGGTGAAAGTTCCTGATGCCATCTCATCGGAGCAAGCGGGCTCGATGATGCTGAAAGGCATGACCGCCTATTATCTGTTGCGGGAGACATATCCCGTAAAGAAGGGCGATACGATCCTGTTTCATGCGGCGGCTGGCGGTGTCGGGCTTATCGCTGGACAATGGGCCAAACATCTGGGAGCGACGGTTATCGGCACTGCCGGTTCAGATGAGAAGGTAAAGCTCGCGCTTCAAAATGGGTTTGATCACGTCATCAACTATCGCACCGAGAATTTTGTCGAGCGGGTGAAGGAAATTACGGGTGGCAAAGGTGTGGATGTTGTCTACGACTCTGTCGGCAAGGACACGTTTGATGGATCACTGGATTGTTTGCGTCCGCGTGGGATGATCGTTTGTTTCGGCCAATCCTCGGGTCCGGTCCCACCGTTCGATCTTGGTATTCTGTCACGCAAGGGCTCGCTTTATCTGACGCGGCCAACCTTATTTGTCTATGTCGCCGCGCGGGCCGCTCTCGAAAATGCTGCACGCGAGCTTTTTGCTCAGGTGGAAAGCGGCGTCGTGCGCATTGATATCGGCCAAAAATACGCACTCAAAGATGCTGCAACGGCCCATCGTGATCTTGAAGCACGCAAAACAACCGGAACAACGGTGCTTATTCCTTAAGCCACTGAAAATAATGCTCGAATAATGTGCGCAAATGGCCGCAACCTCAGGTTTTGCACTTCCCAAATCGATGCTGCCCGACATAGGATCGAAAACGGTTAGGGGACACCTTATAATAATCGTCCCGGGCCGTGGGGTACTATGACAAGCATAAGTGATAAAGGCGGGGCCGGGCGTCCACTTCTGGAAGCAAGCGCTCTCACAAAAATTTTTGGCTCTCTGAAAGCCTGTGACGGGATCGATCTGACAATCGGCACCGGCGAAATCCACGCACTTCTGGGCGAAAACGGCGCCGGTAAATCGACACTGGTGAAGATGCTCTTTGGCGCCTTGCAGCCGAGTTCCGGTGACATCGACTGGAAGGGCGACACCGTTGCAATGGCCAATCCGGCTTTCGCAAGATCGCTGGGTATCGGTATGGTTTTCCAGCATTTTTCTCTGTTCGATGCTCTGACAGCCGCTGAAAACATCGCCTTGTCACTTGATGTTAAAACCGACCTGAACACCATTGCAGCCAGAGCCCGGGAAATTGGCCAGACCTATGGTTTGCCTGTTGATCCGGATGCGCTGGTCGGCGATCTTTCTGTAGGCGAACGCCAACGCATCGAGATTATTCGCTGCCTGCTGCAAAACCCTGATCTGATCATTCTCGACGAGCCGACGTCAGTGCTGACACCGCAGGAAGCCGACCTTCTGTTTGTGACGCTCGAACGGTTGCGATCGGAAGGAAAGTCCATCCTCTACATCAGCCACAGGCTTGAAGAGGTGCGCCGTCTTTGTGACCGGGCGACGGTGCTGCGTCATGGCAAGGTTGTTGGCCAGTGTGATCCACGCAAGGAAACATCAGCTTCACTTGCCCGCATGATGGTGGGCAGCGATATTCATGTCATTGAGCGGCGCCCGAATGATGCGCCTGCCACCCAGGCGGCCTTGATAGAGGTCAATGGCCTGTCGCAAAAACCGCGAGGCCCGTTTTCTGTATCGCTGCATGATGTCCGACTGTCCGTCAAACCGGGTGAAATTCTCGGTATCGCGGGCGTTGCTGGCAACGGGCAAGGTGAACTCTTCGAAGCCATATCGGGAGAAGCCTTGCAGGAACGGGCAGATATTGTCCGCATTCGGGGCAAGGATGCAGGGCGCTCGGGTATTTCTGCACGGCGCAGGCTTGGTGCCGCTTTTGTTCCTGAAGAGCGCCTTGGCCATGGGGCGGTTCCTGATATGTCATTGACGAACAATCTGCTGCTGTCGCGTTATTCGACGGATGGAAAAGTCTTTCTCGGCGGCGGACTTTTAAGATTGTTACAACAATCGAGTCTTGCCCTTGCTGCAAAGCGTATTGTCGCGCAGATGGATGTGCGTAAAAGTGCAGAAAACCCAGATGCATCAGCGCTTTCTGGCGGAAACCTGCAGAAGTTTCTCATCGGCCGTGAGTTGGATAGAAATCCTTCTGTTCTGGTCGTTAATCAGCCCACATGGGGTGTCGATGCGGGAGCAGCAGCGCATATCAGGCAAGCGCTTGTCGATCTTGCTCGCAGTGGCTCGGCTGTCATTGTCATCAGCCAGGATCTCGATGAACTCTTTGAAATATCTGACCGCATTGCCGCTATGGTGCATGGTCGTCTTTCGGAGGCAGTGCCGATTGAAGCAATGAACATGGAACGTGTCGGTCTGATGATGGGCGGCGCAGATACTGCTTCGGCACATGTAAATGCAGGGGCGGTCTGATGCGCATTGAACTGGTCAAACGTCCGCAACATTCGGCGCTGTTCAGTGCGCTTTCACCCTTCATTGCACTGTTCCTGACGCTGATTGCCGGAGCTATCTTGTTCTCGCTATTGGGCAAGAACCCGGTTTCGGCGCTCTATTCCTATTTCGTTGAGCCTTTGACCGAAATCTGGTCGTGGCATGAGTTGCTGGTGAAGGCGGCGCCATTGATCCTGATCGCTGTAGGGCTTTCCGTCTGTTTTCTGTCCAACAACTGGAATATTGGTGCGGAAGGGCAGTTGATCATGGGCGGTATTGCCGGATCGATCCTGCCCGTTGTTTTCCCAGATTTTCAGGGCTGGTATGTCCTGCCGATCATGCTTTTGCTCGGCATGGCGGGTGGTATGGCCTATGCCACCATTCCGGCCTTTCTGAAGGTGCGGTTCAACACCAATGAAATTCTGACCAGCCTGATGCTTGTTTACGTGGCACAGCTGTTCCTCGACTGGATTGTGCGTGGTCCCTGGCGTAATCCGCAAGGCTTCAATTTCCCTGAGACCGTGCAGTTCAATTCGAGCGCCATACTCTCGGAGATATGGGCTGAATCGGGCCGGGCGCATTGGGGTTTCATCTTGGCCGTTGTTGCTGCGCTGCTCGTCTGGTTCATGCTGTCGCGCACATTGAACGGCTTTGAAATCAAGGTGCTCGGACGCAGCGCACGGGCAGGGCGCTTTGCCGGTTTCAGCGCCGGCCGCCTGACATTCTTCGCGTTTCTTGTCTCTGGTGCGCTTGCTGGACTGGCAGGCATTGCCGAGGTTTCGGGCGCTGTCGGGCAATTACGCACGACGATCACACCGGGCTACGGCTTTACCGCGATCATTGTGGCGTTCCTCGGTCGTCTCAATCCGCTCGGCATTGTTGCTGCAGGGCTGGTTCTGGCGCTGTCCTATCTTGGTGGTGAGGCAGCACAGGTTTCCCTTGGTATTTCGGAGAAATCGGCGCGCATCTTTCAAGGCATCATCCTGTTTTTCGTGCTGGCAAGTGACACGCTCATCTATTACCGCATCCGCTTCGTGACCCGTCACAGCGAAACCGCAGCAAAGGGCGCGTGATATGGGCATGTTCGAAGCTATTCTTTTGACTGTTGCCACGGCTGCTACGCCTTTGCTGATCGCCGCGATGGGCGAATTGGTGGTGGAGCGATCCGGCGTCCTCAATCTCGGCGTTGAAGGCATGATGATCATGGGTGCCGTTGCCGGTTTTGGTGTGGCGCAAGTCACGGGATCGGCATGGCTTGGAATGTTCGCAGCCATTCTTGCGGGTGCGGCCTTTTCCCTGTTATTCGGTTTTCTGACACTGACGCTCGTCACCAATCAGGTGGCAACGGGTCTGGCTTTAACACTGCTTGGGCTCGGCGCGTCGGCGATGATTGGGGAAAGCTTTGTCGGGTTGCCCGGCGTGCGGATGCAATCCCTGTACATTCCCGTCCTCACTGATCTTCCCGTGGTCGGCAAATTCCTGTTCGGACAAGACCCGATTTTCTACATCTCGATCCTCCTCACCATCGGGGTTACGTGGTTCCTGTTCCGCACCCGCGCCGGACTGACACTGCGTGCGGTGGGTGACAACCACACATCGGCCCATGCACTTGGTGTGCCTGTTGTCCGGGTGCGCTATCTCGCTGTCATGTTCGGGGGCGCTTGCGCCGGGCTCGCCGGTGCGCAACTATCGCTCGTCTATGTGCCGCAATGGGTGGAAAACATGACGTCGGGCCGGGGATGGATCGCGCTTGCGCTGGTGGTGTTCGCTTCATGGCGACCATGGCGCATTCTCGCTGGTGCCTATCTCTTCGGTGCTGTGACCATTGGCCAGTTGCATGCGCAGGCGCTCGGTATCGGCATACCCTCGCAGTTCATGTCGTCCTTGCCCTATCTGGCAACAATTGTCGTTCTTGTGCTGATTTCGCGCAACAAGCGGCTGACCCTTATGAATACGCCGACATCACTCGGCAAACCCTTCGTGCCCGACCGCTAGGGGCCGAACGAGAATAAAAAGACAATGCATTTGGTTTAACAGAGAGGTGAACACGAATGAAAAAACTGCTTATGGCGCTGTCTATGGCCGCCAGCTTTGCTGTGACGGGAGCGGCGCATGCCGAGGAGAAGCTGAAGGTTGGCTTCATCTATATCGGACCACCCGGTGATTTCGGCTGGACCTACCAGCATGATCAGGGCCGCAAGGAAATGGAAAAGGCGCTTGGTGACAAGGTTGAAACCACGTTCCTTGAAAGTGTACCTGAGGGTGCCGATGCAGAACGCTCCATCGAGCGTCTGGCCCGTGCAGGCAACAAGCTGATTTTCACAACATCGTTCGGATATATGGATGCGACGATCAAGGTTGCGCAGAAATTCCCGAATGTGAAGTTCGAACACGCAACCGGTTACAAGACTGCCGACAATGTTGCCGTCTACAACTCGCGCTTCTATGAAGGCCGCTATGTGCAAGGCGTGATCGCGGCCAAGATGTCCAAGGTTGGCGTTGCTGGTTACATCGGTTCCTTCCCGATCCCGGAAGTGGTGCAGGGCATCAACTCCTTCATGCTGGGTGCGCAGTCGGTCAATCCAAACTTCAAGGTCAAAGTGATCTGGGCCAACTCCTGGTTTGATCCGGGCAAGGAAGCGGATGCGGCCAAGGCTCTGGTCGATCAGGGCGTTGATATTATCACACAGCACACGGATTCGACTGCACCGATGCAGGTGGCTGCCGAGCGCAAAATCAAGGCATTCGGTCAGGCTTCCGACATGATCAAGTTCGGTCCGGAAACCCAGTTGACCTCTATCGTTGATAATTGGGGCCCTTATTACATTGAACGGGCCAAGGCTGTGATTGACGGCACATGGAAAACCCACAATGTTTTCCATGGCATGCATGAGAATCTTGTAGTGATGGCGCCGTACACCAACATGCCTGACGATGTGAAGAAGCTGGCCGAGGAAACGCAGGCCAAGATCGCTTCTGGCGCGCTGAAGCCTTTCACGGGCCCAGTCAAGAAGCAGGATGGTTCGGAGTGGTTGAAGGCTGGCGAAACGGCCGATGACAAGACCATTCTCAGCATGAATTTCTACGTAGCAGGCGTAGACGACAAGCTGCCGCAATAAGGTTTGTCTTGCGACAAAGGAAAGGGCGCCAATGGCGCCCTTTTTTTATGCGTGCAAAATGATTGGCTTATTCAGCGGCGTCAGCTGGTGCAGCATTGAGCTGACCGTAGTTCTCGACGCCAATGCGGCCCAGCAGATCAAGCTGTGTTTCCAGGAAGTCGATGTGGCCTTCTTCGTCCTTGAGAAGCTCATCGAAGAGTTCCTTGGTGACGTAGTCGCCGACTTCGGCGCAGATTTCGCGTGACGTCTTGTAGGATTTTACAGCGTCATACTCACCAGCAAGGTCGGCTTCCAGCACTTCCTTGATGTTCTGACCAATGCGCAGAGCGCCGATCGACTGCAGATTTGGATGGCCTTCGAGGAAAATAATGCGCTCGATAATACGATCAGCGTGCTGCATTTCTTCAATGGATTCAGCACGCTCTTTCTTGGCGAGCAGCTTGTAACCCCAATCGTCCAGAAGGCGATAGTGCAACCAATACTGATTGACTGCTCCCAATTCGAGGAACAGCGCTTCGTTAAGCCGCTCGATGACCTTTTTGTCGCCTTTCATGCCGTGAACTCCCGTATTCGTGACGCAATGCCCGCACACGATCAATAAACGACACTGCATCAGAATCGTTGGAACCGTGGCGGAGGTGATATTCTTCCGTCACCTTTATGATGGTTTCAACGACGTTTGGGAAGCAGCCGCAGCAGCGGCCGCGCTTCTGCATGGCATGATAGACTTTTGCCGGGACAATCAGTTGCCACGGGTCAATATCGAGAAGTTCAACAATAGTATTCTCGATCTCTTTTTGGGTAATGATATTGCAATGACATACAAGCATATTGTCTACGCGCCGTATCTGGAAGAATAAATACCTACAAATCTTGACGTCATTACATCGTCAAAACTTCCCCTGATGGCAGGGCGGGTGGCGCTTCGCTGAAAATGGCCAAGGAATATTGTCCTGTGGCCTGATAATACTTTCGAACCAGACAAAGGTTCCTCCAATCGCAAGGGTTCAAGGCCCTAACATTAAAGGTCATGCGTTATTCGCAATACTGGTTGTATAAGACCGGTTTGTCAGAATTCTGTCAAATGGCCAACGCTGAATATGTCGTGATATCAATAAGTTAGAATAGTTCTAAACTAGGAAAATAATATAACCAATTCAATCATGTTTGGCGTATTTCAATACAAAACCCGGCAAAATTAATTGTCGGTTTTAAGTGTGTCAAAACGTCTCATTTGTCGTAAAAAGACTAAATCAGGCGCCTTCGACCACCGAGAATCCTTCAAATTGGGGATGTCCGATGTAGCTCGGTTTGGTATCGCCCGCATTGCGATGCGCGGCACGGAAATGTTCCGACTGAGTCCATGCGGTAAAATCCGCCTGCGTGCGCCAGATGGTATGCGAGGCAAAGAGGGTATAGTTCTCTTCCTCGTTCTTGGAGCCGCGCAATAGGTGGAACTCGACAAAACCGGGGACTGACGCCAAGCGGGAGTCACGTGATTTCCACACGGTTTCAAAGGCTTCTTCAGAGCCCGACTGAACTTTGAAACGATTCATAGCTATGTACACGGCGCAAACTCCATTTGGGCAGATGTGATTGATGGTCGATTCCGAAACCGGTCACCGCGCAGAGTTGGGACTACATCAGCTCGCAGTTGCGAGGCGTGGCGCCAGATTGTCGATGCCGAGGAGGGCGCGAACATCTCTGGTCTTGACGATATCGTCGATGGAATATTGAGCCAGAACTTCGAAGAATGCATTCAATGCCTTGCGCAGGGCAGCATTCAGGCCGCAGCTGTCGATCAGCGGACATTCGGCAGCATCGTTCTCAAAGCACTCCGCCATGGCAAAGTTCTCTTCGGTCACACGCACAACGTCAAAAAGCGTGATGTCCTTGGCAGGTTTGCCAAGCTTCACACCCCCATTGCGTCCACGTACGGTTTCAACGAAACCGTTCTCAACGAGCGGCTGCAGAATCTTGAACAGGAAAAGTTCGGAGACCGTGTAAGCCTGCGCAATTTCGGCAATCCGGCTCAGATTGCCATCATTGGCGGCGCAATACATCAGAATGCGAATGGCATAATTTGTCTGTCTGGTTAGGCGCATGGGAATATCTCTCTCAACCTGAAATCAGGGCATGCCTTGGAAACGAGACTCTAGTTTAGAATTATTCTTGATAAAGTAAATAATATTATGAGCGAAAATTTCATATTTTCGCTCGGGAGACATCGCCAAAATTTTTGGGATCAGCGAACGAGAACGACAATAGACGCCGTGATAAAACCGGCAGCGACCAGCAGCAGGAAACCATAGACCCGAGGCTTGTCGAAGAGAACGGCGAATCCGGCAGCCCAGACAACGACGGCTGCGCTCAAGGCGTAGAGAAATCCGGCTTTGTGCACCCAGGCAATATGGACTGCCATCAGGCCGCCAATAATAAGGGCACCGAATACGACCATCAAAGCCAGTGCGTATTTCTCAAAATTGTCCATTCAGGCAGCTCGCTCTAAACACCCCGGCACGGAATCAAGGGGCTCACTCTCACTGTAAAACCCGATCCAACATGATCAAGGCTATATTCCCGTCTTTCATAGATGTTCCGCCTCGCTGGTGCAACAGAAGACCGGTTCAAGTCTGGCTGATAAACGCCGCGTTGGTGCAAAAAGGCAATAAAAAAGGTCGGGAAATCCCGACCTTTCCAAACTCAGCTCAACACCAGTGCCAGTACATCCGTGGTCAAAGACGGAACCGAATTTCTGCACCTGATATAGGCAACCATATCGCCCGTTTCAAGACCCGTCCGGTTTACCGGCGATAGGCACTAAGGCCTGCAAGCAAGCCAATACCCGCAATTGCAGAAATGACGGCAACAGTGATCAGCGGGTTTTCCTTCGCTTTATCGGCGACAACCTGTGCTTCATCTCCCACGAAGCGTGCTGCTTTGCGACCATGCCGTTTCACGGTGTCGTAGGTCGAATTTGCCTGATCAAGCAGATCATAACCCTGATCGGAAAGGGACTGGGTAATCCCTGAAAGTTCCTTGCGCAGGGCCGCAATCTGGCTTTCCAGATCACCCTCAGCTGCGTCACGCGCTTTCGATACGTTCGTTGCCATTTCGAGAATTCCTTTCATCATAAGCGAAGGAATAACGGTAGAGGCAGCGTTTGGTTCCAGAAAACCCAGAACCTTTCCGACGGTATTGGCCGGAAAGGATTCTGGAGAGAAATCAATTCCAGCAGCCGTGCGATTGTCCATTGAGATTGTGGGAGTCGATGTCTATTCCGGCAGAAAAATCATTCCGGGCAAGATAAACAGCAGTTTCCGGCTTGATGCGGATTTTGTTCCAGCCTGCACATTTGGAAGATCCTGTCGATTTGGAGGTTTCATCCATCCAACGCATCGCGCCGCAATTGCTGACGGCCAAAATGCATGGCAGGAAAATAGCGAGAGCCAATTTGCTTTTCACAGGAAACCTTCTTGCTGTCGCAGCCGGTATTTCAAACTTATTCATTGCACATTTCAATGCCCAACGACATTCGACGTTAGGCAAAGCCCCTCAATCGTCATTGCTCGCATTCAGTTCCATCGTGGTCATGCCTTCGGCCGGTTTGGCGCTCAGGGATTTGGCCCAGATTAACCGGCTGGATTTGAGCAATGGTGCATTGGCTGCACGGACTTTGACCAGGCGCGGATTGTTTTCATGGGCTGTAACGGCCGCTTCATTGGCATAAAGCTCGTTGACCATAACCTTGTTGGGAATAGGCGTACCGTCACGCTCGATTGGTTTGATGACTTCGAAGCGCAGGCAGCCCGGTTCTTCGTCAAGTGTTTTGCGTGCATGCTCGCGAATGAGCGCCGTAAACTCTTCCTCCCGGCCCTCATGTGTTTCGAATTCAACAATAATCGTCAGTTCAGTCATAAAAATTCAAGCCTCCCGCTTTTCTCTCACGGTTCTATCAGCGAGCTCCTGACAAATCCAGACGTAAGCTGCTGACAGGGCAGGTCAAAGCCTTGTAAAATCTCGATTCCTTCTGGAAAATGACAGCTGCGCACGTGATCAAATCATTCGTGCTGGAACACACCGCTGAGGGATCAAAGCGAACTTGGCGTTGGAAATATGAGGGATTGGCGCGTGCTGGCACGTTATTTTTGCGAAGCGGCAAAAGCCAGCAAAACAGCACCGGCGACGATCGTCACCAACCCGATATAGAGCCAGCGGGTTTGCCCAACCATGAAACTACCGCCAATAAGGCTAAGGCCCTGCAAAGCCCATACCCCGCCCATAATGATCAGAAGTACCGCAACAATCGACAGAATGATTTTCATGGCGTGCCCGTTCTCACAAGCAAAACCCCTGCCGAAACGGTAGGGGTTTCACGGGTTGAGGCTTGATTTGGCTCTAACAAACTGGACTCTGGATAAGAATATCACGCATCGTTTCAGTGCGGCGCAGGCTCAAGGTACCGCTACACTCAACTTGCCAGAACCTTAACATAGCCAACTTTCATTTCAAAGATCGAATGGCTTGGCGTCAGTTCACTTTTGCTTTCAACTGGGCGATTTCCTCTTCCATCTGCCGGATTCGATCTTCCAAAGCGTTGATTGCCTTGAACACGGCAACCCCCATGCTTTTGAAATCGCCGCGATGGATTGCAGTCTCGATGGCTTGTTTGGCACTATCAATGGACATTGCTTCCTCCGTTCCAGGTTTTCTTATTCTGCAATGCTAGAGCCTTTCCTGCCGAAATTGAACCAGTTCTGTTCGGGCACAGGTAGCGCAATGAAAAAAGCCCAATCCTCAAGGGGTATGAGGATTGGGCTGGGTTGGCTTGTGGGGGGAAAGCCAAGGCTGGTTGGGGTACCAGTACCCACAGAATGCGTCAGCGGAGGATTGGTTCCATGGCAATTGAAAATATTTTGTGCACCATAGCGCCTGCCATCCGGAGTCTGGTCTTTGACGAATGCAGAGCGATCAGGATAATACCGGGTAACAGCTTATGCAGGCAGGAGATTGAACAGCACGGCCAGATGGAACGCAAAAGCGCCCGTGAAAACCAGGGCGACGGTGGCCCGGTCTTTGTCTTTGAAAATACGTTGGAATGCCGAAGCGCGTGCGCTGTGCGTGGTCGTATAGTCAGTGGACGCCATCGGGATTATTCTCTCTCTGCTGGTACGGACCATCATCAGGCATCCGATAGACGATTAACACGATAGAGATTACAATTTTCGCGAAAGGAAGAGCACGATTTTGCGCGCAGCGGCCTTGTTGTGAAAATAAATCCTGCGTGTGAGTTTGGTGTGGCATGCAGGTTCAAAACTGCGCCGTTATCAATGTCCGTATGAGCGAGAGATTAATGACCGATCAATAGACTCATCGCCGGTTGTTTCGGGTTGGCAATTGTTCGATGGATCTGGCGCGGTGAAGTCGCTATACGGCCCGTTTTAGATTTGGTTTCTCGAAATTGCCGCGAAAGGCAAAACAAAATTGCCGAAAGGTCGCAGGTTGAGCAAAGCACAATCTGGTTTCGCGCTATACGAATGTGCTGCAATGCAGTCGTGAGCAGCTCTATGCCTTTGATCTCGAGGAGATTGAAATCGAATGGATGGATGCTCATCTGAAACCGGTCACTAGTCTATTCATCGAAAGTCGAATGACGAAGACCTCTTGCACACCGAGTGAAGTGATCCTTCCGTAGCCGAAAGCCCGGACTTTGACGGTCCCACCTGCCAGAGTGATCCAATGAATGAGGAAAAAATGTCCGTCTTTCAGACAGGGGCGCGTGCCGCCCAGCACGAATTGACTGTGGAAGCTGATTTGTTCAAGGATTCCATGCGTCACCTCGCTGGCGCGGTGAGTGTTATCACGGTGGGGCGCGGCAATGACCGGACAGGCTTTACTGCAACCTCGGTTTCGTCGCTGGCCATTGACCCGCCATCGGTGATTGTCAGCCTCAACAGGGATTCGTCATCCTGGCCCGTGCTGCAGCGTCACGGCAGTTTCTGTGTCAATGTGTTGGCACATGATCAGCGCCATGTCGCAGACAGTTTTGCAGGACGGGGCGGGCGCAAGGGCATTGATCGTTATCTGGATAGCGAATGGCATGAGCTTGCAACAGGAACGCTTGCTTTAAAGAATGCCTTGACGGTTCTTGATTGCGAACTTGATGACGCGATTGAACGGCATTCGCATGGCATTCTCATTGGAAGGGTGCGCGCGGTCACTGTGCGCAAGAATGCTGAACCCTTGCTCTACTGGCACGGTGCTTACAGGCACATTACGCCGCCGGTTGAGTGATGAACTAAGTCACGATCGCGGTTATCGAACAGCCGACGAGAACGATCGTGGCCAGCAAAATGAGGCCATATAGCTTGGGTTGATTGAAGACCACGGCAACGCCCAGAAAAAATGTGGCACAAGACGCAGCAATCGTGAACAAAAACGCCTGCTTGTCGCCAGTGGTTATCGAGAACGCCATCAATCCTGCCAGTATCAGCACGCCGAATGCGATAAAGATCCAGGTTGCGAATGTTTCGTAGCGATCCATGGGCTGCGTTCCTAGTCGGGCATGCTGTGTTTTCATGGCAGATTACATCGAAATAAAGACGGACAGTCAAATTGCGTTGACCGATTGGCAAATGCCTTCGCGGCAATACTCAACCTAATGCATTTTGTGAGGTATGACACCTGAGAGCGACGGTTCAGTGCTTTTCTGCTCACTGGAGGCCGTGCCGATGAGCCAGACACCGATAAGAATCAGTGTACTGCCGATAATCTGGAGTGCGCTGATATCTTCCCGGAAAATGAGCCAACTCGTTGCAAGGATCATTACATAACTGATCCCGGTCAGGGGAAATGCCTTGCTCAGATCAAGCTGGGCCAATGCCTGCAGCCAGAACACAAAGCAGATCACTTCAGCAGCGATAGCGGCCAGCATCCATGGTGATGTGACCGCATGGATGAGCCAGGCCATATCGAAGCCAAGTCCGGTCATCTGTTCGGCGGCGAGCTTGATGAAGACCTGAAACAGCGTGTTGAGAACTGGAATGGCAAACCAGACGAGATTGATCGGCTTCATGCGCCATCCTTCAATGTTTCGTCTGCCGCAAACAGCGGGGAGGCGAGGCGCAATGCCCATTGAATGACTGGATTGCGATGCTTGAAATACATGGTGTTGCGCGTCAGCTGACTGCCGAGGCGGATCTTGTTTTCGTAGTAGGCTTGTCCGCTCTGATAGCGCTTCATGCCATGATCAAGACAATGGCGCAGATTGGTGAACCAGCTCAGATAGTACAAATTATAGGCACGGCCTTCGGCGCTGTTCATGCAGAAGAACTTGTCGATCAGCGTATTACCATTGTGAACCATTAGATTGGCAGCCAGTAACTGGTCACCTGCATAGTAAAAGGTGCAAAACGAACGTCCCTGCATCTGGTTAAGAATACCGCTGAAATAGTCAGACGTCAGTTCTTCAAACTGCCATTCGCTGCGGTTGCGCGTGTCGTGATAAAGCGCCATGACCTGCGGCAGCAGGTTCGCGAAATCAGTGCGTTTTTCCACTCTGATTTTATCGAACGATTTCATCTTTCGGCGCATGTCTTTGCGCGTTCCGGATGAAAGCCTGAGCATATAGATTTCGATGGAGTCAAAATCGATATCGAGCCAGGCCGTTGGCAGACCGGGGATGCCGGCGAACTCATGATCCGAGAACACCGTCGCAAAGGCATTTGTCGCTGGCTCCGGCACATCCTTGATACCGATAAGCGAGCAGCCGTTTGCCTTGGCATAATGTTCAAAGCCCGATAGCAATTGTGAGTACAGATCGGCCTTGCGCCGCTCAAGTACATCAGGATGAAACCCAACAATGCCATTTTCAGTGCATGGCGAACCGAGGCAAGCCAGCTTGAGCGTCAGAAAACGTGAAAACGTCTGCCTTATGCGGCGCAGAATTTGACGCAACCGGCCTTCTTCGAGCGTTGTGTCCAACTGGTAATCTGTCAGGAATGCAGGCATGGCCGCGAGCAATTGGCCATTTTCGATGACAGTGACATAGCGGAAGGCAAAACCGGCAATTCCAGCTTCCTCAATGGCAAGCAGGCAACCGTAATCCTCTGCTTCGTCGGCAAAACACTTGTCCCATGCGTCCCGGCCGATATCACGGATCGATTCAAATATGCGTGTTTGTGCCACCACAGCGATCTTCGCTGAAACGGGCGCGTGCTGTAAAACATGATCATGCATAGGCTGGGGCATTATTGGCCTCGAAGAATGCCGCTGTGTAGTCGCCAACTTTCTGGCGCTGCCGGTCGACATGGATCATATGGTAGCTGTCTTCGATCCACGTCAGTTGATGCGGTCCACCAATGTGGCGGCTGATATAACGGGCGTGTTTTGGGCTGCTCAGATCATCTTCCTTGGCATGCAGGATGAGTGTCGGCGTGCGCATTTGTGGCAAGTTTCGCTTCAACTCCTTGCCAAGGCGATACATCTCGGCGATGCCCTTTCCCGGGAATTTGTCGATAACGCCCTCTGCTTCCATGCTTACCATCATACGCCTGATCCGCTCATCCTTGATACCAAGTGCGGATGTCTCGCTGAAATTCAGCTTGGCGATAGACGGAATATGCGACAACAGCTCGATAAACGGAGAAAGCAGCCAGTAATGGTGTGGAACATTCCAGCCGTCATAATGGAAGCAGGGCGAATAGATCGCCACGGCCTTGATGCTGTTCGGCCTTTGATGGGCAGCCATCATCGACAATTTGCCACCGATACAGATGCCAGCCGCAAATGTTTCATCGGTATAGGGGGCAAATTTCTCCGTCGCCTCATGCACGCTTTCCAGCCAGTCCTGCCAGCGTGATCGCGTCAATGTTGCCATGTCAACGCCATGCCCCGCCAGAAGCGGGGCGTAGACGCTGTAGCCTTTCCGGTTTAGCTGCCGGGCCAGCATTTTCATTTCCGCAGGCGCGCCCGTCAAACCATGGACGAGCAACACGCCTTTGCCATTCGAGCCTTCAAGGAAATAGCTCAATCCATCAGACATCTGCATCGATCATATCCGGGTTTCTGTTTTCCGGGGCCATGAACCCAAGTGCATGGCAGGTGCTGATGACGTGTACACCGGCCTTGTCCTGCTCTTCCTTGATTTTCTCGTGGAAGTTGCGCAGTTCAGTCCAATGGGTCTTCGGGCGGTAGTGATGTTCGGCGTGGTAACCGTTACCGAACCAGAGCCAGTTATAGAAGGTGTTATGGCTGCTCACGCCCCATGCGATAGGCTCATCCGGATCGCCGTGCAGGTGCTCATAATAGCCGTTGAGCGAAGAGAGGCAGTTTCCCAGATAATAGAAGGGCGCGAAGAAGAGCATCGCCTTCCAGTCCCAGAGAAAACCGATCGCAGCCAGACCCAGAAACGCATAAAGCTCGAAGCGACCCCATTTGGCATCAAATGGCCGGTTCTTCGAGATGGCCTTGTGAATGTCGCCGAGACTATCGCGGAAGAAGCTTAGAAACGTATAGCTCCAGACATTCTCAGGCTCGCCATTCTTGCCGTGGCGATAGATCGACAACCAGTCGATGGTTTCGCCCTTCTCGTTCGGGCGGTCGCTGTTGCCCGAGTGATGGCGCATATGAATCCATTGGTAATAGGTCTGGGAGAACCCGATTGTCACTGATTCCAGCAGGCTGAATGCGTAGTTCATCGCACGGGACTTGAAGTAGGGCGTGTGGATGAAGTTATGCGAAATGCTGTTGATGTTCCACGAGATCGAGACCGCGTAGAGCCCACCAAGCACAAGCGAGAGCCACAAAGGTCGGCTTTCGAAGCCGACGACCAGATAGATATTGAAGAGAAGGTGAGCAATAGCTGCGAGTATGGGCGCGATATCCCACCTTGTATGAGCGAAGAGTTTCATAATCCTGTTGCTCCTACACATGCCACACCGGCTGTGATGAACAGCACACCGGCTGCGTGGCGAAGGTTGATTTGTTCTTTGAATATCCATGCTCCTGCGAGCACGATGATGACATAGCTGAGAGCCATGAGCGGGAAGGCGATCGACAGCGGCACATGCTCCAGCACGATGGTCCAGCCAACGAGTTCCAGCGCCCAGAAGATCACGCCGAGCCAGGTCACAGGTTTGACCAGTGCAGCAGCCAACGCTTCGTTATCGGCTGAATATTTGAAGCAGACTTCCCGCGCGGTTTCTGTGAGAACGCAGAAAGCGATCAAAGCCAGCATATGAAGTGTAAGCGTGCCGGTCATCCCATCGCCTCCGACAGGACTTCGAGCAATGCATGATTGGCGGCACTGTTGATGTTTGTTGTTATCGTAGGGTCCGGCGTTGCGTGCGGCTGATCGATGAAAATCTCGGCACGTTTTGTAAACTGGGTCCACAGATTGCCGGAATAGGATGGTGTCGAATAGTCACCGGTCACATCGGCACCAACGATCCGGTGATGCCTGCTGATTTCCGTGATCAGCGAGAGAACGTAGGGCAGGCGCATCCGCCCCTGATCCCAGTTGGTGATCGCATCGTCACGGACAAGAACATCCTTGTCGATCGTAAAATACACAGCCTCGGTTTTGATGCGCGACAGCAACTGATCAATGAAGTTTTCTTCGCCGATCTCCGCGATGGTTTTCCAACTCAAAACGCCATTCTTCTGCTCATAGCTCGCACCGCTGCCATAGTCCTTACGGACGCGGCTTGGCGCATGGCTATAGGGGTATAATTCCAGCTGTCCCTGCGCGAGCAATGACAGGTTTGCCCCTTTACGCTCAGGGCTTGTCAGATCATCGCTGCATACGCCCACGGTCACGATTTTTTCGAGATCAGGATGCTGCAGGGCACGATTAATCCATGATCCGCAATGCATGCCATTGCCGAAGTGCACCCAGTCGGGGTGGTTATCGAAATGGATGAGCGTTGCCGGGCCGGGGTTGTTTTCAAGTGCCGCGGCAACGAGAAGCGCGGTGACGTGATGGAAGTCACCCGAACCCATGAAGCAGAGATGCGGTTTCTTCTGATCACCAACGATGTAGCGGGAGATGTTGCCGCTGAGGGCGTCTATTGCGGGCTGATGCCCCCACAGACGAACCACGCGGCCATGATCTTCCGCATGTATCTGGCGCGCGCCTGTTCGCATACAGGCGCGCACGAAGTCTGGTTGCAACTCCAGCGCATCATCGAGGTGAAGAAGGAGGAGTTGCATGCGATTATCTCTTGGCGGCGCGCACGAAAAGCTGATCAAGCAGGTTCAGAGCCAGATCGATTTCTTCGCGTGTGATCAGAAGGTTTGGCGCCAGCGTGATAACGTTCTTGTAGTAACCGCCGACATCCAGCACGAGACCGTACTTCTTGCCGCCGACAAGCAGATCGCCTTTCATGCCTTCATCGGACATCCAGTCGAGGGTTGCCTTGTCAGGTGTAAAACCGTCTTCCTTGCAAATCTCGACACGCAGCGCGAGGCCAAGCCCGTCAACATCGCCGATGGTCGGATGACGCTTCTGCAACTCCTTGAGGCCATCAAGGAAATAGGCACCCTTTTCCATGATCGCTGCGCCAAAATCTTCTTCTTCGAGCATTTTCATGGTTTCGAGGGCAATGGCAGTGCCCATCGGATTGCTGGCGAAGGTTGAATGGGTCGAACCGGGCGGGAAAATGCCTGGATTGATCATTTCTTCCTTGGCCCAGACACCGGAAAGCGGGTTCAGGCCATTGGTGATTGCCTTGCCGAAGACGAGCGCATCGGGTGTTACGCCGAAATGTTCGATCGACCACAATTTGCCGGTCCGGTAGACGCCCATCTGGATTTCATCAACCACAAGCAGGATGCCGTGATCATCAAGAACCTTCTTAAGTTCCTTGAAGAAATTCATTGGCGGGATGACATAGCCGCCCGTGCCCTGAATTGGTTCGACATAGAATGCGGCGTATTCGGCTTTGCCGGTTTTCGGGTCCCACACGCCATTATATTCGGTTTCAAACAGGCGCGCGAATTTCTGCACGCAGTAATGGCCGTACTCTTCCTTGGTCATGCCTTTCGGGCCACGGAAGTGGTAGGGGAATTCGATAAACTGAGCGCGGTCACCGAAATGGCCATAACGGCGGCGATAGCGATAGCTTGAGGTGATCGCCGATGCACCGAGGGTTCGGCCATGATAGCCGCCTTCAAAGGCGAACATCAGGCTTTTGCCGCCGGTATAGTTGCGCACCAGCTTAAGTGAATCTTCAACGGCCTGCGAGCCGCCGACGTTGAAGTGGACACGACCCTTGGCGCCGAACTTGCGCTCGGCATCCTTGGCGATCATGGCGGCCAGCTCAACCTTTTCGCGATGCAGATACTGCGACGCAACCTGGGGCAGTGTATCCAATTGGCGGTGTGCAGCGGCGTTCAAACGCGGATTGCGGTAGCCGAAATTGACAGCCGAATACCACATCTGCAGATCAAGGAACGGCGTGTCTGTCGCATCGTAGACATATGAGCCTTCGCAGCGTTCGAAGAACATGGGGTGGTCGGTGTAATGGACCGTATCACCATGGGAGCAATATTCCTGTTCGAGGGCACGAAGTTCAGCTTCGGATGTCTGCTGCGACGCAGCATTGTCAGTCTGCTTGATAGCAAGGTTGATGTTCATGAAGATTCTCTTCTGTTGTAGATTTACGCCGTGGCGTAACGTGGGACGCTCACTGGACGGCTGGTAAAGCCGGGGAGTGCATTCTTCAGGCTCTGGGTAAGGTCGGAAAAATTCTGATAGCCAACGAAAGGAATGGCCCTTTCGGTGCAAAATTCGGCAAGTTTGTCTTTGGCAAACACCAGTTCCGGCTTGTCAGAGACGCAGAAATCGGAACGGCCGTCACCGATATAGACGCGTGTATCGAAAGCTTCGACCGAGCGGCATTTGCAGACGCCGGCAGCCGATGAACAATCGGCATCGCTGTAAGGCGAGCTCAACTGATAGCGCGTGTGGCCGTTGATGCCCGATATCGTCAGTTTGTTGGCGATAACAGGCAGGTAATCGAGATTGTAGCGGGCAAGAATGCGTTTGATGAAATAGTCAACGCCATCGCTGATGATGGTGACAGGGATGGCCTGTGCCCAGCAAAAATCGACGAAAGCGGGGAAGGTGGGATCAATGGCAATGTCGTCAAGTGCGCGGTCCAGCTCCTGATTCGTAGCCTGGATCAGAGCGATTTGACGTGCCATGCATTCCGCGGAACCAATAAGACCCTGCTTCCATTCCTGTTCGATTTCCTCCCATTTCGGGCTGGCCAATCGTTCCAGAATGAAATCTGTGGCGTCTTCGAGGGAAATGGTCCCGTCGAAATCACAAAATACATGCATGCAGACACTCCTCGTGCAATGTGAGGAGCTTCTAGCATTCAGGACTGATTGCTAAATTATGCCAAGATGATGCCAAACTGAAATCAGCAAAGACCTTCATGCTTACTTGGAAACAGCAAAATTAAGCTTTTGGTAGAAGCACTTCCACGAGCAGACCCTTGCCCGAGGCCGGAGACTTCAAAGCGATCGTGCCTGACAACCGCTTGATAATATCCGCAACAATCGTCAATCCGAGACCGGTTCCTTCGATCTGCGGTGTATCGATGCGATAGAATCGCTGGAAAACGGCTTCCCGGTGGTGCTCGGCGATACCGGGACCACTGTCGGAAATGGACAGACGCCAGAAATTGTTGGCGAGCGTAACGCCCACGCGAATGCGGCCGCCCGCCGGCGTATATTTCACGGCGTTCTCGATCAGGTTGCTGACCATCAGTCGCAACAGAGGATCATCTGCTCTGACCAACGCTTTTTCGTCACCGTCGAGCGACATGTCCAATGTTTTGGCCGTTATCAAATTTCCCATTTCAGCGACGATTGATGCCACGGTGCTGTAAAGTGCGACAGGCTGAAGTTGGATCGGTTGATGGCCAACACGCGCAGCGCGCAGCAATTGCTCGATGAGATAGGTGGCTTTTTCATTGCTGATGACGAGGTCGGCAAGAATCGCCTGACGTTCTTTCTCGCTGTCTGCCTGCGATAACATCTGTAGCAACAATTTCAGCGCCGCCTGTGGCGTGCGCAGCTGGTGCGCCGCATGATCGGCAAAACGCCGTTCGGCTTTCAGCGAATCGTCCAGATCCTCAAGAAGCTGATTGATCGACCGGCCAAGCGGTGAAAGATCCCTTGGCAGCGTATCAACTGGAATTGCTGACAAGTCATCCGGTGAGCGACTGCGGATTTGCTGCACCAGCATACGGATGGTGCTGAGGCCGCTATTGATGCCAAACCAGATCAGCATAGCAATCAGCGGGATGAGTATGAGCAGCGGGAAAATGAGATTGAGCAGAATGTTTGACACCAGCGTCTGGCGCATGGCGATCTTTTCAGCCACCTCGATCACGACCTTTGTTTCGGGGATGGGTAGCGAGTAAATCCGCCATTGCTCGCTATCATAACGAACATTGGTAAAACCCGCCCTTTGCATCGAAATTTCCGCCGGAAAGGTTGAGCCCGAAAAGAGAACGATCTTATTCTCCTTCCATGCGCGGAACATATGCGCATCGGCATAATCATCCGCATCTTCATTCAGCGCGAGCTGGTTGCCCATGTTGAAATCGATGTCGGCGATCTGTTTCGGTGGAGCGTCTCCGGGCTCCTCGTCAAATTGATTGTGCAGCAGCATCCACAACACATTGGCGTCGTTGATCAGCTGAGCGTCATAGACATTGTTGATTTCGCGGGTGGCGCTGTTGAAGGCAAATCCGCCGATGATTGCCATGGTGATGAGAATCGTCGGCGTAATCCGGAAAAAGAGCTTCCGGGTGAGGGTGGGACGGCTCATGCATCCACCATATAGCCCACACCGCGGATGGATTTGATGAAATCGCTGCCCAGMTTTTTGCGCAGATTATAGATTGTCACCTCGGTGGTATTGCTTTCGACGGCACTTTCCGCGCTGTAGAGTGCATATTCAATATCGCTTTTTGTGACGTATTTGCCGGATCGCTCCATCAGGAGCTTCAGGAGTTGAAACTCCTTGGCGGTCATCATGACCTGCGTGGATGCTTTGCGCACTACCTTGGCAGCTGGGTCCACTTCCACATCAGCGCATCGCAGAACAGTATCGACCCGACCTTCACTGCGACGCACGAGTGCGCGCAATCGCGCCAGCAGTTCATCAAGATCAAACGGCTTGACCAGATAATCATCCGCCCCGTTGTCGAGGCCTTCAACCTTATGAAGCGGGGTATCGCGAGCGGTCAAAAGGAGAATGGGAACGAGGTTTTTGTCACGGCGCGCCGCCCGGAGTACTTCAAGTCCGCTCATCTTGGGGAGATTGACGTCCAGAATAACGACGGCAAAACTGGAATCCTGTATTGCGGCCAGTCCGGATTCACCGTCCTGCATCCAGTCCACACCATAGGCATGCTTCTCCAGCGCCTTCTTTAACGAAGAACCAAGCATCATATCATCTTCAACCAGCAGCAGTCGCATTTTTCAGATCATTACTTTGAATGTTCGAGGCGCCGCATCACAATGCGGTGCGGTATGGCGGGGCAGATAAGATCAAATCTCGGTTTTTTGCGGGCAGTCCATCTTCAGCTCACAACTGATTGCAGTAACCAATACGCTGTTTTCGTCTTGTTACCAATCGTCTCAATTGTTGTTTGTTTTTTGCTCAACCGTGCCTCAATTCGGATCAGAATGGGTCGCATCGTCATGAATAGCGAACGTCGTTCGCGTAAAACGGCAATGCCGGTGTCTCACCGGTCAAACCGATAAGGGAGTGAAAACAATGAAAACACTTGTGATTGCAATGAGTCTTCTGGCCGCCACGACCCTGTCCGCCTATGCTGCAGAGCCAGCAAAGACGGTGGAAACCAAACTCGGTAAGGTGCTTGCCACGGAAAAGGGCCTGACGCTCTATACGTTCGACAAGGATGCAAAAGGCAAATCCAATTGTGATGCGGATTGCCTGAAGAAGTGGCCGGCCTTCCATGCGGATGCCAAGGCGAAGGCCGAAGGCAAATGGTCCCTTGTCAAAGCTTCTGATGGCAAAGATATGTGGGCCTATGATGGCAAGCCGCTTTACACCTTTGCCAAGGACACAAAAGAAGGCGAGACAACGGGTGATGGCGTCGGTGGCGTCTGGCACGTTGTGAAATAACCGCAAACCAATCCCGCAGAATCAATCCGGCGCAGAAGCAAGGCTCCTGCGCCGGAATTATAAGTATGGGCCGGCTAGATTGAGCTTATGCGGCCTGAATAGCTGACAGCTTCCAGTCGTCGCCATCCTTCCGCACAAATGTCCAGACCTCAGTGCTTTCACTTGCCCTCGTGTTATCACCATCAACAAGCTTGCCTGTTGTGCGGTCGAGCATCGCATCAACGCTTGAATAGCGCATAGCCAGCGTCGCGTATTCGGCATTGTCCTCGCGCCACGACTCAGCGATGTCACCCTGAAGCAGTTTGACGTCGGAAACGCTGTTGCGCACGCCCTTCGTTGCGTTCTCACCGAGTTYTTCGGCAAGGTAGGACATGGCCTCTGGTGTGGTCAGCGTCCGCAGAACCGCATAATTTTCCGTGCCGTAAGCTGTCTGCACTTCGGTCAGAAGCTGTTCAAACTTGTCCAGATCCTGCTGCGAAATGCCAAGCTCATCCGATGCCTGCGAAGACTGGGCCGGTGCTGGCTTTGGAGCCGCAGAGCCCGACCCCATCGCCGCACCAATGCTTGGAATACGGAACGAAGGCGATGCAGACGGATCAGCCGGGCGGCCGAATGCCTGATTGAACGAGGGACCTGATGCCGTTGCAGATGATTGCCGGCGCTGGGCAAAGAAGCGCATGGCCAGCATGACCGCGCCGATAACAAGGCCGATCTGCAAGAGCATGCCGAGGAAGCCGAAGCCGCCCCCAAAACCGTGGCCGAGCAGTGTGCCGATCAGGCCGCCAACCAGCAAGCCACCGATCATGGAACGGCCGAAACCGCCAAAGAAGCCCGGACGTTGTGTGTTCATCTGCGGCTGCATGGCAGAAGGCTGGTTTGTCTGCGGGCGCGGCGTCATAGAGCGTTCAATTGGGGCAGCAGGAGAGGGCGCGGTCCGTGTGGTTGCGGGCGCATCGAAAGTGCGTGTACCACGGCTGCCAAATCCGCCACCTGCCCGCCGTGCGTCGGCGATATCAAAAGCGCTCAGCGTCACCGCCAAGGCCAGAACGAGCAACACAGCGATGCGAATAATGCGGGAAGCAGTGCCAGACATAAGTTTCTCCTGTTACGCACCCGGCCAATTTGAGCACGCGAGATGCATATAGAGAGCGCCGCGGGCAATTTTAAGTCCTGACACCAATGTGATGGACAATTTTGGTGGGATTTTTTGCTTTGCGGAAATTTTATTCTCGTCCTGATCAAAATTCTGCGGCCAGGCCGAATAAAATGAATAGTTGGCGTGTTCTCTCATTGCAGTCGTTTTGATGCAGGAGAGAACGTCATCATGAACAAAGCCAATTCACTATCCGTTACCGCAGCCTTGTTTGGCGCATGCCTTGCGGTTGCTGCATTATCGAGCCCGGTCTATGCGGCGGGCGAGGATAACAGCGCGACCCCAACCTGCCCGAAAGGGGAGGTCTGGAACCCAAAAACCAAGAAATGTGTCAAGCAGGAAGGCAGCTTGCTTCCCGATTCCGACCTGACAACCTACGCTTATGCGCTTGCAGAAGCCGGGCGTTACGAAGAAGCACTGGCTATCCTTGATACGCTGAAGAATCCGAATACCGCTATTGCCCTCAATTATCGCGGCTATGCGACGCGCAAGCTTGGGCGCACCGACGAGGGCATCGGCTATTATATGAAATCGGTTCAGCTTGATCCGCAATATGCCAAGGTGCGTGAATATCTTGGCGAGGCCTATGTCATCAAAGGTCATCTCGACCTTGCCAAGGATCAACTCGCCAAGATCAGGGGTATTTGCGGCACAGACTGCGAGGAATATCKCGATTTGGCCGAAGCGATCGAAAACCCGACAAAGATGTGAGGAAGGAAGCGCCTGATTGAAGCTAGATCGGCGGATGACCATGACAATTCAAACCGGATTCATCATGTCTGTCGCATATCCAGCGGTTCCTGCTTATAGTCAGGCAAAG
Organism: Phyllobacterium sp. TAF24; assembly: GCF_052113785.1. Classification (NCBI taxonomy): domain Bacteria; kingdom Pseudomonadati; phylum Pseudomonadota; class Alphaproteobacteria; order Hyphomicrobiales; family Phyllobacteriaceae; genus Phyllobacterium; species Phyllobacterium sp. TAF24. The sequence continues at coordinate 74,590 of NZ_JBFRDN010000011.1, read as the reverse complement.
CGTAGCAGAGAGTCATCGGACCGTGTTTCCCGGTCCGATGCGGAGGCGACCATCGCAAACGAGCAGGAAATCAGGGCGGGACTTTCCCAACACCTTACGAGGCTCTGGCGTTACGCTGTGGTGTTATCGCATCAGCGCGACGTTGCCGATGATCTGGTGCAGGCAACCTGTGTGCGTGCATTGGAGCGGGCAGGCCAGTTTACTCCCGGCACCCGGCTCGACCGATGGTTGTTTTCAATCCTGTATTCCATCTGGCTCAACGAGGTCCGCTCCCGGCGCGTGCGCATGGGGCAGGGCTTCGTTGATGCCGATGAGACCCTTGTTTTTGATGGGGCACGCGATACCGAGACGCACATTTTTGCCAATCAGGTGCTTCGGCAGGTTCAGGCTCTGCCTGAAGCGCAGAGGACTGTGGTTTTCCTTGCCTATGTCGAAGAGCTTTCCTATCGCGAGGTTGCCGATCTGCTTGAAATACCCATTGGCACTGTCATGAGTCGGCTTGCTGCGGCACGTGCGAAGCTGGCCTCCGCCGGATCAGACAGAATGGAAGGGAGCGCGCCATGACCGATCCCAACCGAGAGACAATCGGAAGCGATGAGATGCTGGTGGCGTTTCTGGACGGAGAACTCGATCCAGATACACGCAAGCAAGTCGAAAACCTGCTCGAACGAGACGAAGCCGTTGCTGATCGGCTGCGTTTCCTGTCTTCCAGCAGCTTGCCGTTCCGCGACGCCTTTAATCCATTGCTCGACAGTGCACCGAAGGCCAAGCTCGATGCGATGCTTGCTGAGATTTTGCCGCCAGAGCAGGTCAGGAAACAGGCAAACGGCTGGAATCGTCGCGGCTTTCTGGCAGCTGCAATTGGTTTCATCGCTATTGGTATTGCAGTGGACCGGACTTTCCTTGGTGTTCAATCAAGCCTTCATGGCGATCAGGATGGCAGTGACTGGCGCTCGGTCGTCGCCCAATATATGTCGCTTTATACCCGTGACACATTGGGTAACGCTCCCGCTGACGTGGCAGTGCAGACCGAACAACTGCGTGGTGTTGGCGTCAAACTTGGTCTCAATCTCACACCTGAATTGGTGCAGTTGCCGGGAACCACGTTGAAACGTGCCCAAATGCTCGCCTATGATGGCAAGGCGCTCGGACAGATCACCTATCTGGATGCGGCGCAGGCACCAATGGCTCTTTGTATCGTTCAGTCCTCCAAGGGCGCAAAAGCTCCTGATAGCGAACGGCGTCATGGCATGAATGTCATATATTGGTCCAGCGACACCCATGCCTTCATGCTGATCGGCCACGAATCGCTTGGCGATATAAAGGCTATGGGCGACCGGCTCCGCCATGTTCTGACGATATAAGCAGCGATCATTTCATTTTGGCATCAGGTTCGCGTAATCTTGTGATCATCGCCGCATGATAGGAGCCTGACACGTATCGCCTCAGGAGTGTCTGCATGCCTCTTTCGTTCGTGGACCGGATTCTTCGTTTCGCTTTTTCCCGCATTGTGACCAAAGGCTCGCTGACTGTCCTAACGGCAAGCGGTGTCCGCCTTGTTTTTGGCGATGAAACCGGCGATCCGGTAGTCGTGCGTTTTGCCGACCGGTCGGCGCAACTGCTGTTTCTCATGGATGCCGACATGCAACTCGGTGAGCTGTTCATGGATGAGCGTTTCATCGTCGAGCAGGGTACGATCTATGATTTTCTCTGTCTGGTGTTGCGGGAGGCGCAGAACGAAACACACCCGCTTCCCGCCCGCCTGATCGACAGTTTGCGGGCTCGTTTCAGAGGCTTTCGCCAGCGCAATCTGCCAGCACGCTCGAAGCGCAACGTCGCCCATCATTATGATCTGGACGGCAGGCTATATGGTCTGTTTCTCGATGCAGACCGGCAATATTCCTGCGCCTATTTCGAACATCCCGAACAGAGCCTGGAAGAGGCACAACTTGCCAAGAAAAGGCATCTGGCTGCCAAGCTTCTGGTGCAACCGGATAGCCGAGTCCTCGATATTGGCTGCGGGTGGGGCGGTTTGGCGCTGCATCTGGCTGATGAGGCACCGTCGGGTGAGGTGCTTGGGGTTACCCTATCAGAAGAACAGCTTGAGTTTGCCAGAAACAGACCGGGGACGAAAAGCCACTCCAACCGTGTGAATTTCGCCCTGCAGGATTATCGTAGCCTGAATGGAACATTTGACCGTATCGTTTCGGTCGGCATGTTCGAGCATGTCGGCGCTGCCTCCTATGGACAGTTTTTCAGGAAGTGCGCGGAACTGCTTGACGAGGATGGCGTGATGGTCCTGCATACGATCGGTTGTTCGGCAGTGCCGGGCTTCACCACACCGTGGCTCGACAAGTATATTTTTCCGGGTGGCTATATCCCGTCCATGTCGGAAATCATTCCGGAAATCGAGAAAGCCGGATTGATGGTCACCGACGTGGAAATTCTGCGTCTCCATTATGCGTCGACCTTATCCGCCTGGCGCGAACGCTTCATGGCGCGGTGGCAGGACGCAGCGGCGCTCTATGATGAACGTTTCTGCCGGATGTGGGAATTCTATCTCGCCGCCGCCGAGTCTGCATTTCGGTACGAGGATCTCGTGGTTTTCCAGTTCCAGATTGCAAAAAGAAACAACGTTATCCCTTTGACGCGAACCTATATTGGCGAACACGAACAGAGCAGACCCAAGGTTCTGCACGCGGCCAATGCCTAGCCCCCAGCAGGTCTGATGTTTGATTTTGACCTGATATGACTATTTATTGTCGTTTACGGTGTCGCTTTCTGCCCGTCATCGCCCGAATGGACTCCTTAATATAGCGTAAAGTGTGGGCTTGACCGTGGTGATCACTCAACCATAGTCTGGTTTCACTACGCGGCCTCGGAGGGGACCATGGTAACGCTGCAAAGCGGTTTGCACGCTGAATACATTGAATCAGCGCTCTCGTCGGGCAATGCTGCTGCGCAATCGGCTCTGATTGCTTCCTGGCGGCGGTCTATGCGTCTCTATGGCCTCAATCCAATTGAAGGTCGCGGACCAAACATTCTGACAGAATATGAACTCAATCAGGCACGCGAGCGCATGGGCTCGTTGATACTCACCGCTCAAACCAGCCTGGACAGGCTTTATGCGGCAGTGGGCGGGGCAGGTTGCTGCATCCTGCTCGCGGACAAAGACAGCGTTCCGGTGGACCGGCGGGGCTATATCGGCGACGACGAAACCTTCTACAGAATGGGTCTTTGGACAGGCGCCGTATGGAGCGAGGAAACCGAGGGGACGAATGGAATTGGTACCGCTATTGTTGAGCAACGCGCGCTAACCATTCATCGTGATCAGCATTTTCGCAGTAAAAACACGGCATTATCATGCACTGTTGCACCAATTTTTGATCATCGTGGCCGTCTGGCTGCTGTCATTGACGTGTCCTCGGCACGACACGATCTGACCGATGATTTCGTCAAGCTGATTTCCATTGCCGTGGCTGATGCTGCGCGGCGTGTAGAAGCGGAAAACTTCCGTCTTGCGTTTCCCAAGGCACGAATTCTTCTGGCTCCTCCCGGCGATAATGTGATGAGCGAGCGGGCGTTGAACGCTCTCATTGCCGTTGATGAGGATGATCTGGTGGTTGGCGCTTCGCGATCCGCACGCCAAATGCTCGGTCTGACCGATGAGGTGCTTAGTGCTCCATTGCCGGCTGCCGATCTTCTGGGGCARCATCAACCAACGTCGCGTGATTTTGCCACCGCTGAACGCGGTGCTATTCAACGGGCACTGGCGCGAAGCGGCGGCAATGTGTCTGCTGCAGCCGCCGATATGGGTATCAGCCGCGCCACATTGCACCGCAAATTGAAGCGTCTTGGCCTTTCCTGAGCGATTTTGATTTTTTTGCCATGGTTTGTCGCAAAACTGCGACAGTTAAAGCTCGCACCTGAGCAGACGGGGCTGACACACTGTAAATATTGGGTAACTCTGCCTGAAATGCCGCAGGAGTCGGTGTGAAATGGTGGAGATGAATTAACTGGGTGGGTTTCAAACGCTGCCAGGCCCAATAGTCAGAAACGTCATGGCGCATTTCAGAACAGAAATCCGATAGCCGTAACGGGCAATACGTGCTGTTCGACGCCAAGTCTGGTTCAAACGGGCGCTTGTGGAGCGTTGCTGGAGAGCAAGTTCTTCGATCTTTTGTCGATGAATCAGGCTGTTAACGGCCATCCTTGGAAATTGGAAAAATGAATTCCCAAAAGCGGGCTCCTGACCAGGGCTTGCTTCGTCGGTGGCGCTGACCTTCATCCAGCGCCACCGACGGCCTTTTGGAATGGCATTCAACCGTGTTGTTCGCGCGGAAATGCGCAAGGTGTCATTATCGTACATAGAATGTGCATCAGTGCTGCGGAGCCGGTTGACGCAGCAATGCGAATAGATATAAAGGCCTCCGATCAGCTCGGATAGATGTGGCGGAATAACCGATCCGCCATGATGAATATCCGTGCAGGATGGAGGGGTGGCCGAGCGGTTTAAGGCACCGGTCTTGAAAACCGGCGTAGGTGAGAGCCTACCGTGGGTTCGAATCCCACCCCCTCCGCCATTCTCCGAAAACAACTTATTGATCTATAGGCAATAAAATGTTCGGACCGCTAACGAAGTTTGGTGAAGGCGCATATGAGGCGGTAAAACGCTTCTCTTACAGCAATATTTTTCAGATAGAGAAAACGACCGGGCCTGACCGTTTGGTAATCGCACCTAATGAGAACCAGATTGATATTCTCTTATTGCTCGCCGGGTTGTGGGACGAAGGTTATTTCCTTTTATATATACTGCTGGTTCCTCGCCTTTCTAAGCGCGAGCAAGGCAGATATCAAAGTTCTGGGCCTTTATCCTTCAAGGAGGCAGAGGACTTTTGCACTGCTTTCAAACCGTTTCTTGAAACCGATGGGCGGCATCATTTCTGGATTGGTTCTGCCAATGGTAATGGTACTTTGGTTTATGATCAGCACAACGTTATCTATGCCTATGGCGATACAGCCAGATATATTGAATTTTTAAAGCAGATTGGATTCAAAGAAGATTCGGTTCGCATTCCCGTGCCGCACTCACACTACTATCACGCACAGAACGATAAATTTGAAGATGAGCTGATGGAATATTGGGAATGGAAATGGTCGCCGCTTCAACCAAGTGACGAATAATACCTCGTCTCATTTATTCTGGTTGTTCGATATTCATTTTAAAATTTTGCAAATCTCTCCCATTCTCCACCCTCAAGGATCTGCCTGATTACCTGATGAGAATTTGAGCGAATAGCATGGAACTATTTGCGCCCGTCTGCGTTTCGCCCGAACGTGTCGCAAACTGACGCGATCACCATGTCAGCCTCAGAAATTCTTCAACGAGGATATTCGCCATGAAAAAACTGACCTTTGGTATCTTGGGTTTGATCATCCTCGCTTGCCTGGGGGCAGGTGGCGTCTACTTGTATTCGCAAGAGTCAGCGACAGTGCCTGTCAGCGAAGGGTATGGACCTAATCCCACTTTGCCAGCACCCAACCCCCGACCGATTCCAACCGTGAATGTCGCACAAGCCACCAAATGGCCTGATGGTGTGACCCCCGTTGTGGCTTCAGGGCTGAAGGCCAATGTTTATGCGAAGGATTTGGCACATCCGCGCTGGCTGCATGTCCTCCCTAACGGGGACATTCTTGTTGCGGAAACCAATGGTCCTGCAGAGGAGCAAACCGGTTTCAGTATTCGAGGCTGGGTTATGGGTGTTCTGATGAACCGGGCTGGCGCCAAAGCTGTCAATGCCAACCGTATTACACTGCTGAGGGATGCGGACAAGGATGGCGTGGCCGAAATAAAGGAGCCGTTCATCGAAGGTCTGAACTCGCCTTTTGGCATGACGCTGGCCAATGGGAAACTTTATGTTGCCAACACCGATGGCATTGTCGCGTTTCCCTATAAGGATGGTGAGGCCAAGATCACCACAGCGCCCGAGAAGATCGCTGACCTGCCGGGCGGTCCTATCAACCATCATTGGACGAAGGATGTTATAGCAAGCCCGGATGGCAAGAAGCTCTTTGCGACCGTGGGCTCAAACAGCAATGTCGGCGAAAACGGCCTTGATGCCGAGAAGAACAGAGCAGCTGTTCTTGAGATCGATCTGGCAACGGGACAGGAGCGTGTGTTCGCATCCGGCCTTCGCAATCCCAACGGGCTTTCGTGGAATCCAGATAGCGGTGAATTGTGGGTTGCCGTGAATGAGCGCGATGAAATCGGCAGCGATCTCGTTCCGGATTATATGACTTCGGTCAAGGATGGTGCATTCTATGGATGGCCTTATAGCTATTACGGCCAGAATGTTGATGTGCGTGTCAAACCGCAAAATCCTGAGCTTGTGGCAAAGGCGATCAAGCCAGATTACGCGCTTGGACCGCATACAGCGTCGCTCGGCCTTACGTTCAACACCGGAACGTTTTTGGGCGCCGACTATCAAAATGGCGCATTTGTTGGCCAGCACGGATCATGGAACCGCAAACCGCGCAGCGGCTACAAAGTTATTTTCGTTCCCTTTGAAAACGGTAAGCCCAGCGGTCCGCCGAAGGATATACTGACGGGCTTCATCAATGATCAGGATAAAGCCCTTGGCCGTCCAGTCGGTGTTGCAATCGACAAGTCAGGTGCGTTGCTGGTTGCTGATGATGTGGGCAATACGATTTGGCGTGTGACACCTGCAGTAGCCCAGTGACCCCGCCATAACCACATTATTGAATGACTTTACGATCAGGAATGAAATGAGAGGATGCTTCCACATCTTTTCGATGAGGACTCGGGCCATTGCAAGGATATATATCTTACCCTAGCCTTGGCTAAAAATGGGGACGGGGGTCACATGGACATTACGCACATTGTATTGCCTGCAATATTGGTCGCGCTGGCGGGTTGTTCCACAATTCAAGACGATGTGAAGAACAATCGGACAGCAACGATTGCAAGCTGTGTACGGCAGGTTGAAATGTCGAGACCTGAATTCAAGCAGCACGCCATGACCTATATAGGCGTATCGCGTGAGCACCTTTCAGACACGCTTTGCAATCGGTTGGCAGATGGTGTTGCAAGTGGGCGCATCGATCAGACCGACCTGAACAGGCTCATTGCTACCGGCCAGCTTAATGCGAAGTTTGCGTTCCTCAAGAGGCGGTAGCCATTGCGGGGCACCAATCGATTTTCTGATGTCTGCGGTTTGTGCTGTCAACGATTTCGGGATCTTTTTTCGATCTTGCTCAAGATGAGCCTGACAGCTTCATCTGGACCGGTTGTGAAGGTATCAATGACCGTCGTATCTCTGTCCCATTTCTCGTAGACTCTCTCTGCGACTTCTTTCCATGTGGGCAGTATCATGTCTTCGATGTCGGAGACTCTTGTTTCGACGCGGCGCCTGTGTTCTTCGGCATCCGAACACGTAACGTGAATTTCGAATGCTTCGACATTGGCTCGAGACGCCACGTTGCGCCATGCTTGGCGCGTGATCGTGATGGCATTAACGGAGTCGGCGATAACTGTTCCTCCGTTTCGCAAGTTTTCTTCCGCCAGAGCATAGGCAACGATATAGTCTGCCGGACCCACCTCATCCCTCAACATTTCGGATGAAATTAACGCCTGCGCGATTGTGTCGACCCGCAAATGCGTTGCCTTTAGAGGGCGAGCAAGCTCACGAGCGATTGTGGTCTTACCAGTTCCGGGCAAGCCACTCATAATAATAAGCATGATGACCTTCACAGCTGTTGGTTGTCGCTTTTGCAATTTTAGACACAGGTCTATCCAGTGCGAAAGCATTGATTGGTCCTGGAGAGACCATTGCTATCGGACGTTTCTTAACTATGTGATTGACTATGGACGCGAAAAACCCCGGCACCACTCCTTCCTCGGCTGAGCTTGAGGATATAATCTCAAAGGGCCCAATCATTGTGTTTGATGCGCTTTGTGTGATGTGCTCTGCCAATGCCCAGTTCGTCCTTCGTCATGATCATCAACATCGCTTTCGCCTCGCATCCATGCAGGAACCTGTTGGGATGGCGCTCTACCGGCTCAATGGCATTGATCCCGCTGACCCGGAAACAATGATCGTCGTTGAACAGCAGGGCGTTTTCAGGAATTCGGATGCAGTTCTGGCGATCTATGCCGGTCTTGGATGGCCATGGCGGATTGCCAGCCTTTTTAAAGCTGTGCCGCGTTTTATCCGTGATCCAATCTACCGCTTCATTGCGCGCCACAGAAACTTTCTTTTTGGACGCTATGAGACATGCTGGCTTCCGGAGGCTGCCGATCGGGATCGTCTGCTTTGATGGGTTGGTAATCAGACATTTTTACAGCCGAAAATTGTGCGCTTTCCATCGGTAGGGCGTTGGTAGTACGTTCTCTCTCTGTTCCAAGCGATTCTTTTCTGGATTCGCGCGTTCGGAGAGTCTATGGCTGCCTATCTCGAAAAACTGAATGATGCACAGCGGCGCGCCGTTGAATATGGAGTTGGCACCGGGGGCAGTGCGGGACCATTGCTCATTATCGCCGGTGCGGGCTCGGGCAAGACCAATACGCTTGCCCATCGCGTCGCTCATCTGATTGTCAATGGTACGGACCCCCGGCGTATTCTTCTGATGACGTTTTCCCGGCGGGCAGCCGCTGAAATGGCGCGGCGCGTGGAGCGCATCTGCAATCAGGTTCTCGGTGCGAATGGCGCTGCCTACAGCAATGCACTTGAATGGTCTGGCACATTTCACGGCATAGGCGCACGCCTTCTGCGCGAATATTGCGATCAGATATCACTCGACAGGAATTTCACGATCCACGACCGGGAGGACTCGGCGGATTTGATGAACCTCGTCCGCCATGAACTTGGCTTCTCCAAGATGGAGAACAGGTTTCCAACCAAGGGCACATGCCTTGCCATTTATTCGCGGACAATCAATTCTGAACGCCCGCTTGAAGACGTTCTGAAGGAGCATTTTCCATGGTGTGCCGCGTGGGGTGCGCAATTGCGCCAATTGTTCGCGGGATATGTGGAAGCCAAGCTATCCCAGAACATTCTCGATTACGACGACCTGCTGCTTTATTGGTGCCAGACGGTAACGGACCCACTTTTGGCTGAGGATATCGGGTCGCGGTTTGATCACGTCATGGTCGATGAGTATCAGGACACCAACCGGCTACAATCCTCGATCCTTTTGGCGCTGAAACCCATGGGTACGGGGCTGACTGTCGTCGGTGACGATGCGCAATCAATCTATTCTTTCAGGTCGGCCACTGTCCGCAACATTCTCGACTTTCCGGCATCCTTTACGCCAGCGGCTGATGTCATCACGCTGGACCGAAATTACCGTTCCACACAGCCAATCCTCACCGCTGCCAATGCCGTTATCGATTTGGCATCCGAGCGTTTTACCAAGAACCTCTGGACGGAACGGCAATCTGCCGACAGACCGCAACTGGTTACTGTGCGTGATGAGAGTGAACAGGCGCGCTATATCGTCGAACAGGTGCTCGACAGGCGGGAAAACGGCGCCTTGCTAAAACAGCAGGCCGTGCTTTTCCGGACATCTAGTCATAGCGGTGCGCTGGAAGTCGAGTTGACGCGGCGAAACATTCCGTTTGTCAAATTTGGCGGCCTGAAGTTTCTGGACAGTAGCCATGTCAAGGATTTGCTGGCAATTTTGCGTTTCATCCAGAATCCCCGGGACCGTGTGGCGGGTTTTCGCCTGATGCAGCTTTTGCCCGGTGTAGGCCCGGCGTCTGCTCAAAATGTCCTCGACAAGATGGCCCTGCATGCAGACCCGGTTGCGGCGCTGTCCGAGATTCCCGCACCGCCGCGGGCAGGCGAGGACTGGGCGAAATTTGTTGAAATGCTTCAAGGCGTGCATGGCCGCAAGAGCGAGTGGCCAGGCGATCTGGAGAACATTCGCGCCTGGTATGAGCCGCATCTGGAGCGGCTTCACGAAGATGCATCCATGCGGCAGGCTGATCTTCTGCAACTTCAGCAAATCGCCAGCGGCTATCCATCGCGTGAACGTTTTCTGACCGAGCTTACCCTTGATCCACCCGATGCAACGAGCGACCAGTCTGGCGTTCCTCTGCTCGATGAAGATTTTCTGATCCTCTCCACAATCCACTCCRCCAAGGGGCAGGAATGGAAGTCAGTCTATGTATTGAATGTTGTCGATGGCTGTATGCCGTCTGATCTTGGGGTAGGGTCAAAACCCGAAATTGAGGAGGAAAGGCGGCTGCTCTATGTCGCCATGACCCGGGCAAAGGATGATTTGCATCTGGTCGTTCCGCAACGCTTTTTTACGTATGGCCAGAACGCGCAAGGTGACAGGCATGTCTATGCTTCGCGCACGCGGTTCGTTCCGGCAACGCTTCTGCAGTATTTCGAATGCACCACTTGGCCGAAAGTTCGGCAGGAATCTCCAAGACAGGCGGAAGCGCGCAATGTCCGTGTCGACATCGCCGGGCGAATGAGAGGAATGTGGGGATAGTCTTTAGGATTGACGGAAGACGGGCGCCAATCCGCGCCCGCCTGTTGTGTCGTCTGGATTAATCCATCTGGACGTTGGCGTCCTTGACGACAGGTGTCCACTTGGCGATTTCCGCCTTCACATGCGCAGCGAGTTCTTCAGGCGTAGAGCCGACGATGGTGGCGCTGAATTCTTTCATGCGTTCGATTACCGCGGGATCTTTCATCGCCTTGTTGGCAGCTTCATTCAGCTTGGCGATAACCTCAGGCGGTGTACCTGCCGGTGCGAACAGCGCATTCCAGGTATAGGTTTCATAACCGGGGATTGTTTCGCCAATTGTGGGCACGTCAGGGAAGGACGCGGCCCTTTCCTTGGTGGTTACGCCAAGCGCCCGTAATGTGCCTCCCTTCATATGCGACGATGATGAGGGGAGGTTGTCGAACATGATCGGCACCTGATTGCCAATGACATCATTCAGCGCAGGGCCTGCGCCCTTATATGGAATGTGCTGCATCGAGACGCCAGCCATCTTCTTGAACAACTCGCCGGAGAGATGCAGCGGCGTGCCATTGCCCGAAGATGCGTAACTGTACTTCTCCGGATTGGCCTTCAGCAAATCGACCAGTTCCTTGACATTCTTTGCCGGCAGTTCCGGATTGACCACCAGGACATTGGGAACGATCACGAGCAATGAAATCGGTGCGAAATCCTTTTCGGCATCATATGGTTTGGATTTCAGGATAAGCGGGTTAAGCGCGTGCGTTGCCACCGTGCCCATGAGGATCGTGTAACCATCAGGATCGGCCCGTACCACATTGCCTGCACCAAGGCTGCCACCCCCGCCGCCAATATTCTGGACGATCACCTGCTGGCCGAGCAGATCAGACATTTTGTTGGCGATCACACGCGCCACAACGTCGGTTGATCCACCGGCGGCAAAAGGCACGACCATCGTCACAACGCGGTCCGGAAAGTTTTGGGCTTGTGCCAGCCCGCCAAACGTTACTGCTGATAGAATTGAAAGGCCGAGGGCGAGACTAGCGCGCCGGGTGATCCCAGATAGTGACATTCATTTTCCTCCCGATGTCGTTTTATGTTCCGCCAGCATTAAAGCATGCGATGGCAAAGGACGGAAGCGGGAGGCATTTAATCAATAGGGTTCAGGCGGTGCGTGCCGTCAGCCAATACAGTCTGAACAGCTTCGAGGGTTTCCTCACGGCTTTGTCCTGCCGTTTCAATGACATGGCGCTCAAGCCCATCAAGCGCGGAAAATTGCCGGTGCAACTCGCTGATAGGGCCCGGATCGCTGAGCGTATTGCCGCCACGACGTTGGCACCTTGCAATGGCCTCGCTGAGTATTGGCCGCAATATGATGTAATGGAGTGGCAGAGAAAGAGAGCGGAAAGGATCGAGAAACCAGGGGCCAATGATGCCGTCCACCACGACAAAAAAGTTACCCTTGGCATATCGTTCTGCGGCACCGGCCAGAACATCGATGACAGTCTTGTTCTGTGCATGAGCTTCCGGCAGGTAGGGTTGAATCAGGCCATTCTTGATATAATGCCAAAAATCGTCTGAATGCAGATGCACTGCGGGGACCTCTGAATTCGCAACCAGAGATGCAGCAGTTGTGCTTTTTCCAGAACCCGGAGGACCGGTTAGAATCAGGATATGGCCAGACAAATCGATCATGGGATGCCTATAAACGTTCTATGGCGGCGTTTCCAGATTGGTTCTTCCCCCCAATTGGAACTTTCTTCGCTGGCCGGGGTTCAAGAAAGCTGGCGAAACCCCGTTGGCAGGGCCCGGTCGACAAGAAGCGTGTAGCTTCCGCTTGGCCGGGCCCACCCAAAAGGGCGGTGCAATGATTGACGATTTTGACGACGATGATGAAGATGCCTGGCCGACCCATAATTCCTATGGTTGGTATCTGATTATATTTGTCTGCGGCGTGATTGTGGCTGCTCTTCTTACGTATTTCCTGGCAGGATGATATCTGCAAACCGGATGCGCCTGTTTTAAGCCTGTTCAGCCATCACAGGTAAAAGCATAGAACGGGAAGTTCAGAGATGAGATGGGCGGAGCGCGCAATCCACCTGAATAGAGCCATTGAATCGACGACACATAAAAAGTGATCGCCAGATCATTGCCCGTTAACCAAAGTCACCTGATGTCAGCGATATCAACCTATTCTGTTAAGGTGCTGTCAACCTATCGGTGCGAGTTATAGACTTGGTGCAATCGTCCATGATGAGTTCTGGAGTTGCGCTGACATTCTTGTCTGTTTATCGATGCGTAAAAAGTGTGGGGACGGCGTCCAGCCGGTGGTTTGCATTGTCAAAAGCCAAAGCTTTTCGAATTGCTGGAGTTGTTGCGATGGGCGCCTTGATGGCTGCCTGTGCATCGTCACCTAAGGTGAAAGTCGGCAAGCGTACCCACGGTAAGGAATATTTCGCAGAATCCGAATATGGCGTCAAAGCCAGCCCACGCGTGGTTACGGATTTTCGTAACATGCCCCGCGGCGGTGGTCGCGATCAGCTCGGCCGGCCCTATCAGGTTCGTGGTAAGTGGTATTACCCCAAGGAAGAACCCGGTTATAAACGCCAGGGTCTTGCCTCATGGTATGGCTCGGCATTTCATGGTCGTCTGACTGCCAATGGTGAAGTCTACGATATGAACCATCTGTCTGCGGCGCATCCCACCATGCCTTTGCCCAGTTATGCGCGTGTCACCAATCTTGCCAATGGCAGTTCGGTAATCGTGCGCGTCAATGATCGTGGACCCTATCATAGCAATCGCGTCATTGACCTTTCGCAAAAGGCAGCAACCATGCTGGACTATCAGCATACGGGTACGGCTGATGTGAAGGTCGAATATGTCGGACGTGCGCCGCTTGAAGGGCGTGATGATGGATTCCTTATGGCTTCCTATCGTGGTCCAGGCGTGCGCAATCCATTGGGGCAGCCAGATTCAGGCACGATGATCGCCATGAATGGTTCGACACCCACGCGGCGCAATACGGTTGAAATTCCGGGGATGCAGCCATCGCGTCCCGCAGGCGTTCAGGTCGCAAGCCTTAGCATGCAGCCGGTATCGTTTAATGATCAGGCTGCTCATCTTGGTGCGCCAATGCAGCCGCAGACGGCGGATATGGCCGCAATGTCTGGAGGCACTATGCCTTTCGGTTATGATATTCAACCCGTTCTGCCGTTGATCGGGCCTTATATCGATGACAAGCCCGCTGTGCTGCTGGGATCGCTCAAGGGCGGCTCCAAGCGCCCATCACCGTTCGTCAGCTCCTATGCCAGCGAGCGCGTGGCGAGTGCCAATGGTACAGCCGTGGCGATGAACAGCCTTATTTCGCCGCAGGCTATTTCCGGCGCTTGGAAAAACCAGAACAAGCTGGATGATGTCGCTGCGCCTACGGGCGAATATGTGGATATCGGTCTTTTTGCTGACAAGGCCGCTGCTGGCCGTGTCATGCGAGCACTTTCGCCGCTGGGTAAGGTCGATCTGTCCGAGGTCGCCAGCCCCGATGGTCCGCGCATTGCCTTGGTGGCGCGCGCCAATGCCGGGAAAAACACCGATGCCTTGCTGCAGGCCGCATGGAAGGCCGGGGCAGGCGACGCGTTTGTCGTACGCGATGATGGAAACTGATCTCCCACACCGTAAACTATCCCTGAAACAGCCATTCCGCATGCTTGCCGCTGGCCTTCTTGTGGCACTGTCAGCCTATGGCTCAGCCCAAGCGCAAGAGGCGCTGTTCGATACCAAGGCCAAGCAGGCTTTGATGCTGGAAGACCAGACCGGCACCATCCTTTATGCCAAAGCCCCGGACACACTGATTGAACCGGCGGCGCTGGCCAAGCTGATGACCATGGAACTGGTTTTTCATGAGCTTAAAACCGGTAACATCAAGATCGATACACAATATACGGTCAGTGAAAATGCCTGGCGGACGGGTGGGGCGCCCTCCGGCGGTTCGACCATGTTTGCCAAGCTCAAATCATCGATCAGCGTCGGCGATCTCATTCAGGGTGTCATTGTGCAGTCGGCCAATGATGGCTGCATCATTCTGGCAGAAGGCATTGCGGGTTCCGAGCAGAAATTTGCCGAGATGATGAATGAACGGGCCAAGGAAATTGGCCTGAAGAACTCGACATTCCGCAATTCGACCGGCTTACCCGATCCGCAGCAAAAAGTATCCCTGACCGATCTCGTTACACTGGCTCGCTACATCAAACACGAATATCCTGAGTATTACCGGACCTACACGCAGGAGAGCTTTACCTGGAACAATATTTTCCAGCGCAATCGCAATCCGCTATTGCGGCTGGATATCGGCGCCGATGGCATGGGAACCGGCTATACGGAACAGTCGGGCTATGGTCTCGTAGGATCTGCCGAACATAATGGGCGCCGTTATATTGTTGCGCTGAGTGGTCTTGCTTCAGACAAGGAACGGGCGGAAGAGGCCAAGAAGGTGTTTGAATGGGCTTACAACGCCTTTGAAGAGATCAGCATCTTTGCTGATGGCGAGACTGTGGGCGAGGCCAGCGTGTTTGGCGGTGTGAAGTCGAGCGTTCCCCTGAAAGCGCATGAAAAGATCAGTCTTTTGATTCCAGCCGCCAATAAGGACCGCCTCAGGGCCCATGTGGAGTATAAGGGGCCGCTCATTGCACCAGTGAAGGCGGATGAACAGGTTGGCGTGCTGCGAATCTGGATTGGCGATGCCTTGGCTCAGGAAACACCTGTTTATACGGGAGAAGCCGTTGAAACAGGCGATTTGCAGAAGCGGACAATGGATGCCGTGCTGGAACTGACCACAGGCTGGACACGGCACCTTAAGCTTTAGTGCTTTCACCGCTCGACCTTTTCTTCCTCGGGCATTAGAACCAGCTGTAAAGAGTGACTCTTTAGCGAAAGACGGCTGACGGCGTGCAACAGGGACTATTCATTACCTTTGAAGGCGGCGAGGGCGCGGGCAAATCTACCCAGATCACCCGTCTGGCAGAACACATGCGCGCGGGCGGTGACGATGTATTGGTGACACGCGAACCGGGCGGCTCGCCCGGTGCGGAGGCCGTGCGCCATGTCATCTTGAGCGGAGCGGCCGAGCCATTTGGTCCAGCCATGGAAGCCATGCTGTTTGCCGCCGCGCGCAATGATCATGTCGAGCAGGTCATGCGCCGGGCACTGAATACCGGCAGCATGGTGCTCTGCGACCGGTATATCGATTCCAGTCGTGTCTATCAGGGTGTGACCGGCGATCTCGATGCAGGGTTGATGCGTGCAATTGAACGTGCAGCAATCAATGGATTGATGCCCGATCTGACTATTATTCTCGATCTGCCTGCGGAAACCGGATTGCAACGCGCAAATGCACGGCGCGGCGCAGAGACTGCTGATCGTTTTGAGAAAGAGACAATCGAAATGCATCGCAAGCGGCGGGACGCCTATCTGGCCATCGCCGCGGCGGAACCGGGCAGATGCAAGGTTGTTGCGGCCGATAGACCGGTTGACGACATTGCTGCCGATATTGCCGAACTTGTCGACCGGTTGAAGGCAAGTCGGTCCATCAAGGCCAAGCCCAAGGCGGGAGCGGCACAATGAGCGATGCTGTTCTTGATGTTCCAGCCACGCATGATTCCATTGATGGCATTCCGGCGCCTTCGGCCAATCCTGCCTTATTCGGTCATATGGCTGTGCGCTCGTTTCTGGCACAGGCCTATCAATCCGGCCATATGCACCATGCATTGCTGCTCGAAGGGCCACAAGGTGTAGGCAAGACCACACTGGCGTTCCATCTTGCCGGCCACATGCTCAAACATCCGATCCAGCTTGATGCGCCGCTGGAACTGGCCACCCCCGACTATTCTGTTGCGCCATACCGGCAGATTGCCACGGGCACGCATCTGGCCATCTTGCATATCAGCCGTCCACTCGATGCGAAAAGCGGAAAATTCAAGACCGGCATTACCGTCGACGAGATCCGCCGTGTCACGCACTTTCTCAATCGCACAGCGCATGATGGTGCTTGGCGCATCGTGATTGTCGATCCGGCAGATGACATGAATCGCAATGCTGCCAATGCTTTGCTGAAGACTCTTGAAGAACCACCACAGCGTACGTTGTTCATTTTGATCTCACATTCCTCCGGGCGTTTGCTGCCGACAATTCGGTCGCGCTGCCAATCCATTCGCTTTGAAGGACTGGACCGGCAGGACCTGTTGTCGGCACTTGAAACAATCGGTCTTGGAGCAGATCAGGTGCCTGACACTGAAGCGCTTGTCGCCCATGCGGATGGCAGTGTGCGCAAGGCGGCGCTGCTGGTGGCCTTTGGCGGCCTTGAAATATCGCAGACGATTGATGCCATCCTGACCAAGCCGGTCTTTGATGTGCCGAAGGCTCAGGCGCTAGGAACGGCCTTGTCAGGCCGTGATTCCGAGATCCAGTTTGATCTCTTTCTTGAAGACATATTCTCGCGCTTGGCGGCAAAGGCGAGGGCGGCCGCCGCAAAAGGCGCTGTCGCCGAGGCCAATCAATGGTCGACGCTCTGGCAGGAGATGCAGAGCGAAGCACGGGAAGCCGATGCTTTCAATCTTGATCGCAAGCAGTCTGTTCTTATCTTTCTAGACAGGATGCACCGCGCACTGCTTGCCGGTTGATCGCCTGAACGGATAGAAGCGGAATATTATTTCAATCAGATCATGAGTTTATGACCGGTATAGCAATCAGGCCAGACATGGGTTATGTCAGCCTGACGCCTTCCCAAGATGCCAATTCCGAAGCAAATCAGGTTACGTATGAGCCGCGAAACATTTTACATCACAACAGCCATTTCCTATCCGAACGGCAGTCCGCATATCGGTCACGCTTACGAGCTGATCGCGACGGATGCGATTGCCCGTTTCAACCGTCATGACGGTAAGGATGTGTTCTTCCTCAGCGGCACTGACGAACATGGCATCAAGATGCATCAGACGGCACGCAAGGAAGGCATCACGCCGCGAGAGCTGGCCGATAGAAATGCCAAGCTTTTCCGTGACATGGGCTACGCTTTGAATGCGTCCTATGATGATTTCATCCGCACCACCGAGGAGCGGCATTATAAATCATCRCAGGCGATTTGGCAGAAAATGGTGGAAGCCGGGGATATCTACAAGGATTCCTATGCCGGTTGGTATTCCGTGCGCGATGAAGCCTATTATCAGGAAGATGAAACGGAAGTGCGTGCCGACGGCGTGCGTTATGGTCCGCAGGGATCTCCCGTCGAATGGCTGGAGGAGGAGAGTTACTTCTTCCGCCTTTCCGCCTATCAGGATCGTCTTCTCACGCTTTATGCGGATAATCCGGGCTTTATCGGACCGGATGAGCGGCGCAACGAGGTTGTGTCCTTCGTCAAATCAGGTCTCAAAGACCTGTCCATATCGCGCACGACATTCGACTGGGGCATTCCTGTTCCCGGCGATGAAAAGCATGTCATGTATGTCTGGGTCGATGCGTTGACCAACTATCTTACTGCCATAGGCTATCCCGACGAGACTGCTGAAAAGTGGCGTTACTGGCCAGCCGATGTACACATTATCGGTAAGGATATTATTCGCTTCCATGCGGTCTATTGGCCTGCATTCCTGTTGTCCGCAGGCATTGAGCTGCCAAAGCGCGTTTTCGGCCATGGTTTTGTATTCAACCGCGGCGAGAAAATGTCAAAGTCGGTCGGCAATGTCATCGATCCCTTCACATTGGTTGAGCATTACGGGCTTGATCAGGTGCGTTATTTCCTTTTGCGTGAAGTGCCATTCGGTCAGGACGGCAATTACAGCCATGAAGCCATTGTCAATCGCACCAATGCCGATCTTGCCAATGATCTGGGTAATCTGGCGCAGCGCTCGCTATCGATGATCAACAAGAACTGTGAAGCCAAGGTTCCGCAGCCCGGCGCATTGACGGATGTCGACAAGGCAATCCTCGATCAGGCGGTGGCAGCGCTGGAAACCGCGCGCAAGGCTGTTGGAAGCCAAGCCATGCATCTGGCGCTTGGAGCGATCTTTGCCGTTGTGGCCGAAGCCAACAGGTATTTCGCTTCGCAGGAGCCTTGGGCGCTGAAAAAGACCGATCCGGCGCGGATGGAAACGGTTCTCTATGTGACGGCGGAAGTGATCCGGCGCGTGGGTATCCTGTGTCAGCCGTTCATTCCGGGCTCAGCGGCGAAGCTGCTTGATGTTTTGGCGGTGCCTGAAGCCAAACGTAACTTCAGCGATCTGCTTGGTGGCAGCGAACTTGTGCCCGGTGCGGACTTGCCTGCGCCGCAGCCGATTTTCCCGCGTTACGTCGAGACTGACAAAGAAGCCTGATCAGGAACCGGATCTTTCATGCTTGTCGACAGCCATTGCCATCTGGATTTCCCGGATTTTGCCGAGGAACGCGATGCCATTGTCCAGCGGGCGCTGGATCTTGGCGTTGTGCGGCTCGTGACCATCTGTACGCGCGTTCGCAAGTTTGACGGCATCATCAAAATCGCCGAGCAATATGACAGTGTCTATGCCTCGGTTGGTACGCACCCAAACAATGCGCATGAGGAACTCGACATTACTGCCGATGATCTGATCAAACTTGCCGAGCACCCGAAAGTCGTGGCGATCGGTGAGGCGGGGCTTGATTATCATTATGATTATGCACCGCCGGAAGCGCAGGCGCACGGGCTTCGCACACATATTGCTGCCGCACGCGCAACGGGCTTGCCGCTCGTTATTCATGCCCGCAGCGCCGATGAGGACATGATTTCGATCTTGCGTGAAGAATCAGGGAAGGGCGCCTTCCCTTTCATTCTGCACTGCTTTTCCTCCGGTGCCGAATTGGCGCGCGTCGGCGTCGAGCTTGGCGGTTATGTCTCCTTCTCCGGTATTCTGACATTCAAGAATTCACCGGACATTCGCGAAATCGCCAAAAATGTACCGCGTGACCGGTTGCTGGTGGAAACGGACGCGCCTTATCTTGCGCCAATGCCGCATCGTGGCAAGCGCAACGAGCCGAGCTTTGTCACGCATACCGCTGCCGTTCTGGCGGAGACCATTGGCGTCAGCGTTGAGGAAATTGGCAGGCTGACCACTGACAATGTGTTCCGCTTGTTCACCAAGATGCCAAGGCCCGCTCATGCCTGATCGCTTGCGCTTTACCATTCTCGGCTGCGGTTCGTCTCCGGGCGTGCCGCGCATTAATGGTGACTGGGGCAATTGCGATCCTGACAATCCCAAAAACCGTCGCCGCCGTGCGTCCATGCTGGTGGAGCGTATTGCCGATAATGGTGGCGTTACCACTGTGATTATCGACACGGGGCCGGACTTCCGTTCGCAGATGATCGATTTCGGCTCCGGACGGCTCGATGCGGTTGTCTATACCCATGCGCATGCGGACCATATTCACGGACTTGATGATCTCAGGACCTTTGTCATCGACCGGCGCAGCCTGATGGATATCTATGCCGATCTGGCAACGCAGCGCCGCCTCGTTGAGGGGTTTGGCTACTGCTTCAAGACGCCTGAAGGTTCCAGCTACCCACCGATCCTTCAGCCACACGAGATCGTGCATCACGAAGCTTTTGAAATTGAAGGAGCGGGCGGTTCCATCCGTTTTCTGCCACTACCGCAGGTGCATGGCGATATCCTGTCCCTGGCTTTCCGGATTGGTGATGTGGCCTATTGTTCCGACGTCAGCGCCTTTCCGGAGACGACAGCAGCGCAACTGGATGGCCTTGATATTCTGATCATTGATGCCCTTCAATACCGCACACATCCAAGCCATTTTTCTCTCGATGAATCAATGGAATGGATCGATAAGCTAAAGCCGCGTCGAGCAATCCTTACGCATATGCACGTACCGCTGGATTATGAAACAGTCATGCAGGGCACGCCTGATAATGTGGAACCGGCCTTTGATGGCCTCTCATTTGAGGTTGAGGCATGAGCAAAAGTGTTGAGCGCGTCCGTCAGGCGGCCCACGAAGCGGGTCTTGAGATCGAAATCCGCCAGATGGCCGATTCAACCCATACGGCCGAAGATGCGGCAATCCAATGCGGTGTGACGGTTGCGCAGATTGTTAAATCGCTGATCTTTCAAGGCACTGACACGCAGCAGCTTTATTTGTTTCTGGTTTCCGGGCCACGACAGCTTGATCTTACCAAAGCAGCAAAATTGACCGGCGAAACACTGCATCGAGCCGATCCAAAACACATCCGCAAGGAAACCGGCTTTGCCATTGGCGGCGTATCGCCATTGGGCCACCTGGTCGATATCAAGGCTTTTGCGGACGAAACGCTGATGCAGTTTGATGTTGTGTGGGCTGCAGCAGGAGGGACAAACTTCGTTTTTCCGGCAGAACCACGGGCATTGATGAAGGCGGCAAAAGCAAAAATCGCTGATATTGCGAGTTAATTCGCTATTTTTTCTGTGTCATCCAATATCGGATAGTGCATTTTAGTTTCACGTTCTGACCTTTGATAGATTGAAATACCGGGACAGCGATGTATTACTTGCCGCCAGACTTCACGGTGTTATTGCCTCGCGAATTTGCCGAGCAAACGACCTAATATGGCAGGTAGAACATGGGATTAGTACCGCGCACGCAACCGACAGGCCCGAAAACAACAACATTAGGCGATGATTTTCGTCTGATACCGCTTTCAAGCCGTCCGCTTTTTGGTGAAGGCTTGCAGTCAGGCATCGTTTTTGGTGGTCATTCTCTCGACGCGGTTATCGACAATTCTCTATCATGCTGTGGGAAGTACACCCTTAGAAACACGCAGCACCACAGTGTTGCCGGACTGACAAGTGATGGCTGTGTGCTTTTTGCTGTGAATTGCCAGATCGGCGGTCGGTGTTGCACGGCGATGGGCGGTTACGACCCCATGGGCGAGCCCATTGTCCCGACATTGGCCCAACAGACCCTGCTGAAAACGCGTTTGCCCAATGCCGATAACCTCATGGTATGGGACGCCAAACCCGGTTCCATCGGCCTCAAAATGAACGGCGCCAATCCCAACGCCAGTGTCTATTTCAACGCTCTGAAAAAGGAACTCAATTTCCATATCAATGCGAGTTGGGCTGATCCGGATATCAAGGCCCACACGAGTCTGACGGTTGATAAAGATCTGAAATTTGCCGGAGGCTCACTTGATGTCGAGGCTGCCGCACGCGGTTTCAAGGCGATTGCCAGCACGGATTTCGACAACAAACTTCGTGCCACCAATAGCTCACTGCAACTTTCTGCTACACACAATCGCTATTCGGGGTCGGCAAGTGTGAAGACAAACGGCAAGGAAACCACGCGTGAATTGGGTCTTGGCTTCCAAGCTACCAAAGAGGTCAAGATCTCGGTTGTCTGGCTGCCCGATAACAAACCACAACCGGCGCCCAAATTGGAATTTCCGTTTAAGCCTGCGTCATTCCATGATGCCAGCAAATTTCGTATCGAGCTTAAAATAGACCTGTGGTGACCATTTAGATTGTTTTTGGCCTATGGTTTAGTTCCATAATCTATCTTATGCGATCTTTGTATCGATGTTTGCCAATGCGTCTGCACTGGCTCTCTTTCCCATTGGACTACTCTCTCCAACGGCTTTGAATTCACCCTATCGTCGCTCGCCAAATTGAATATGCGTCGCTAAGCTTATTGCGAGTCGCACACGTGCCCTGGACTTGTAGACACAAGAAAGGATGACCACCGTGGATTTAAAAACTGTACGTGCCCTGAAAACAGAGATCGCCGAACAGATCATAAAACCTCTTATTACCGAAATTCGCGCCGAACACCGGATCGTCCGTTCCACAGCAATACGGCGCCTGACTGGTGCCGAAGGCGGAATTGCGCTTGGCATTGCTGCCGGTGATGGCAAGAATGATTATCGGCTGGCTGTGCGCGTTCAGCGGCGCGCGCTTGAAACCAATATCCATCTGCGCGCCCAGATCGAGGAAGCCGCCCGCAACAAAGCAGATATCACCTATATCGGCACGGTATTCAAAGGCGGTGCAGATGCAGCCCCCGCAGCCTTGCCGTGGCATCAGTTGCGGCAAAGACCTCTGCTGATTGGCGCATCGATTGGACATTTTTCCATCACGGCAGGTACGCTCGGTGGTTTTGCGCAGCATACGGAGAGTGGCAAGACAGTCATTCTCAGCAATAATCATGTGCTGGCCAATGAGAACAAGGCGAAGATCGGCGATGCGATCCTGCAGCCCGGCGCCTATGATGGCGGCAAGAAAAACAAGGACAAGGTGGGCGAACTGCTCGCCTTTGTGCCCGTTAAATCAGGCATGAACAATCTGGTTGATGCGGCCATTGCTTCAATCGATGCGGATATCGGCTTTGATGCTGTCACTTTAACGGGTGCTGGGAAGCTCAAGGGATTGCGCAAGACCCCGCTCCGTCCCGGCGACAAAGTATTCAAGGTCGGCAGAACAACCGGCATAACGCAGGGCACGGTTACGGCAATTGAAGTCGATGATGTTGTTGTCAGCTATGAGTTTGGCGATATCGGTTTTGATAGCCAGATTGAAATCGAAACATCGGGCAGCGGTCCGTTCAGTTCCGGCGGTGATAGTGGATCGGTAATCATGGACGAAAAAGGCTATGCATGTGCCCTGCTGTTTGCTGGCAGTGATCAGGGTGGCACCAATGGCAAGGGCGTGACCTTTGCCAATGACCTTGCCATTGTGCTGGAACAATTGGGCCTGACGATGCCCGTTTGAGTGTGAAAAACACCCCTCGCCAGCTTTAATATGGCCGGGCTCTAGCCGCAGCCTGTAGGATGCACTAAATTAAAGGACATGAGCACCTCCATCGAACAGGCGCGGCTTGCCAAGCCGAAAGCGAAAGAGATTGCCGGATCATGCGGGACCGTCGTCGGCGTCGGCCTGATCCGCATCGGTGACTCCTATGCCATCAAGGTCAATCTACGCGATCATGTGCCTGAAAAAGCTGATTTGCCCGATACAATTGACGGCGTGAAGATTGTCTATGACGTGATTGGCCCGATATCGCTGCACCAACACTAACCGATCCTGTGGACAAGCACGCGGCTTTTGAGCTCCGTGATATCAGCCACCCTGCTCCTGTCCTATTATGCTTCCATGAAACCATCCCGCGACAWCACCCGCCTTCTCGACATCATGCAAGCTCTGCGCACGCCTGTAACCGGCTGTCCGTGGGATATTGAACAGGATTTCAAATCCATCGCGCCCTATACGCTTGAGGAAGCATTCGAGGTGATCGATGCCATTGAGCGTGATGATATTGATGATCTGCGTGAAGAACTGGGTGATTTACTGCTGCAGGTCGTGTTTCACGCGCGCATGGCCGAAGAACTGAAGGCGTTTGATTTCGGCGATGTGGTTCAGGCGATCACTCACAAGATGATCCGCCGCCATCCGCACGTTTTTGGCGAAGAAGCTGCGCGTGGCGCCGGTATGGCCAAAGGCATGTGGGACAAGATCAAGGCCGAGGAAAAGGCGGAACGGCGTGAGCGCCGCGCTGCACTCAACCTTGGTGCCGTGGAGCCAAACGGCTTCCTTGACGATATTCCGCATGGCTTCCCTGCCCTGATGCGCGCGCTCAAACTACAACAGAAGGCCGCCAAGGTAGGCTTTGACTGGTCGGAGGCCGCGCCTATTCTCGACAAGATCGAGGAAGAAATCGGCGAGTTGAAGCAGGCTATCGCTAATGGCGACCTGAAGAATACGGAAGAAGAATATGGCGACCTCTTGTTTGCCATCGTCAATCTCGGCCGCCATCTGAATCTCGAACCGGAAAGCGCCCTGCGCGGAACCAACGAAAAGTTCCGCTCCCGTTTTCATTATATCGAGCGCAAGTTGAACGAGCAGAAACAGACGCTTGACGCGGCAACGCTTGATGAAATGGAAGCACTCTGGCAGGAAGCAAAAACCGCGAAGTAACGCGGCTTACCCGTTGTTCCGGCGCAATAATTTCTCGTCGAGATTGGCGTGCGACGCGATGGTCATATCCATGGTGAGCGACACCGAGCCGTCGTCCAGATCCTTGCGCTTCACATTGCTGGAATGCTGGTAAATCCAGTCCATCAGGCGCATCTGGTCGGGGCGCAAGGTTATCTTGACATGCTCAAGCTTGCCGGCAATACGGTTCTCGATTTCCTTGAGCAGAGCATCGACGCCCTCACCTGTGATTGCCGATACGGGGATAGGGTGTTCAATGCCCTTTACCGCGGCACTGAGGCGCTGTGCGGACTCGCGGCCTGCTTCATCAAGCTTGTCGATCTTGTTCCACACTTCAAGAATACGTTTTGTATCGCCGCGCTCAATGCCGAGACTGGCCATAATCGCGTGTACATCTTCTGACTGTGCGGCGGTGTCAGGATCGGAAATATCCCTGATATGCAGGATGAGATCGGCTTCCACCACCTCTTCCAATGTTGCCCGGAAGGCAGCGACAAGGTGCGTTGGCAGGCTAGAGATGAAACCCACCGTATCGGACAGGATGATGGTCTCGCCATGTTCCAGCCGAATACGGCGCAGTGTTGGGTCAAGCGTGGCGAAGAGCATATCTTCGGCCACAACCCCTGCTCCGGTCAGCCGGTTGAACAGCGTTGATTTGCCCGCGTTGGTATAGCCGACAAGCGCCACGACCGGATGCGGCACTTTTTTGCGCTTGCTCCGATGCAATGTGCGTGTCTGCACGACTGTTTCCAGCTCGCGCTTGATGCGCAGGATCTTTTCCTGCAAGGCGCGTCTGTCGGCCTCGATCTGCGTTTCACCCGGACCACCGAGGAAGCCACCGCCACCGCGCTGACGTTCAAGGTGGGTCCAGCTGCGAACCAGACGGCCCTTCTGATAGGTCAGATGGGCGAGTTCCACCTGCAAGGCGCCTTCTTTCGTCTGTGCGCGCCGTCCGAAAATCTCGAGGATAAGCCCGGTTCTATCGAGAACCTTGGCATTCCACGCTTTTTCGAGATTACGCTGCTGTACCGGCGTCAGCGAATGATCGACGATCACCAATTCCGCGTGGGAGGCTTCGATGATCTCGTGGATGGTTTCAACTTTGCCCGTGCCCAGCAAAGTGGCCGGACGCGGCGCCGAAACGTTCACGATATCAGAATGGACAATATCCAGATCAATGGCACGCGCCAAACCTTCAGCCTCTTCCAGCCGCGCATCGTCGCTGCGCTGGAATTCGGGCTGGTGCTTCATGCGGCCATGGTCATCGTCCTTGCCGCCAACGGAAAAGCGTTGCGGTAGAACCGGCACAATGACGATTGCACGCGTGGCTTCTCTGGCGGTCTCACCATTATTGGTGGTTTCGCCAGGATTTTGCGCGTTACGCCGTGTTTCTTTGGTCAAATGTTATCTCAGTCGCTGTCTTCGGCCTCAGCTTCGAACATCTGGACAGGCTGGCTCGGCATGATGGTCGAGATGGCATGTTTGTAGACGAGCTGTGAATGGCCGTCGCGGCGCAACAGCACACAGAAATTGTCGAAGGAAGTGACAATACCGGTCAGTTTGACGCCATTGATGAGGAAAATTGTCAGAGAAATCTTCTGTTTTCTGACGGAGTTCAGAAAAAGGTCCTGAAGATTCTGCGATCGTTCAGCCATTGTTTTTGTCCTTTTATGCGATCAGCAAACGTGTCTCATACAAAATTCGGCAACGGGAGCAGAAAAACCTACTCCTGCAGGAGGTGAAAAATAGCTTTGTTAGTCCCCTCATACTCCGGTTAACAGGATGGCGTTTTTTCCGCAATGTCAAAAAACGCTTCTCGTAACGAAAGTGCGATCGTTCCCGGGTGTCCATTTGCCACCGATTCGCCGTCAATCGCAACGATTGGCATGACAACAGTTGTGGCTGCCGTCATGAAAACCTCGCGCGCTCGCTTGGCTTCCTCGACGGAAAAGCCGCGTTCTTCGATCTTTAGGCCGAGTTTTTTGGCCACATCGAAGATGGTTGTGCGGGTAATACCGCGTAAAATGCCGGTTTCTGCCTGTCTGGTCACCAAAACACCATCCTTGGTGACAATCCATGCATTTGTTGCTGCGCCCTCTTTTACGGTGCCGTCAGGATCAACAAACCATGCTTCCTGAGCGCCCTGCTCCTTGGCCTGCTGGCGCGCCATAACATTTGGTAAAAGGCCGACAGATTTAATGTCCACCCGCTCCCAGCGGTTCTCCGGCACAGTGATGACATTGATGCCTTTCGCGGCGCGGGCAGCGGAGGCATTGGGATCAGTGCGTTTGGCAGTAATGACGATAGACGGCGGCGTATCAGCCGAAGGAAATACGTGGTCGCGCCTGGCGACACCGCGGGTCACCTGCAGATAAACCAGACCGTTGCGGACACGATTGCGCCTTACAACTTCGGCAATCACACCCTGCAGCGCCTTGCGGTTCATCGGCCAGGCAATCCGGAGTTCCGAGAGCGACCGGCCAAGCCGATCAAGATGGCGCGTCATGTCCATGATATTGCCACGGGCAATTTCACAGACTTCGTAAACGCCATCGGCAAATTGATAGCCACGGTCTTCAATATGAACCCCGGCGCTGGCATGCGGGATATACTGACCGTTGACATAGGCAATGCGGGACATCGGTAGAACTCCTATTCGAACTGGCCAAAG
Source organism: Phyllobacterium sp. TAF24 (assembly GCF_052113785.1). Classification (NCBI taxonomy): domain Bacteria; kingdom Pseudomonadati; phylum Pseudomonadota; class Alphaproteobacteria; order Hyphomicrobiales; family Phyllobacteriaceae; genus Phyllobacterium; species Phyllobacterium sp. TAF24. The sequence goes on along the minus strand of NZ_JBFRDN010000011.1, from coordinate 47,452 downwards.
ACGATGCGCATGGGCGTTGGCAGGTCGACGCGCTTGCCGGTGTCTTCCAGTGCGCCAGTTTCGATATCGCGGCTGAATACAGCGATACCGCCGCCCTTTTGATTGGCAACGAGCATAAACTTGCCCGAAGGATCAATCACGAAATTGCGCGGCCCAAGGCCTTGTGACGGCGTCCAGCCAATCAGCGAGATATTGCCATCGGCGGCAATGGCATAGCTGACAATGCTGTTGTGACCACGGTTCGATCCATAGAGGAAGCGGCCATCGGCGCTCACGGCGATCTCAGCGCAGGTATTGGTATCCTTGAAGTCTGCCGGGATAGAGGGAAGCGTTTGGCCAAGCGTCAATTCAGCGGTTTCAGGATTATAATGAAGAACTGAAACAGTACTGTTCAATTCATTGATAACGTAAGCTATTTTGCCATTCTTATGAAATGTCAGATGGCGCGGCCCTGCTCCATCGGGTAGCTGCGTGAATGGCGTTGCTGCCAGTTCAAGCTTTCCGCCCTTGGCCGGGAGCTTGTAAGCCATGATCCGGTCAAGGCCGAGATCGCAGACAAATACCGTGCGGTTATCAGGGCTGACCACGGCGCAGTGACCATGCTGGCGCTTGTCCGTCGGCAGGATCGCGTTCTTGCCCTCATGAATAGCGGCAGCAAAAGCTGGTTCCAACCCGCCATCGGCGCGGATTGCGAAAGCAGCCACCGCATTGCCCGGACGCTCGCCAAGATCGGCGACGGTATAGTTTGAGGCAAAAATGGTTTCGCCCGATTGATCAAAGCCGAGATGGCAGGTCGTATTGCCGAGTGTGGGCTGCATATTGATATAGGACAGCGCGCCCGTTGCTGGGTCGATATCAAAAGCGACTGCCATCCCCTCGTTCCAGCTGGGAATTTCAACGGCTGCATAGAGACGTTTGCGCTTCTCATCGATGGCCAGATAGCCGGGATTGTCGATGGCGAGATACTCGCTGACGAGTGTGAGATCACCGGTTTTGTCGTCAAACCTGAAGACGCTGATACCCTTTCCCTCATCGGGCAAAGCATTGCGATTCAAGTTGCCGACAAAAGCGTAAGTCTTTGACATGATTGGTCTCATGAGTTGGGGGCTGTGAGATGGAGGGTTTCTCCATCGAAAGGAATGATCAGCTTATGGGAATCGATATTCTGCGCTTGCGCATAAGCCTTGAGATCGTCGCGGGTGACCGTCGCGTGGTCAAGAGCTTCCATGTGCGTTGCGATGATTTTTGTCTTCTGCGGGACAATCCGGCAGACCTCGATGGTTTGCTCGGCATCCATGACAATCAGAACGCCATCCCACTTGGCACCGCACGAATGGGTAACGACAATATCAGGCTGTGTCGTCTCGATGGCTTCACGCACCGGCGGATAGAGGATTGTGTCACCTGCCCAGTAGATGGAGGGCTCGTTCTCCGCTTCGATTGTGAAGCCAATTACATTGCCCATGAGCTGGAGAACCGCGCCAGTGCCGTGATTGCCGTCCCGGCGCGTCAGACGAATGTTCTTCCACTTGATATCTGCGGTCAGCGGCGTCACATCCGTAAAGCCGAAAGATCGGATCGTCTCTTCGTCACCCGGCTGGCAAATCAAGGGCAAATGCTTGGGAACGAGTTCCTGCGCTACTGGATCAAAATGATCGGCATGCAGATGGGAGACGAGAACAAGTTCGACACCTTTTAGGATTTCGTCCGTAGATACCGGAAGATCAGTCATCGGGTTGGGCGAACGGCCCGTGAACGATGGACGGCTGTGTTTTGGTGCGAAAAACGGATCGATCAGGATCGTGGAACCAGCATAGTCAAGTTTTAGTGTGGCATTGCGAAGGAGTTGCAGTTTCATTTGTGCGCTTCTTTCTGCTGATCAGAAGAATTCGAGGCTGACGCGGAACATCTGCTCGACCTGTTTGACGGCTTCTGCAGTTGCGAAGATAACCACCCGGTCCTGCGGCTTGATGCGAACAGAACCATCGGGCCGGATCACCTCACCATTGCGATAGATCGCGCCGATACGAAGACCATCGGGTAGATCGAGATCGCGCAGCGGCGCGCCAACGAGCGGCGAGGTTTCGAGTGCTTCCGCCTCTATAATCTCCGCCCGGCCCTTCTGGACACTATGTACGGCCCGGATACGGCCCCGGCGCACATGTTGGAGCACGCGCGAAATCGTGACGCTGCGCGGGCTGATATGGGCATCGATACCCAGAGATTTGCTTAGGTCCAGATAATCCGGGTTGTTGATGAGGACGAGACTGGACTTGCAGCCAAGGCGCTTGGCCATGACGCCCGCCAGCATATTGACCTGATCATCATTGGTCAGCGCCACCAGAAGGTCCGCATCCTGAATTTCCGCTTCAAGCAGAAGTTTCTGGTCTAGCGCGCTGCCGTGCAACACCATGGAACGGCGCAGACCATCGGCGATGGCATTCGCGCGTGTCAGATTGGGTTCGATCAGTTTGACTTTGGTCTTGGGCTGTTTTGCCTCAATGGTCTGGGCAACATAGAGACCGACATTGCCACCGCCCGCTATAACGATGCGTGTGGCCTCAGGCTCCTCGTGTCCGAACAAGGCCAGCGTGCGCCGCACCTGCGCCTTAGTCGTCGCCACATAGGCTATATCACCCGCAAAAAGCTGATCGACCGAGCGCGGAATGAATAATTTATCGCTGCGGATGATCGCCATGACCGTTGAAGGCAGATCGGGGAAAAGATCGCTCAGCTGAATGAGTGGCGTATTGATGACGGGACAGTCTTCCAGACACTCGATCGCCATCACCACAATATTCTCATCGGCAAAGCGCACGACATCGCTCACACCAGGCAAGGCGATACGGCGCAGCACCATTTCACCCACCTCAAGTTCAGGGGAAATGATGACGTCGATGGGCATATGATCGCGGGAAAACAGATCCTGATAATGCGGCTGCAGATAGGCTTGCGCGCGAATACGGGCAATTTTGGTCGGTACGTTGAACAGGGCGTGTGCGACTTCACAGGCGACGATATTGACCTCGTCATAGAGTGTCGCAGCGATGATCATATCAGCCTGCTCGGCACCAGCCGCCGCCAGAACATCCGGATGGGCGCCGTGACCGACGAACCCGCGCACATCTAGCGTATCGCGTATCACCTGAATAAGCTCAGCCGAGGTATCGATAACCGAAATATCATTGTCTTCGGCCGCCAGACGTTCGGCGATACCATATCCTACCTGCCCTGCGCCGCAGATGATGACACGCATCAGCCAATCTTACCTTCGGCAATGACGGCCATAGCGTCCACTTCGATCATAACGTCAGGATGAAACAGTGCAGCTACGCCGATGAGGCTACTGGTCGGAGGACATCGCGTGTTCACCCAGCGATCACGAACAGCGCGTATCTCCGGCAACATGGCCTGATCAAAATCCCTGATGTAATAGGTCAGCCGGACAATACTGCTGAAATCTGTGCCAGCTGCTTTAAGCGTTGCCTCCATATTGGCAAAGACCAGATCAAGCTGTGCGGCCACATCCTTCGTCGGAATTTTCCCCTCTGCGTCGAAAGGAACGTGCCCTGAGAGCATAAGAAGCTTGCCGCCTTCGATCAGCATGGCCTGAGACAGGCCCGGTATGGAAGGACCGGACGGATTGACAGGACGAAACATTCCTCACTCCCATGATAAAAGCCGATGCTGGAGAGCAAAGGCCGCCGACTTTCCCGCAAAACCGGGAGAGTCGCAACCGAATACTGCCATGTTGAATGACGTCTTAGAGCGGATTGAACCGGTCAGACGCCGAGTGATTTCAGCTTGCGATGCAATGCCGAGCGCTCCATGCCGACAAATTCCGCCGTACGGGAAATATTGCCGCCAAACCGGTTGATCTGCGCAATGAGATATTCCTTCTCAAATCGCTCGCGTGCCTCGCGCAGGGGCAAAGCCATGATGTGCTGATCGGATTCGGTTGGAGCCTTTGGCAAGGTGTCACCGATTTCCGCGGGCAGCAGATCGGCTGTAATGACCGCTTCCGGATCATCGCCGCGTGCAAGGATGATCAGCCGTTCGATATTGTTGCGCAACTGGCGGATATTGCCGGGCCAGGAATGCGACTGCAACACAGCCATGGCATCCGGACCGATCTTGCGTGGCTTAATACCGGCCTGTTCGGCAATCTGCGTCATGAAGAACTCCACAAGCGCAGGAATATCATCGCGGCGGTCGGCCAAAGGCGGAACGATAACCGGCACAACGGCCAACCGGTGGAAGAGGTCTTCGCGGAAACGGCCCTCGGCAATCATGGCTTCGAGATTCTGCGCGGTGGAAGAGATGATGCGCACATCCACCTTGATGCGCTTGGTGCCGCCTACCCGTTCAAACTGCTGATCAACGAGAACGCGCAGAATCTTGTTCTGCGTTTCGCGCGGCATATCGGCAATTTCATTGAGGTACAGAATACCGCCATGGGCTTCTTCCAGCGCACCGACCTTGCGTTCGCCGCCGTCGGATTCGGTGCCGAACAGCTCCACTTCCATCCGTTCCGGGGTAATGGTTGCGGCATTCAAATTGACGAATGGCCCCTTTGAACGGGCAGAAAGTGCGTGGATGGCGCGGGCAGTGAGTTCCTTGCCTGCCCCCGATGGGCCGGTGATCATGATACGGCTGTTGGTCGGTGCAACGCGCTCAATCGTCTGGCGCAAATGGTTCATCGACAGTGATGTGCCGAGCAGTTCAAAACTCTCTGTGGAACGCTTGCGCAGATCCGAAACCTCGCGCCGTAGCTTCGATGTCTCCAGTGCCCGTTCGGCAATGAGGATCAGGCGATCTGCCTTGAATGGCTTCTCGATAAAATCATAGGCGCCGCGGCGAATGGCTGAAACGGCGGTTTCAATATTACCGTGACCGGAGATCATCACCACCGGAATCTCCGGATGACGGATTTTGATTTCGTCCAGCAGGGCAAGGCCATCGAGACGGCTGCCCTGCATCCAGATATCCAGAAAGATCAGCCGGGGAATGCGATCATCGATCGCAGCCAAGGCGCTGTCAGCGTCGGAAGCCACACGGGTTTCGTGGCCTTCATCGCTCAATATTCCTGCAACAAGCTCGCGGATGTCGACTTCATCGTCGACGACAAGAATGTCAGATGCCATTTGAATTCACCTGTTTCGCCGATTGAGTGGTATTTTCGGCTGTCTGTGTATCGGTAGGGGTAGTTGGAAATATCATGCGGATCATTGCACCACGTCCGCCGTAAAAATCTTCAGGGGCGTCGTGCAATTCAATTTGACCGTCATGTTCTTCGACGATCTTTTTGACAATTGCGAGGCCAAGGCCTGTGCCCTTCTCGCGCGTTGTCATATAGGGTTCGAGCAGGCGCTGCCGATGTTCCCGTGGCAAGCCTTTGCCATTGTCGGTAACTTCGACGATCAACTCATCCCCTTCTTGCTTGGAGCGGACGCGGATGTGCCCCTCCCCTAGCCCTTCTTTAACAACGGATTCAATAGCTTCCGCTGCATTCTTTATCACGTTTCCGAAGGCTTGGCCGATCAATCGGCCATCAAACTGACCCACAAGCGGAACGTTGCCAAAATCCCGCTCAAAGCGGATATCACTGCGGCTGACTTCCACAAGAAATGAAGCCTCGCGCAGTGCTTCGCGCAGGTCCATCGCCTTGATTTCCGGCTTGGGCATGCGGGCAAAGGATGAAAACTCATCCACCATACGGCCGATATCACCCACCTGCCGGATGATTGTTTCTGTGCACTGGTCAAACACTTCGCGGTCTTCGGTGATCACCTTGCCATAACGTCTGCGGATACGTTCGGCGGACAGCTGAATTGGCGTCAGCGGGTTCTTGATTTCATGGGCAATGCGCCGCGCTACATCGGCCCAGGCCGAGGACCGCTGTGCCTCAACGAGATCGGTGATGTCATCCACCGTCACGACATAGGAATGTTCTGCGGATTCGGCGTCTTCAACCGTGATCTGAACATTGAATGTGCGGGCGCTGCCACGGCGCGACATAGACACCTGTTCGCGATAAACCGGGCGGCCTGTGGCGTGGGCCACTTCGAAAACCAGCCCGATCTCAGGTACAAGTGCCGTCAGATTCTTGCCAACAGCGGTGACCGGATCAAGCTCGAACATGGTTTCTGCAGATCGGTTCATGATGCCGATAATGCCATCACCGTCTACGCTGATCACACCGGCGGTGACACCTGACAGCACAGCTTCCGAGAAACGGCGGCGTTCATCGATCTGGTCTTTCGCTGCTACAAGATCACGACGTTGCGTGCCAAGCTGGCGCACCATGGTGTTGAATGTTTGGGAGAGCGAGCCAACATCGCCGTCAGAACGGCGCACGGGCACGGCCACATCGAGATTACCCGTCGCGACATCACCCGCCGCCCCGATCAGCAGGCGAATAGGACGCACAAGCCTGTCGGCCACCGCAATACCTGTCCAGATTGCCGATAAGAGCAATGTCAGGGTGAGTCCGAAATAAAGCAACGCAAACAGAATCTGTGTGTTAACGCCGTTGGCGGCGAGCTGGCGCGCTTCCGGCGTGTTGCTCTCAATCGCCCGCATGGAGTTCAGAATGTCTCCGTCTACGGGGCGGACCGTATAAAGAAACATGTCGGGTATTTGCTGCAACTTCACAACAGCACTCAGCAGATTGGTCTGTTCCGGCGGTATCAGAACCGGCCTGCCATCTTCAGCTGTCTTCAAGATGGATTTTGCCACGGGCGGTATTGTTATGCTGGTGCGTATATCGGCACGAACGGCCACGTCTCCGCTGGAACGGATGATGAAAGCACCAATCAGGCCACGCCCATTCGCCTGCTGGGTAAGGAACCGCGTGAAGCTGGTGCGATCAAGATTGTAGAGCGAGCGCTGCGAATCCACATCGCTGACCATTTCCAGTGTTGTTCCCTGCAAATTGCGGGCACTTTCCTGAATGTAGGAATTGGCAAGGCTGATTGAGGAATTGACGATCGTCGTTGTTCGCATCTCGAACCAGCGATCAAGTCCAAGGTCAAGCGTAACGGAAGCGACGATTGCAACAAGCATGGCCGGAACGGCGGCGACAAGCGAAAACAGTACAACAAGACGCACATGCAGTCGTGCAGCAGCCTTCCCCCGGTTTCTGGCCTGGCTGATACGATAGATTTCCCGGCCGATCAGAACAATCAGCGCGAGAATCAGCACCGCATTGATACTGGTGAGGAAGAAGGAAATGTTGCTGTCAGGGCGAACCGGTGTCATTCCGGTCAAGATGAAAAACGTTATACCGGTGGTCAAAAGCGCCAGCACAACCGTGATAACACCAATACGGGAATAAAAACGCTGCGTGTTGCCGCCAGCGGCAGCCGTGAGCGAATTCCCGAACTGATTGACCGAATTTGATAAGAGCATCGCTTATGCCATCCCAACCACGTTGCACTCATGCAACACATTGTGGCGGAAATGCAACGCCCTGTCGTTGAAAGTTGTGCAGAATTTACTTGGAGATTCACTAGTGAACCTAATTGATGCGTTAAAAGTCGGCGGAAATTCGATGAAATAGCCCGCTGGCTTACCTTAATATTTCCGTGCGCAATCCAAATTGTATGAATTTCAGAGAAAGAAAAGGCGAGCGTAACGCTCGCGTCAAAATTTAGCCGGAGTATTAATGCAGGGGTAGGAAATATCGTTTTGCATTCAGGAGATACTCGTTGTTTAACATTCAAAAATTGACCTTGTCTTTGCTTGTCGTCTCGGCGATGGCTGTGCCCGCCATGGCGCAGGCGCCCGATATAACGGGCACCTATGTCAATGATACGGGACGCACAAAGGTGCGGCTGAGCGATTGCGGCGCGGGTATTTGCGGCACGGTGATCTGGATGAGCAACCCTGTTAATGACGTCAACAACCCTGATGCGTCCAAGCGCGACCGGCCGGTTGTGGGAATACAGGCAGTCACATTGAAGCCGACGGATTCGGGAACCTATACCGGTTCTCTCTACAACACAGAAAATGGCAAGACCTATTCCGGCAAAGCCAAGCTTTCGGACAAGGGCATTCAACTGTCAGGTTGCGTGCTTGGCGGGCTGCTCTGCAAAGATTCGACCTGGCGGCGGGTTGATTAAAGCCATCATCTCCACGGATTATCCATGCGCTTAAAAGCACTGGTGATATTCGGCGCGGTCCTCTGCCTTTTGTGCTTTCCGCTTGCCCTGTTCTTTGCCGGGATTTCTGTGATGGCATCGGATGGCGGCGTGACGCCTGAATCGCGCATGATTTTTTACGTGATGTGCGGCTGGCCGATTAGCGCGCTTGGCGGTCCCATTGGCGCAGCATTGACCCACCGCCGAATCGGCGGATGGGCCTTGCTGTGGTTTGTTCCGTGCCTGGCCTATGCCGTTGCTATTCTCGGCCTGAATGTGCTTGGCCATTGACGACAGAATCGGCTGTCAGAGTTCCATGAAGGACTGAAAGCCACCATAGATCATGCGCTTGCCATCAAAAGGCATTTCCCATTTATCGCTGTCAAGCCGAGGATCGGCCATGACCTTCTTGTTAATCTCGTCCCGCTCCGCCCGTGAATTATAGACAATCCACGAAAATACAACGACTTCGTCTTCCTTGGCCTGTACCGCGCGCGGAAAGGATGTGAGTTCACCATAGGGAACATCATCGCCAATGCATTCCACATAGGCGAGTGCTCCATATTCTTTCCAGACGCCGCCAGCTGTATTGGCCATGGCCTTATACGCGTCGATCTTGTCCTTCGGTACGGCGAGTACAAATCCATCAACATATGACATTTTGATCTCCTCACTTGTTTCAACTGCCCTAGGACGATTGAACGGAGCACTATCCGACATCGTTCCCTGATTTTTTTCAAAACGGCATCAAATGCGCGTTGAGCCTTGGGGCGAAAATCATGCAGAGGCGTACCCAGTTTTTGAGATGGGTACGCCGGTTATTGGCTCAGTGAATAATTAGAGCCCGTTCTTCTTGAGAATTTCGGGCGCATTTTCCTTGGTAATGGTTTCAGTATCGAGGACGATTTTCTTTTCGACCTTTTCGCCAGCCAGTACTTTCAGTGCCTGCCGCAATCCCTCAGCGCCCGGTGTCGGATAAAGGAATGTGGCGGCAAGCTCGCCCTTATTGACCCACTGGACACCTTCATTCGGCAGGCCATCAACGCCAAGGAACAGAATGTTCTTTTCGCGCCCTGCGTCTTTGGCGGCGAGATAAGCACCGTAGGCCATGGGATCATTATGGCCATAGACCAAGCTTATATCTTCATGGTTGCGCAAGGCCGTCGCCATGATGTTATAGGCCTGATCCTGCTTCCAGTCGCCAGATTGCTTGTCCAACAGATAGGTAATGCCCTTCTCCGCGTCGGTATATTTGTGGAAACCGTCGCTGCGATCATGGCTGGCCTGCGTGCCGAGACCGCCCCAGATTTCAACCACAGTGCCTTTGGCTTTGCCCTTGCCACCAAGCAATTCCACCGCATGTTGTCCGGCGGCTTCACCGATGACGACGTTATCGCCGCCAATCCACTGGGTGAACTTGTCCGTATCCACATTGCGATCAAGTACGATCACTGGAATATTGGCATCCATGGCCTTTTCCACAACGCCGGTCAGGCCAGCCGATTCCTTTGGTGAAATCAGGATAGCGTCGACCTCCTGCCGGATGAAATTCTCGACGTCGGCGACCTGTTTTTCCGTCTTGTCCTGTCCATCCGCTACAAGCAATTCGACATTCGGATGGTTCTTGGCTTCGGCCACCAGATCCTTGTTGAACTGGACGCGCCAAGGTTCGACGGTCGTGGTCTGGCTGAAACCGATGACGTATTTGTCTTTGGCCTCCGCGCTTGGCATGTGAAGTGCCAGTGGCGCTATGAAGGCGGTTGCCATTGCCAATTTGGCAAAATGTCTGCGTGTCAGATGCATGATTTCCTCCCTGTTATTTTCTGTCGTGATGTTCTTTGCTGTCAGTTCATTCACCCTGCCCTTGCCTGTTTTCTGGCTTGTCGGGCGCGGATTTCTTTGAAGGATTGGCTGTCATTAGCTGGGAGAGGAAAAACAGCCATCCGCTGGAGCGTCGCTCCTGCAACAACACTGCAACGATGATGATGATGCCCTTGAGCACCAGCTGCGTATTGCTGTCGATATTGTTCAGCTGCAGGATATTGCTGAGGAAACCGAAGATGAGCACGCCGACAAGTGTGCCGATCATCGAACCGCGGCCACCCATGAGGCTGGTTCCACCGATAACCACGGCGGCAATTGCATCAAGCTCCAGTCCCATGCCCGCATCGGGCTTTCCCTGCCGGTATTGCGCAACGTAAAGAATGCCTGCGAGCGCAGCGAGATAGCCCGAGATGGCGTAAACGGTGATTTTCACGCGCCAGACCGGCACACCGGCAAGGCGCGCGGCCTCTTCATTGCCGCCGATTGCATAGATATAGCGTCCGAACTTCGTATATTTGAGGATTACCCAGAATAGCAGGATAATGCCTGCGAAGATCAATCCGGGCACGGGCACCAGCCCGAAGATCAACGAGCGAAGGAACTCAAAGTTTTCAGTTGCATTGCTGCCTGTGTAGACAGGCCAGACTGCCGTGTTCTGCCCTGCAGTCAGGCGCGCAATACCAAGTCCAGCAACCATCATGGCGAGCGTCACAATGAACGGCTGTAGACGACCGCCGACAATGACGAGGCCATTGACCATTCCCAGCATGAAACCAACCGCCGGAACCACAACCAGCACCAGCAGCACTCCGGCCTTTGCATCTGCGCCTGATGCGACCCACCAGGCGATTGCCGCTGCGCCGATAATGGCGACGAGGGCAATGATGCGATTTAATTGCGTCTGATTATCCGATTGCTCACCGACCGACCGGTCGCGAGCCTTTGCGATGAATAATCCCGCCCCCAGAACCACGAGAAATGAAAGAATGAAAATAGCGGGCACGCCAATCGAATAGGCTGCCGACCAGCCTTCATTGGTCAAAAGCATGGCGCAAACGACGGAACCGAGCGCAAGGACCGATCCGACAGACAGGTCGATCCCTGATATCAGGATCACCAGTGTCATACCGACAGCCGTAATTCCCGTGACGGAAATTTGCCTGAAAACATCGGACAGGTTGCCATAGGACAGGAAAATATTGTGCCCTTTGGACGAGACGGGAGATGAGAAGATGCCAACCAGAAACAGCAGTACCAATCCCCAATAAAGCTTGGTTGCGTTGAGCACGCTTTTGATCCGGCCCAGATTGCGTTGGGATGACTGCATGGTCTGCTCGCTTGTTGGTGTCATGCCGCGTCCCTCGAAAGGGCTGTTCCCAAGGGCGTCGCCAGCTCCATCACCCGTTCTTCGGAAAACTCGGCATTTTCAATGATGCCGGTGGCCTTGCCTTCGCACATCACCAGGATACGGCTGGAAAGTGCGAGAAGCTCCGGCAATTCCGAACTCACCATGATGATGGCCACGCCTGACAGCGCGAGTTTCTTCAAAAGGTCGTAGATTTCGTCTTTCGCGCCCACATCGATGCCGCGGGTTGGTTCATCCAGCAGCACGACGCTTGGCCGGGTTTCCAGCCATTTGCCCAGCACGACTTTCTGCTGGTTGCCACCGCTTAATTGATCAATCTTTTGATCCGGGCCATCACAACGCACATGCATCGATTTTATCACCCGATTTGTAACAGGGTTTTCACGCCGCCGGTTGATCCAGCCAAGCGCTGCGAGCCATGGCAGTGAAGGCAACACGGCGTTTGACCGGATATCAGCATCCATCAACAGGCCGGTTCCCTTCCGGTCTTCAGTCAGGAAAGCAATACCCTTGGTCACTGAACGTCGAGGCGTCAGCGAACGGGCGTTAAGACGCGCACCACCACGAATGACTGTGCCAAAACGATCGCCTGTCGCGGCTCCGAAAATGAGTTCAAGCACTTCCGTGCGGCCCGAGCCGAGCAACCCGCCAATACCAAGGATTTCGCCCGCATGCAGATCAAAACTCACATCATCGACGACATTATGCATGCTGCCGCGTGAATTGGGGCGGCGAAGGCCGAGATTGCGTGCGGAAAGCACGACCGGTCTGTCTGATACGTCTGCTTTCGGTTCGGGAGCGGCCAGATCCCGGCCAACCATCATGCGGATGAGATCGCGTTCGCTCAAATCCTGCGCTTTGCGCGTGGCGATAAAATTCCCGTCGCGCAGAACGGTGATCTTGTTGGCCAATGCAAAAATTTCGTTCATGCGATGCGAGATGTAGACAATGGCGACACCATTTCGGGCCAGTTCCCGCACGAAATTCGCCAGCCTCTGCGCTTCGGTTTCCGACAATGCAGAGGTTGGCTCGTCCAGTATGAGTACATCAGCATTCAAGGACAGAGCGCGCGCAATTTCCACAAGCTGCTGCTCGCCCACCCGCAAATTCTCCACATCGGCGCGTGGATCGATATCGATGCCAAATCTGCCAAGCAGTTCGGCACTCTTCTTCTCGATGCTGCTCCGATCAATAAACAAGCCTCCGATAAGAGGCTCGCGGCCAAGAAAAATATTCTCGGATACGCTGAGACTTGGGATGAGGTTAAGTTCCTGATGGATGATGGCGATGCCGTTACGCTCGGCTTCCTTGGGCGAAGCGAAATCGACCTCCTGCCCGCGCACAAGCATGTCACCGCCGCTGCGACGATGCACGCCACTGAGGATTTTCACCAGCGTCGACTTACCCGCACCGTTCTCTCCCATGACAGCATGAATCTCGCCTGGATAAATATCGAGATCGACGCTGCGCAGAGCAACAATATGGGCAAATGATTTGCTGATGCCGCGCATTGATACGATCGGCAGATGACTATCCAAAATGTTCCTCCCAAAACATTCTTTCAAGCTAATATGTAACATGTTAGATGTTATTGGGCGGGAGTCAAATGCTTCATTCCAATGAAATTGGTTGGATCGAATCTTTTGAATTGGGCATTTCGGGGAGCTTGGAACGTGCAGTTGGGATCAGGCGGCAAGAACTACCGGGAACAAAAAGTTGTCGCGGTCACACGCAAGGATCAGGTCTATTCCATTCTGCGCCAGGCCATCATTTCATCGCAGCTCGCTCCGGGCGAAGCTATCCGGAAAGAGCTTGTAGCCCTGCAGCTTGGTGTATCACGCACCCCTGTCAGCGATGCCATCAATCGTCTCGCCGATGAAGGTCTGGTTGAAATCTACCCGCAAACCGGGACGTTCGTCGCAAGATTGCGGCTCGACAAGATCGAGACCGCCCAGTTTGTCCGTATCGCGCTGGAAACCGCTGCTATCCGGCGCGCAGCGGAGCGAAGCTCATCAGAGACGATCATACGTCTTCAGAACAATCTGGCGCAACAGCGTAAGGCAGCCGATTCCAGAGATTTTGAAGGCTTCTATGCGCTTGATGAGGAGCTTCACGATATGATCTGCGATGCTGCAGGTCTGGTTGGCTTGCGCGAGATCGCCTCGAAGGAGCGCAGCCAGATTGATCGGGTGCGTCGCCTCCTCCTCCATTACGAAACGCGCATGGTTGAGACGCTCAAAGAACATGAGGCGATTGTCGCTGCCATTGCTGATAAGAGCGTTGAACGCGCGGTGGCTACAATGGAAGATCATATTTCCAAAATGGGGAAAATGCTTCTGCAGTTGCAGACCAAGCGGCCGGAACTGTTCGCCAGCTAGAAACCTGCCCTACTCCGCATGGAGATCCCGCGCGATTGCCGGGCCGACCTGCAAATCCCGAAAGGTCGCTTCAAAGCCTGCCCGCTGCGGTGAACATGCCATGATACCGACCGATGCATCTGCATTGGAAAATGGGGCAAGGCGCGCAAGCTGCCATGGCGCATCATTGATCGCAAACTGAACACGTACGGCGTCGTCATGGCGGGTAAGCCTTATATGCACATCATCGTCGGTACGAGCGCCATGCAGTGGAATAACCGACCAGTCAGAAATCCGGTTGGTCACGACGACACTGAAATGCATCAGACCATCTGTATATTCGATGCCAGTCTTGATCCAGTTCTGATGATCAATGCGAAGCATCAGTCCCGCCTGATCATAAAGCTCCCTGTAATCACCGCGTACAGTGACGCTCGCGCTGAAATCGCCGCTGACGGGAGTGAGGTAGGCGTGGCCATTGTCGCGCTCGAAACCGTAGAATGTCCGCTGCCAGAAATCGGTATTTTCACCCGTTGAAAGCGTAAGCTCGTGGGCATCACCCCGAAAGGATGCTGGCTCGTTCAGCCAGTGGAATTGCATAGTCATGAATGTCTCTCCGCAAGCGAATCCAATCGGGATATGGCGCAAACGGTGATACCAGATTGGCACGCGCGCAAAAACACTCTCTGGGTTGCCGCCAGTCGCGTGCTTTAGACGAGTGCCTTACGAATGGAGTACTTTCGGGTGTTTATCGGTTGGTGTAAAACGAAAGGGTTGCTGAAAAAGCCCCTTCTCCGCCAGAACATTGAGTTCGCGGTTCGCCGCCATCACCGCCAGTTCATCAATATCGTGGACACCGCTTTCATAGATGGCGATCACGATCTTGGCGAGTTGGTTGCAACGCACATGGGTTTTCGGGCAGCGATCAAGCATCTTTGATGCCCGGTCATGGGCGTGCTGCATGATGTCCCAATCCGTGGTGGAGTGGATGCGTTGGTCTCTGCTTGAAAAAGGCATGACACACTCCCTGATATGGCTAAGTTTTTTGCTGTGCCGCTTTTGTCGTCAAAGACTGGCAGACAAAATTCACGGGCAGAAATTTAGTAGATTCCTCTTTGACTGGTATGGCAAATCACACTCTTTCACAGGACATATAACATCTTCGTGATCGCGATTCTGGGATCAAAAATGCGCCCATTATTGTTGACTAAATATTTCATGTTTTGTATGGCTGAATGGTTCTGGGGCAGTTGCTGGAGCAACCTCAAATTTGCTCTGCAAGCTATACAAATCAAAGGAGTTTTTATGAAGATCAACTTTCCGACTATTGCAAGCGTCGCCGCGTTCGCGGTCGCCATCATTGCCACACCCGCTATGGCGCAGAATGCCGATGGCATCGTTGTGTATAACGCCCAGCACGAAAGCCTGACCAAGGAATGGGCTGATGGCTTCACCAAAGAAACAGGCATCAAAGTCACGATCCGTAACGGTAAAGACATGGAACTGGCCAACCAGATCGTTCAGGAAGGCGCCGCCTCACCGGCCGATGCATTCCTGACGGAAAACTCCCCCGGCATGGTTCTCGTTGACAATGCCAAGCTGTTCGCGCCGCTTGATAAGGCCGTGCTTGAACAGGTTCCAGCGAATTTCCGCCCCGAACATGGCCGCTGGACCGGCGTTGCTGCCCGTTCAACAGTGTTTGCCTATGACAAGACCAAGCTGACTGAAGACAAACTGCCAAAGTCACTGCTCGACCTTGCTGATACCAGCTGGAAAGGCCGCTGGGGTGCAGCACCAGCCGGCGCTGACTTTCAGGCCATCGTCAGTGCGCTTCTGGAACTGAAAGGTGAAGAAACCACAGCCAAATGGTTGAAGGCGCTAAAAGAAAATTCGAAGGCCTATAAGGGCAACAGCGTCGCCATGAAAGCCGTTAACGCAGGCGAAATCGAAGGCGCGGTCATTTATCATTATTACTATTTTGGTGATAAGGCCAAGACAGGCGAAAATACCAAGAATGTTTCCCTGCACTACTTCAAGCATGAAGATCCGGGTGCATTTGTCAGCATTTCCGGTGGCGGTGTCCTCGCTTCAAGCAAGCATAAGGAAGACGCGCAGGCATTTCTGAAGTGGGTTACGGGCAAGGCTGGTCAGGCAATCCTGAAGGACGGCGATTCCTTCGAGTATGCTGTTGGCAAGGATGCTGCATCCAATGCTGCACTCGTTCCCTTGGCTGATCTGCAGGCCCCGAAGGTTGAACCTTCCAAGCTCAACAGCAAGAAGGTCACTGATCTGATGACTGCTGCGGGCCTGCTGTAATCCCGACGCCGACAATCAGGTACTGAAAAAACCTACGGGCACCCCCTGCAGCGACATTTGGTCCTGCGGGGGGTGTTCTTCTATTTTCCTTCAGATAAGAAGGCCAAACAGGCCGCTGCGAAGCGCCCATGCCCATGAAAGCAAATGTGAATTGGTATCATCAGGATCAATAAGCAGCACAGCCGCTTCGCCGCTGCCGCCGGTGCCACTGAAAGTCAGGCGCCGCTTGCCGTTCCTGTCTGTTTTTGGCCTTGCGGGCATTGTCGCGGCTTTTAGCCTGCTTCCACTCGGATTTGTTATCTGGGTTACTGTTCAGACCGGCTGGGATACGGTCATTGCATTGGTGTTTCGCGGCCGTGTCGGGGAACTTCTGATCAATACGGTCTTGCTGGAAGTCTGGACGATCCCGCTGTCGATCATTCTCGCAGTCAGCCTCGCATGGCTCACGGAGCGCACTGATCTGCCCGGCGCGCGGCTTTGGGCGTGGCTAGCCGTTGCGCCGCTTGCCGTGCCGGCATTTGTCCACAGCTATGCCTGGATCAGCATTGCGCCAAGCCTGCATGGCCTGTCCGGCGGGGTTCTCGTTTCCGTGCTTGCCTATTTCCCGTTTCTTTATCTCCCGGTTGCTGCCCAGATGCGGCGTGTCGATCCGGCCATGGAAGATGTCGGCGCATCGCTTGGGCTTGGTCCGTGGCGCGTTTTTTTTCGCATATTGCTGCCACAGCTGCGCTTTGCCATTTGCGGCGGTTCGCTGCTGATCGGCCTGCATCTTCTGGCGGAATACGGCCTTTTTGTTATGATCCGGTTCGATACTTTTGCGACGGCAATCGTCGACCAGTTCCAGTCCACGTTCAACGGCCCTGCTGCCAATATGCTGGCGGGCGTACTTGTGTTGTGCTGCGCGGGCTTGCTGGGGCTTGAAGTCCTGATCCGCGGCAATGAACGTTATGCACGTGTGGGCTCGGGTTCAGCGCGTCCGATCACCAAACATCGGCTCGGCTGGTTTACCCTTCCCTGTCTGCTGATTCCCTTGATTACCACGGCACTGGCGCTCGGTGTTCCCTTTGTGACACTGACCCGCTGGCTTATTGCCGGAGGAACGGCTGTCTGGAATCTTGATGCCATCAGCACGGCATTTTCCACTACACTTTTTCTGGCTGTTGCCGGGGCACTTCTGGCCACGGTTGCGGTCATCCCCATGGCATGGCTTTCCGTCAGAGCGCCGGGCCGCGTTCAACGTGTGCTTGAGGCCTGCCACTACTATGTTGGCTCCCTGCCCGGGGTTGTTGTTGCACTGGCGCTTGTAACGATCACGGTACGCGTTGTCCTGCCGCTCTATCAGACCGCAGCGACGCTGCTTCTGGCCTATGCCCTGCTTTTCCTGCCACGGGCATTGGTGGGCCTGCGCGCCAGCATCGCGCAGGCTCCGGTCGAACTCGAAAGGGCCGCCATGGCCCTTGGACGAACGCCCGCACAGGCCGTCATGCAGATTACCATGCGACTGGCAACACCGGGCGCTGCCGCGAGCATTGCACTTGTTGCCCTTGGCATTACCAATGAGCTGACGGCAACGCTGATGCTCGCGCCCAATGGCACACGCACGCTGGCCACGGAATTCTGGGCGCTGACCAGTGAGATTGATTATGCGGCGGCGGCACCCTATGCACTGATGATGGTCGTGCTGTCACTCCCGTTGACACTTTTACTGCACGCCCAATCAAAACGGATTGTTGGACGATGAGTTTTCTCGACATTCAGGGCGTAACAAAACGCTATGGCGTGACCACAGCTGTTGATGATGTGACGCTCTCCATTGAAGCGGGCAGCCGCACCGCCATTGTGGGTCCGTCAGGGTCAGGCAAGACAACATTGCTCCGTCTTATTGGCGGCTTTGAAGCGCCCGATAATGGCCGGATAACGCTTAACAGCGAGATTCTGGCGCAAGGCCTCTCGATTGTTCCTGCGCATCGTCGCAGCGTAGGCTTTGTCACACAGGACGGTTCGTTGTTCCCACATCTGACCGTTGCCGCCAATATCGGGTTCGGGTTGGACAAACGCAGCCCGGATCGTGATGCGCGCATTCTGGAACTTATGGACATGGTGGAACTTGACCGCGTTATGCTTCACCGTCGGCCGCATCAACTGTCGGGAGGACAGCAGCAGCGGGTGTCCCTCGCCCGCGCACTGGCACGGCAACCCCAATTGATGCTGCTCGATGAACCATTCTCGGCTCTCGATACGGGCTTGCGTGAGAGCATGCGCAAAGTGGTTGCTGAGGTTCTGAAGAGAGCTGGTATTACGACCATTTTGGTGACGCATGATCAGGCAGAAGCCCTGTCCTTTGCCGATCATGTTGCTGTGATGCGACAGGGAAAACTGGTTCAGGCAGGCCCGCCGCGCACATTGTATCTCAACCCGACAGACCCTACGACAGCATCCTTTCTCGG
Organism: Phyllobacterium sp. TAF24; assembly: GCF_052113785.1. Taxonomy (NCBI): domain Bacteria; kingdom Pseudomonadati; phylum Pseudomonadota; class Alphaproteobacteria; order Hyphomicrobiales; family Phyllobacteriaceae; genus Phyllobacterium; species Phyllobacterium sp. TAF24. The sequence continues at coordinate 29,001 of NZ_JBFRDN010000011.1, read as the reverse complement.
CGATGCCATTCTTTTGCCGGCCGAACTTGGCGATGGGTGGGTTGATTGCGCCTTTGGGCGCCTTGCGGCCAAGACCAACAAGCGTCTTGGCTCTGCGCAGATCATGCTGCGCCCGGAACAGTTGAGACTCGTCACCGTGCCCGAAAACGAAGCCGTGAAGACGCCAGAAAATACCGTTCGCTATGGCAAGGTGGTTGATATTGAATTCGGCGGTGCCGTATGCACGTTGATGGTTGCGATCCTTGATAATCAGAACGTTTTCAACGGTGGGACACCTGCGCCAGTGCAGATCAAATGTTCTGCTGTCAATTTGCCTTCAATTGACGATCACGTACGCATTGAAGTCCTTGGCGAGCCGCATATATTTGCCTGAGGCGATTGCTGTTCCGATTGGTCGGAAGCGCAATATGCCAAACAAGTATGCTCCCGGAAGGAACGCTCCATGTCGCTTTCAATGTACCAGATTTCAGTCCCGGTCTTTATCCGTGGCTTTTCAATTCTCTCGGCGCTGATTGCCAAAGCCGAGGCCTATGCCGCTGAAAAGAAGATCGACCCCAACGTACTCGTCAATGCCCGTCTTGCACCTGATATGCTGCCGTTCTCAGGTCAGGTCCAGCGTGCCAGCGACACATCCAAAGCAACGATTGGCCGCCTGACCGATGTCAAAACACCAAGCTTTCCTGATACCGAGACAAGTTTCGCCGATCTGAAAACACGCATTGCCAATACGGTGGCGTTTCTGGAAGGCCTTGATGCATCAGCGCTGGATACCAGCGATCAGCGCGAAGTGACCTTGAGTTTCGGCGAAAACAAGGCACATCTCGACGGACATGGCTACATGTTGAAGTTCGCTTTACCGAACTTCTTTTTCCACATCACCACGGCACACGACATCCTCCGGCACAATGGCGTTCCCATTGGCAAGCTGGATTATCTTGGTGCTTACAGCAACTGAATGTAGGCGTCAGAGCAACTAGCGCTGCCTGGCTTTACGGGCAGCGTAGCGGCGATCACGTTCGGCCTTGCGTTCGGCTTCGTCAGCAACAACGCGGGCAATGCGGTTGCTGGATTCAGCCTGAATCGCATTTGCTGCAGCCGCTGCTGCTTCGGCAATGGCGGCGGCTTCCGCAAGTTTGCGGTCCCGCTCTTCCTGCTTCATCCGTTCGCGTTCTTCCTGCCGGGCTGCGCGCGCAGCGGCGATTGCTTCCCGTTCCGCACGCTTGGCCAACATTTCAGGGTCTGTCGGCTTTGGTGCTTTTTCGAACTTTTTGAGAAGCAGTTGCTTAGCCTCGGCCGCCGCTTTGCGGCGATCGGCAAATTCATTAAGGTGTTTCAATCCGGGGTAGTCCTTGTATGTGTCATCTGGATATCTGCTGGAGGCGCCCTCGGCAATATTACCGGTTGCGCTACAGTGCGCCGCATCGTGCAGCACCGCAGATATGCATCCTGTAACCTACCCGGCGCGCTGTGACAATGAAAGCTCGTCGCAAAGCGCAATTGAATTATCAAATTTTCAGGCTCAATGTAACATCTGGTGTCAACAACACAAAAAAGAACGTGAAAACCCGAGGGGCGATCACCATATCTCTGATGTATCGAGGCATAGAAAATCTGTCACTCTGGACAGATGCCTAGGGGAGAGCAAAATGGCTCACATTGAATACCAGCTGCATGCCTTTGATCTTGATAGCAAATTTGGTTTTGCTGATGGTAACATGTTTGGGTCTTTGCTGCGCGAAAAGCTTGGCAAGCTAGCTCCCAACAAGCGCGAGGTTCTGGTGGAATGCGTCAAACGCTTTCTGCTTCCGGCAATTCCGCGCCGTGTCAGGACTATGATTGTTGCCAAGGGACACAACCCGATCCGCCTTGTGGATGGCGAAACGATCGATGATTTCGAAGATGTGACCGTCGGCATCAAGGAAAAAGATGTGCTGCACATAGCAATCGAGCTTTTGCGCCGCACGAAAAAGTAACGCCGCGTGTTTGCACGCGGCGCTCAGCGGTGATCAGTCGACAGCGACCATAACATCAGACGCTTTCACAACCGCGTAGGCGCTGTTGCCGACCTTGAGCTGCAGTTCATCAACTGCCTCATTGGTGATGGATGCAGTGACGATTGATCCGCCCACATCGATACGCACATGGGCCGTCGTGGCTCCCTTGGTGACTTCGACGATGGTGCCCTTCAAGCGATTGCGCGCACTGATTTTCATGGTGTTTCTCCTGTTGTTTGCCGCACTTTAGACGACGTGAACTTCAATACAATGAATGAAAGAAAAGACCTCGAAAAACGAGGCTGTTCTTATCAAGATTTATGCGAAAGTTTATTGTCCGGAACAGGCTGAATAAATCGGTATCACTGGCTGACTAAGGTTTAAAGAAGCGCTCTGTTTCTTCAATTGTCACGAGATCCCCTGATGATTGCCACTGATCGACACCGGATCGCAGCAGCGTTTCATTGTTTGCACGCCCCTCCAGCCCATCTGCACTGACCACCAATCCCAGCCCCTGCCCAAGACCGGCAAGTGCGCGCACCATTTTCGCAGTTTCTTCCTCGTTCATGTTCTCGATGAAACGGCGGTCAATCTTGATCTTGTCGAGCTTGAATTCCTGTATGTGGTAGAGGTTGGAATAACCCGTGCCGAAATTGTCGAGGGTTAATCTCACTCCAGCTGCGCGCAGCGGCCCGAGTGCCAGCTTGGCTGCCTCCAGATCATGCACGACGAGGCTTTCGGTGATTTCTATATCCAGTTGCTGCGCGGCGAATCCGGTTGATTGAAGCAATTGCAGGATTGTCTTGCCGAACTCCCGGTCTCTAAGCTGTCCGGGAAGCACATCGATCGACAGGGTAACATTGGCTGGCCACTGTCTGGCCGCCATGAACGCTTTTTCAAAAATGCGCTGACCAAGGGCGTAAATCAGCCCTGTCTCCTCCGCTATGGGCAGAAACCGTTCAGGTGGCACTTCCTTGCCATCACCAGCAATCCAGCTTGGCACAGCTTCAAAGCCGATCACCTTGCCGGAACGCAGGTCAAATGACGGTCGAAAGCGGACATTGATGCCATCATTGGCAACAGCGGCGCGCAAATCACGCTCAAGCTGTTCGCGCTCCTGCACGAGCCTGTCCATATCCTGTTCAAAGAAGCGGAAAGTCGAACGGCGTTCTGCCTTGGCACGGTAGAGTGCCACATCAGCTTTGCGTACAGCATCTTCACCCGAGTGAGCATCCGTTGGCAACAATGCGATACCAATACCTGCGCCTGCATCATAATGAATGGACCCGACAATGATGGGGTCGCGCAATTCATCGACGATACGCAAAGCGATATTGGCGGCAGATTCTGCTCCAGCCAAATGCTGGGCCAGAATAATGAATTCGTCGCCGCCAAGCCGCGCAAGAAGATCGCCATCGCGAATGGTACGCTGCAGCCTTTGGCCAATCACAACAAGCACGTCGTCGCCGACACCATGACCATAGGCATCATTGATCTGTTTGAAGCCATTAAGATCAAGAATAATCACAGCATGAACGGCGCCGGTGCGTGGCGGAGACGCAACTGCCATCCGCAACGCTTCCTCGAATTGCCGGCGATTGGCAAGGCCAGTCAAAGGGTCCTGATAGGCCAGAATGCGGGCCTGTTTCTCTGCTTCAATCCGGCGCGCGATTTCACGTTTCTGCTCTAGATAACGCCTTATGGCAAAGCCGAGCAAGCCAAGTGCAAGGACGGACCCGAGCAGTAGCGTCTCATCCAGTTCGATCAGCAATTCGCCTGAACTGACGCTTCCTTCGGTTTCGAAAATATCGATCTGAAAAGCCACATAGGCAAGCACCAGCAAAATCGCCAGCAAAATACCCAAATCCTGTATGCTTACACGGTTGCGCACAACGAAACTCCAGAATCGCGCATAAAATCCGACGGACTCATTCTCACGTTTTCCCTGCATAATCTGTTCGTTTCCAACCCCAGACCGATCATTTGTGTCCAGCAGCATTGCTGACTGCCCGAGCGGTTGCCGCAATGGAGCAACGTGATCAGAAATCACGCATCCCATTGCGGCAGCTCGTATCTCGCCGGTCTTTTATCCTTTTTACTCTAGTTGAAGTAAAAGGCGTAGGACGCAAAGTTTCCTTCGAAGATATTGGTAATCTGGCTCCATTCACCGCTGGTCATGGCCGGACCATCCTGCAGATACGGTACGGCTGCCGGGCCAGTTACCCAAAGCACCAAGTCAAAGGGTTTTGGATCGTCGAAAACCTTTGCAAGGTTGATGCCTTTGTCAAAGCGCCAGTGAGGAACGAGGATCTTGCCATCAAGGGCCGCTTCAAACTGTGAGAGCACGGCAAGCCAGGCCTGAATACGTTCAGGCGTCACATCAAAGGACGGCAGAACACCGCTCTTCTGCTTTGGTCCTGGCAGCCATTCGTGATCGTCGTCAGTTTCCTTGTCAATCAGCGCCCAGGTTTCGCGATTGAGAACAATGACCTTTTTCAGGTGATCGCGCACCTCGCTCCACATGGCTTTGTCAGCAACCGGCCAGCGGATTGTGTGGATGAGTGTAACAAAATCGGCGATATCATCAGCTTGCGCTTTTCTGACACCGAACATCGTCTCGTCTTCGCCGCCCTTGCCATTGGCCTCTGACATGGTCGAGACGGCTCGCGGAAAGACAACACTGAAACTGCTGTTCCAGCTTTCGGAAAAATCGTGGGAAAGCCATGCCTTGGCGACAGCCATCAGAAGATTATCATAACCTTGCAGCCATTTCGCATCGGCGGTGTCAAAACCAACGATGAATGGTACAGGCTCGCCCTTCTCATCCGTATCTGAGAAAGCTCGGCCAATGTGATCCTCCGGGCCGACTGTCCCGTCACCATTCCAGTCAAACCGCGCAACGGAAAGATTGACCTTCAGCTTTGCCGGCTTGTTGCCAACGGCCGCAAGCGCCTTGTCGGCGGAATCGAGGTCAGCAATGAATGCTGCAAGAATCCCGCGAAACTGATCGTAGGTGATGGGCTCGGGTTTATAATTTCTGGCAATCTCGCTGGAACCACGTCCGAGAAACATCTCATAACCATCGGATTTAGAGCCAAATCCATAACGATAGAGCGATTGTGACAGCTTTTCGAATGCCCGGGCCGAGCGTACGAGTCCGAGACCGAGTTGCGCATCGGCGTTGTCAGTGGCTTTGGCAGCCAGAGCAATCATTTGCTCATCGGCTTCACCGATCCGGCCATTGGCCAGATATTTCTGGAACAATTCAGTTGCGGCACTTTCTGCCCGCGCTGCCGCCGACAGGTTAAAACAGGCAAAGCTTGCCACGACGATCAGGGAAATGAGTTTTTTCACGCAGATTTTCCGTTGTTGATGACATCAAACAACGGATTGATAGTCTGGAGAAACGCAAAAGTCTGCAAAATACAATCAAGCCGGTCAGTTATACACTTTTAGCTTTCGTGTTTTTAAAGCGAAAACTTATCGTCCTGTGTAAATTGACCTGCCTTTTCGGACTCTGATCGCAAGACTTCCTGCATACGATCCAGTGTGCGCATGGCAGCGAAAAGCACTTCCCGGTCATGCTGGTGTGCTTCAAAAAGAGCGACGAAGGCCGGGTTGGTGATTTCATGCGGTTTTGGTGCCGCCTTGGCCTTGTTCAAGCTCTCATCAGCTGCGCGTCTTGCTGTATCGACCTGATTACGCGCCGCATCCACATCCGACAACGTCTTGAAATACTGGCTCATTGTGCGCTTTGCCGATTTTGGTGAACGTCCGACGACACCGGAGAGCAATACCTGATGGCCCTGCTCTACCGGAGTGCTGTTCCCGGCTCGCCCGGATGATCTGCTGTTCAAGTCGGATATGCTTTTCATGGGCCATTCTCTTACGATTGGCCTGAGCATAGGGCATCGGTCCCTAGGCTGAAACGAAAGCGCGGTTAAAACATCGGCAAAAACAGGCACCGGATTCCGGTTCTGTCCCTCTTGCTAGAACCAGATTGCGTTTTGCCAGCCTCCCAACTCTTTGGGAGGCTCGCGCCTCAAGAATCATATTCTGGCTTTTTCCGGATGACGGGCGGCCTGCAACCATCGCACGTAAGCAGTTTCACACGGGTTCAAGCATACCAAACCATGCCACAAGCCCGAGCACGCCAACCCCTAAAACAATCTCCATAAGCGTTCCATACCATATCGCCTGTATCGAATTTACATTGCGGGTTCGCATGCGCGGCACGAAAATATAGCGGTTTACAATGGCCAGCGCCGTCAGGAGGATTACGAGGATGATCTTCAACGCCAGCAATGCCTGATAGGGCGAGGCAAAGTCCTTTGGAATATGTCCAAGGGTAAGAATGGTGTTGATCACACCGGATATGATCACAAGCGCAACAGCAATATGACCTGCCGTGGAAAATCGCATCAGCGCCAATTGCGCAGACTGATGATATCCGGGCTGGCGCAACAGGCGAAGAACCAACATGACCGGGATCAGCGCTCCGATCCACGCGCCGCCCGATAGGACATGCACCATGTCGTTGAGACGATGGGCCAAGCCAACCCAACCATCTTGCATTGTTGCGTGGCCTGACAAAGCCAAGCTTATCAGGAGCAATCCAGATCCAGCCCCGGTGACAGCAATTGCTTTTCGCATTGGCAAGACGAGCGCGGGCGTGAGCAGCGATGCGGCAATTGCCTGAATGAGCCAGGCGTTACCAACGCTGGTTTCGAGCAAAACGTCCCGGATCGTCGATAGATCAACAGCGTCGCTCCAGCCCTGCCCGATGGCTCCCGCCTGAAACGGAAGCGCCAGGAATGTCGATGCAATAGCCAGAATAATGGCGCTGACACGCGCAGTGCGAAGGCGTTGCCCGATGTCCAATCTAAGAGCTTGAGGTACAAGCAACGCCAGATAGGCAAACGCACCCCACAGGAACATCGCAGATAGGTTGCGAATGAGCCTGCAAAGAATGAGCGCGGTTTCCGGTTCCATCAGGGCTTAACGGTGAAGGTGTAGCTGCCCTTTGTCTTATGGCCATCGGTTGAAAGCACCTGCCAGTTGACCGTGTATCCACCCGCCGCAAGAGGTTTGGAGATTGGTATCACCATTGTTTTGTTATCGCCCGTTGCCAACTTCGCCTTATCAGTCGCAACGGCGGTTTTGTCTGTTCCGGTCAAAGTTGCCGACGAGAATTTCAGATTAAGCCCTTCCGAAAATGTCAGATCAAGCTCGCTCGGCGATGTGGTTACAACTGCGTTTTCGGCAGGTGTTGCGCTTTTCAGATGTGCGTGCGCAAGTGCCTCGCCCGCTATGCCGATGCTGAGAATGGCGGCAAGGGTGAGAATATGGGGCAGCTTGGACATGGGAACTCCTTGAGGCGATGGTTGAGAAGACGCTGTTACACAGTTGCAGTGGAAATTAAGCCGGATTTTGGCCCGTTCATGTCGTGTTGCCTTCTATAGGCGATGGCAAATTGGCACAGGCCCGCAACATCCATCTACGCCCATCGCTGCGCAGTTCGGTGAAACTCAACGGCTCAACATCAATACGCCAGAATGCGGAAACGGGTGCCTGCAAAGTATAGAGAATGGAAGCACGGACGACCAAGGCATGGCTCACGACGATAGTATGACCGCCATCATCCAAATGCGCCTCCATCCAGCTCGAAACCCTTTGAAGAAGATCATTGAAGGATTCGCCCCCATGTGGCGCCGAATCTGGATCAGCCATCCAGTTCCCGGCATTATCAGGATCTGACGCATGAATATCGCTGAGCGTTCTTCCTGCCCAGCGTCCATAATCCATATCTGCCATGGCTGCATCGACTGTGGCTTCCAGCCCTAAGGCTTCGGCGGTCTGCCGCGCACGCAGCGCAGGGCTGGTCAAAAAATGGTGCGCATGGCGCAATTGACCGGCGAATCCAGCCGTGCGCTGTGTCTCTCCCGGAGCAAGCGCTTCATCAAGCGGAAATGCACCCGCATGCGTCGCTGATGTCGCTCCGTGACAAACAAATGTCAAACGCGTGGCTTTTGTCAAAATATCCCCTGCAAACTCTTGAGAAAAATACGAAAACAGCCCCATGGCCGTTCATTGACAGCGTGCAGCGCGCACAGATATAAACGTGGAGTTGCGGGTTTGGAAGCCGGTGAAATTCCGGAGCGGTCGCGCCACTGTAATTCAGTCAGCTGTTCATATGCTGGTTGTAAGCCAGACCCTAACCGTAGCATCATTCATTCCGTTATCGAACGCGTCATTCTGGGAGAAAGTTTATGTCCGATATCACTCTAGCGCCTGCTGCCGGCGTCACACCAATTCCTCTTGGTGAAGTTCTGCCGTGGGCCATTTTTGGCGGCCTGCTTCTGCTGCTTGCGATCTATTTTATCGGCGCGGAAGAAGGCGCAATGTCACTCTTCTCGGGCATGTATGTGCATGAATTTGTGCATGACGGCCGCCATCTTCTCGGCTTCCCCTGCCATTAAGGAGATCGGTCAATGACTAGAAACCTTTTGATCCGCGGCATGATCGCGGGTTTGCTGGCTGGTTTGCTGGCCTTTGGTTTTGCCCGGGTTTTCGGTGAACCACAGGTCGATCATGCCATTGCTTTCGAGGAAAAGATGAGCCAGGCCGCCGGTGAAGTCGCCGAACCTGAGATCGTCTCCCGCGAAACGCAGGCTGGCCTTGGCCTTTTCACCGGCGTTGTTGTTTTCAGCACAGCTCTTGGTGGACTGTTTTCTCTGGTCTTCGCTTTTGCCCATGGCCGGGTCAGTTCATTCAGCCCGCGTGCAACGGCGGCGCTGCTCGCCTTGGCTGGTTTCATTGCGATTGTGCTGGTGCCCGCCGTCAAATATCCCATGAACCCGCCGGCAGTCGGCAATCCTGATACGATTGCCGCCAGAACGGAATTGTTCTTTGTTATGCTGGTGGTATCTGTCGGTGCTCTTGCTGCAGCTACGGGACTGGCAAATCGCCTGCGTGCCCAGCATGGTGCGTGGAATTCGGCATTGATTGCCGGTGCCGCCTATGTCGTTTTCATTGCTCTCGTGCAGTATCTTCTGCCGGCAGTCAACGAAGTTCCGGAACAGTTTTCACCGACCGTTCTATGGAACTTCCGCGTTGCCTCGCTTGGCTTGCACGTGGTCATCTGGACGACCATCGGCCTTGTCTTCGGCGTTCTGGCTGAACGGGTTTTGGCTTCGCACCGTCCAAGCTACCGCTTGCAAACCGCTCGCTGATCGACTTGCCTGAACGCCTGCATTGCGGCGTTCAGGCCCGACTCTTATAGACGCGTCTCCCGCCGCCGATTGGATTGTTATGAGATCGGAAACATCAGGAAAATATCGGCGACGCGCAATTGGTCCGCTTGCCGGAGCCATCATCACCTGCATACTGTTGTTTTTATCACCAAACTCGCTTGCATGGGCACATCGCAGCAGCGCAGGCACCGATACATCAGGTATTTCCATTCCAAGTCTATCCCACGGTGAAATGGCCATCATTGCCAATTATCGCAAGCCGATCCTTGACCTTGCGACACGGATGACCCGCACCGACGAAACATTCCGGCGGCTCGTCAACTACACCAATATTCAGTACAGCTACTGTCTCTGGGGCATCGTTCCCGGCAGTGTTACCGACGAGGAGAGCCCTTTCAACGCGTGCTCGCATGCCTATCTGGCTGCAGTGAAGGCGGTGCTGGTCTATATGCGCGACATGCCTGAGCACAGGACCACTGTTGACGCACTGGTCTCCGATATTGATGCCGAACTTGTGCGCAATGGCGGGTCGTTTGTCATGTGCCAGTACAGCGGCGATCCTTATAATACCGCCAATATTATTCGTCCGCGCTGGAGTGATATTCCGCGCCATCTGACCAGTCTGCTATCGTTCCTGAGTTTTGCAGTTACGCTTCTTGCCGCAGGCTTTATCTTCATGCAATTTACACGCGCGCCTCAACGCCCGCTTACCGCCTCGTAGAACGAATTTATCGGTTGCTTGGTGACAAGTGGGATGTCTTTGAAGCGTCTCATTTCAATCTTGGAAAATCGGACGATGCGTCAGCTCTTCATCGCATTGCGCAACGGTACCTTGGTGTTTGCCGCGATCCTGCTTGGCGCAATGTCCGCCAGCGTTGCGGATGAAAATCGAACGCGGCAAGTCAATGAGCAACTTGATGGTTTGGTAAGAGAACCTCTTTTACTGAAGGTGACTTTGCAGGATGGCCGGCAGGCAACTCTCGATGCTTTTGTAACGCGCCCGAACAAGTCTGGACGGTTTCCCATTGCCTTGATTACACACGGTACCAACGGAGATGCGAGCGATCGCAAACTTAACCCAAATCGCTTCTCTTCTCCCGCCATTGCATTTGCCCGGCATGGCTATGCCGCCGTTGTCGTCCTGCGGCAGGGATACGGCAAATCAACTGGCGATAATGAATATGGGGGCGGCACCTGCAAGTCCCCTAGGCATGCGAGGGCGGGTAAAGTTACGCGTGACAATCTCATTGCCGCATTGAAAGCGATACGGGACCAACCCTGGGCATCAAGTGATCAGGCGCTTCTCATTGGAATGTCCTCTGGCGGCTTCGGAGTGCTTGCAACGGGTGCCTTGAATCCACCGGGTGTGCAGGCTGTCATCAACTTTGACGGCGGACGTGGCGCTCCGGAGAAAGGGCGGTTTTGCGACCAGAATGGTCTCATGAATGCGATCAAATCTTACGGACAGACAGCCCATATCCCAACTCTTTGGATATATTCGGCTAACGACATGTCATTCTCGCCAACTCTTGGCCGGAAAATGTTTGATAATTACCGGCAAGCAGGTGGTGTGGCAGAGTTTTTTCAAACGGCTGCCTTCGAGGACGATGGCCACACCATTTTGATATCCGCTCCGGAAAGCTTCTGGTGGCAACGGGTCGCTCTCTTCCTGAAGAAGAACAAACTTTCCAATGAAGAACTGGTTACTCTGTCAAACGCCAATTTGTTGCCACCCGACAATATGTCCTCGCGGGGATACGATGCATTTAAGGAATATCTGGCGATGCAGTCCTACGAAAAAGCGTTTGCAACAAACGTCGAGGGTGCCTGGGGTTGGACAACATGGGCACGAACCCAGGAAGAGGCCGCAAAGCGAGCAATTACTCTATGTCAGAAGGGTCGGAAAAAGAATGAGACTGAATGCACCTTGTATGCTGCGGGCAACCAAATGGCCGCCCATGAAAAATCTCATTGATTCATATCTCCCGTCAATCTTCACTCCTTTCATAGCTGCGCTACATTACGTCAGCCTATGGGCAATACGTCACATTTCCTATGGTGCGCGCAAAAGCCATATGTCCGGATCGTTCTGATTGATTGAACGTTACTGCCTTTCGCTACACCTCGCCACAGCCAAGGACACCTCATGCCATCCTTTGATTATATTCGCCCCATTCTCCTGTTGCTTGGCTCCAATGTTTTCATGACATTTGCCTGGTACGGGCATCTCAAGTTTGAAAACCGGCCTCTTTTTCTGGTTATCCTTGTCAGCTGGATGATTGCCTTTGCCGAGTATTGCCTTGCTGTGCCAGCAAACCGTTATGGCCACGAAATCTATTCCGCAGCCCAGTTGAAGACGATTCAGGAGGTAATTACCCTTCTGGTTTTCGCCGGTTTCTCGGTGATGTATCTGGGCGAGAAAATCACTATCAATCATCTCGTAGGTTTTGCCATGATCTGCGCCGGTGCATTTTTCGTGTTCAAAGGACCACTGTGAAATTCAGATAATAGCAAAGCTTCCCATAGTAACAAAGCTTCCCAATGCTTTGGCCTATTGCATTATTATCTTAAAAAACGCAATATGAGAATTATGTTGGTATCCTACAGAATCTATGGATTCTACTTGACAGCCTGATCAAGAGAAGCCTCGGAAAACTAGTTAGTCGATTAAATTAATAATACAGCTGGGAGACATGTTTCTTTCGCCTCCCAGCCACACAACGACTTTGCCGCAATTAGCTAACCATTACGGAATGTATAGGCATAGCCATTGAGCGCCGGGGCACCGCCGAGATGGGCGTAAAGCACCTTTGACCCTTCAGGGAAGAAGCCTTTATTGACCAGATCAATCATGGCCTGCATGGATTTTCCCTCATAGACAGGATCGGTGATCATACCTTCGAGGCGCGCACAAAGTCGTATGGCCGCCTTGGTTTCCTCGGACGGTACGCCGTAGATCGGATAGGCATAATCCTCGTTCAGGATTACGTCTGCTTCGGTCAGATCCTTACCCAGCTCGACCAGCTCTGCCGTGCGCTGTGCGATCTCCAGCACCTGCGCTTTGGTCTGTGCAGGTGTTGCCGAGGCATCAATACCGATGACATTGCGTTCACGCCCATCCTTGGCGAAACCAACCAGCATGCCCGCATGGGTTGATCCCGTTACCGTGCAGACAATGATATAGTCAAACTTGAAACCAAGTTGCGCTTCCTGTGCCCGCACCTCCTCAGCAAAGCCGACATAACCAAGTCCACCATATTTGTGCACCGAAGCGCCGGCTGGAATGGCATAGGGCCTGCCGCCTTTGGCTTTTACATCTTCGATGGCATTTTCCCAGCTTTCGCGAATACCGATATCAAAGCCTTCATCCACCATTTCCACATCAGCGCCCATGATGCGGCTCAAGAGGATGTTTCCCACGCGATCATAAACAGCATCCTCATGCGGGACCCAGCTTTCTTGTACGAGACGGCATTTGAAACCGATCTTTGCAGCCGTCGCCGCAACCATGCGGGTGTGGTTTGACTGCACGCCGCCAATGGAAACAAGTGTATCGGCACCCGAAGCAATCGCGTCCGGCACGATATATTCAAGCTTGCGCAGCTTGTTGCCGCCAAATGCCAGCCCGGAATTGCAATCGTCGCGCTTGGCGTAAAGCTCCACCTTGCCGCCGAGATGTTGCGACAGTCGGCTTAGTTTCTCGATAGGCGTCGGTCCGAATGTCAGTGGATAGCGTTCGAATTTTTCCAGCATAGTTTTCCCCTTGATGGAACATTGTTGCTGGCAAAACGCTACCACCCATCAAGAGAAAGGTGCTCTCATAGTTAAGCTTAAAATTTCCGAAACTGATCTTCAAAATTTCGCTTGATACGATAATCTCTTGTATCTTGGTTGAACAATGGAAGATTCTTTCATGACTGGTGATCTCGATCGTATCGATATGAAGATGTTGCGGCACCTGCAAAAGAATGGGCGGTTGACCAATGCGGAACTGGCAACGCTTACCGATGTCAGTCCCGCCACCTGCCACAGGCGGACACAGCGATTGTTTGAAGACGGGTATATCAAGACCGTGCGGGCGATGGTGCAGCCGCAAAAAGTCGACCGTGGTGCGCTTGTCATGGTCGGCGTGGTGCTGGACCGCTCAACCCCTGAGAGTTTTGCCCAATTCGAGCAAGCGGTGACAAAACTGAGTTTTGTTCTCGACTGCAATCTTGTCGCTGGCGATTTCGACTATTTCCTCAAAATCCGCGTCAAGGACATGGCCGACTTCAACCGCATTCACGGCAGCCAGCTCATCGCCCTGCCCGGTGTTCGCCAGACGCGGACTTTTTTCGTGATGAAAGAAGTAATCGACAACGCGCCGCTAGATTTCTAAACGCGGCGTTACCGCCCCAGATCGCTCTTGGTGTTCTTGTAGATGTTCACGCCAAGCTCGCGGATTTTCTTGCGCAGCGTGTTGCGGTTGAGCCCTAGCAGTTCCGCTGCCTTGATCTGGTTGCCATGGGTGGCTGTCAGGCATGACAGGATGAGCGGATATTCCACTTCCTCAAGCACACGCTGATAAAGCCCGACCGGCGGAAGATCATCGCCGTAGGAGAGGAAGTAGCGCTGCATGTTCAGTTCCACCGCCTGGGCAATGGTTATATCCTCGTTGGACATTGAATTGGAGGAAGGTTCGGTCGGGCGAAGATCGGCTTTCAGCTCCGCTTCGATCACATCCGCATTGATTTCTTCCTGCGGATAAAGCGCAGCCAGACGACGCACCAGATTTTCCAGTTCGCGCACATTGCCCGCCCAAGGATAGCGGCGCATCAGATCGAGACCATCGGCAGTGATGCGTTTTTCCGGCAGACCGTCTTTTGCCGCCATCTTGAAGAAATGCCGGACCAGATCGGGAATATCCTCGCCGCGCTCGCGCAGCGGAGGCAGGCGCAGCGGCACGACATTCAGGCGATAATAGAGATCTTCGCGGAACATGCCCTGATTGATCAGCGTGCGCAGATCCTTGTTGGTCGCGGCCACGATACGCACATCTGTTTTGATCGGCGTGCGACCGCCAACCGTCATATATTCGCCCTGTTGCAGCACCCGCAGCAGCCGCGTCTGCGCTTCCATCGGCATATCGCCGATTTCATCGAGGAACAGCGTGCCGCCATCGGCCTGTTCAAACCGGCCGCTTGAGCGGTTCTGCGCGCCGGTGAAGGCACCGCGCTCATGGCCGAAAAGCTCGGATTCAATCAGATCGCGCGGAATAGCCGCCATATTGATGGCAACGAACGGACCTTTACGACGGCGGCCATACTCATGCAGCGCACTCGCTACGAGTTCCTTACCTGTGCCGGACTCACCTGAAATCATCACTGTGAGGTCGGTCTGCATCATGCGGGCGAGAACACGGTAAATGTCCTGCATGGCTGGCGAACGGCCAACCAGAGGCATCGTGTCGGGCTGTTCTTCATTGGCCCACTTTTCCGGCTTTTTCTTCGGTTCCTTCAAAGCGCGGCCAACAATGCTGACCAGTTCGGTCAGATCGAAGGGCTTTGGCAGATATTCATAGGCACCCGCCTCCGAAGCGCGGATTGCGGTCATAAAAGTGTTCTGCGCACTCATGACGATGACGGGCAAATCTGGACGCGACTTCTTGATGCGTGGCAACAGGTCGAAGGCGTTTTCATCCGGCATTACCACGTCGGTGATAACAAGATCACCATCGCCAGCAGAAATCCAGCGCCACAGGGTGGCGGCATTGGATGTGATGCGCACATCATAACCGGCACGCGAAAGTGCCTGATTGAGGACTGTTCTGATTGCTGCGTCGTCATCCGCGACGAGAATGCTTCCCAAGCTCATGATCAGAACCCTGCCTTTTTCGTAATAATCATTTCATCCGCATGATCCTCGACCGAAGGATCGCTTTGCCATGCGGGCATCAGAATGCGGAACGTGGTTTTGCGCGGTACGGAATCACACTCGATCACGCCGCCATGATCGCCCACAATCTTGGCAACAAGCGCAAGGCCGAGACCCGAACCATTGGGCTTGGTTGTGATAAACGGATCAAAGAGATGCGGCATGATATCAGGCGAAACACCTGCTCCAGTATCCTGCACGCAGAATTCCAATGGCAGTGACACGCGGTTGCGAATGCCCGGAATAGACAGGCGAATACCGGGCCGGAAGGCCGTCGACAGGGTAATTTCGCCCGGTTCGTTTGTCCCGATGGATTCGGCGGCGTTCTTCACCAGATTCAAAAAGACCTGCACCAACTGGTCGCGATTGGCGAAGACATAGGGCAGTGACGGGTCATAATCCTCGTGGAATTTGATGTGGCTGGCAAAGCCGTTCTTGGCAATGGCTTTCACATGATCAAGCACGACGTGAATATTAACGGCTTCACGCTCGATTGGTCGCTCGTCGGAAAAGACTTCCATGCGGTCGACAAGCGAGACGATCCGGTCAGTCTCATCGGTGATCAGCCGTGTCAGCGCACGGTCATCATCATTGAGCCCGGTTTCCAATAGCTGCGCCGCACCGCGAATTCCTGAGAGCGGGTTTTTGATCTCGTGTGYCAGCATTGACGCGAGGCCCGTCACCGAGCGTGCCGCACCCCGATGGGTCATCTGGCGGTCGAGCTTCTCGGCCATGGATCGTTCCTTGAACAGGATAACGATTGATCCCGGTGCTTCGCTGACGGGCGTTACATAGAGATCAACGATCCGGTCCTGTCCAAGACGCGGCGAAGAGACATCGACACGATATTCATTGATCGGCGACGGGCTTTCGCGCACCTGTTTGACGAGAGCCAGCAACGGGCTGCCGAATGGCAACAGCATTTCAAGCGTATTGCGGCTCAATATGCTGGCGCTGGAGCGGAAAAAGGCTTCCGCATCGGCATTGGCATAGGAAATATGCCCCGTCTCATCGAGCATGATCACCGGATGGCGGATGGCATTGAGAACAGTGCCTGCCAACTTGTCGTCCATCGTAACATTGTCTGCCGACGTCATCATGCAACCTTCTTCATGTCGTGTTCGTCAGACCGCGAGAGCGCGGCATGCAGGCGTCCAGCAACCAGACGCGGGTTTGTCTCGGTCATAATCCCGGCGCGTTCAGCGGCGCTGATATCAACACCGTGCTTTTCCAGATACCAGCCAAGATGTTTGCGGGAATGGCGAATGCCTGTCTGCTCGCCATAATGGGCCAGCATCGCCTCGTAATGGGCGACAGCGTAATCCGCAATCATATCAGTGTTTTGGCTGCTCTTACTGCCATGCACGATCAGTCCGGGAAGCCATGGCTGCCCATAGGAACCCCGTCCGACCATGACGGCATCAGCACCGGAAGCTTCAAGAATACCGGTTGCGTCATCACGGTTCAGCACATCGCCATTGGCAACAAGCGGTATCGAGACCGCATCTTTCACGGCGCGGATTGCGCGCCAATCGGCTTTGCCCTCATAGAATTGGCAGCGTGTGCGCCCATGCACCGTCACCATCTGGATACCGGCCTGTTCGGCGCGGCTAGCAAGTTCCGGCGCATTGATGGTGTCATCGTCCCAGCCCAACCGCATTTTCAGCGTCACAGGAACCTTGACTGCACCGATAGTCGCTTCGATAAGCGTCAAAGCGTGATCGAGATCGCGCATCAGCGCCGAGCCGGAAAAACCGCCCGTCACTTTCTTAGCCGGGCAGCCCATATTGATATCGATAATATGCGCGCCCTCACCTTCGGCAATGCGCGCGGCTTCCGCCATCCACTTTATCTCACGCCCGGCGATCTGTACCACATGTGTGCCAAGACCATCACCGCGCAGCCGCAGCAGATTACCGCGCTCACGCGTACAAAGTTCCGCGCTTGCAACCATTTCAGACACGACCATGCCCGCTCCTGCCCTCCACGCCAGCTGGCGGAATGGCAGGTCGGAAACCCCGGACATTGGCGCAAGGAACACCCGGTTACGCAGGACAACGCCGCCTATGTTGAGTGGTTGATGCAGATCAGTCACGTCACTATTGCCTGTTTCGTATGCAATTTTCCAATCGCCTATCCTTTAGACAGGAACACCTGGTTAGGCAAGGCAAAGAGCACCTGGAAGTGACTAGTTTTCGTTTAAACCTCTGGTCTTTCGCTTCGGCAACAGGTAACGCAGTTGGAAGTTACGGAGAGAAGTGTGGCGGCAGGTACAGACGACAGACAGATGCGGGTAGCAGCCGTCATTGTGGCGGCTGGTCGCGGAGAACGCGCGGGCCAAAGCGTTGAAGGACCAAAGCAATATCGCAAGATCGGCGGTGAAGCGGTTCTGGCGCATACGCTGCGTGCTTTTCTCGGCTGTCCGTTCATCGATCATGTCGTTGTGGTCATCCATAAGGAAGACGAAACGCTTTTTGCGCAGGCAGCTGGTGATTATGCCCTGCAGGTGACGAAAGTCACGGGCGGGCCGACACGGCAGGAATCAACGCGGCTTGGACTGCTTGCCCTCAAAGACAATGCTCCGGATCATGTGCTTATCCATGATGGCGTGCGCCCTTTCATCTCCGCTGATCTGCTTGAACGGGTGATCTTCAATCTGACGCCGCATATCGGTGTTCTGCCGGTACTTGCCGTTTCCGATACGCTGAAGGCAGCGGGCCATGATGCCATGGTCAGCGCCACGGTTCCGCGTGCCGGGCTTTATGCCGCCCAAACGCCGCAGGCTTTCCCCTATGAGCCGATCATGGCGGCGCATGATGCAGCATTCGCCATTGGCCGCTCTGATTTCACCGATGATTCCGCCATTGCCGAATGGCAGGGTCTGCCGGTGCGCATTGTCGAGGGCTCGGCTGACAACACGAAACTCACCTGGGCAAAGGATATTGATATGGCTGATGACCGCCTGTCCGAGAGACATGCCGCCTTTCCGGATGTGCGCACCGGCAATGGCTACGATGTCCACTCCTTCGAACCCGGCAATGGTGTGACGCTTGCCGGTGTGTTCATCGAGCATGACCACAAGCTCAACGGCCATTCCGATGCGGATGTGGCATTGCACGCCTTGACCGATGCCCTGCTGGCCACACGCGGCGCTGGCGATATCGGCACGCATTTCCCGCCATCCGATCCACAATGGAAAGGCGCTGCCTCGCATATTTTTGTCGAACATGCGGTAAAGATCGTCAAAGCAGCGGGCGGACGGATCGCAAATGCGGATATCACCCTGATCTGCGAAGAACCGAAAGTTGGTCCTCATCGCGCGGCAATGACCGCAGCTCTGTCAAAAATGCTTGGAATTACGCCCGACCGCGTTTCGGTCAAGGCGACAACAAACGAGAAACTGGGCTTTATCGGCCGCAAGGAAGGCATTGCCGCCATCGCCACTGCGTCGGTGATCTATCCCGGTGGTTTGCCGGAATGAGCGGGCTGATTGCGGAGGTAAAGGCCATCGCGGTTCTGGAAGCCTGCCGCGCCAAAGGCGTTTTGCTGGCGACAGCGGAATCCTGCACAGGCGGCCTGATTGCGGCCTCCCTTACCGATATATCTGGTTCGTCCGACGTGGTGGATCGCGGCTTCGTCACGTACTCCAATGAAGCCAAGCACGACATGCTTGGTGTCTCCTCGAAACTCATAGACACACATGGCGCCGTATCGGAGGAAGTGGCGCTTGCCATGGCGGCGGGTGCGTTGAAGCATTCCCGCGCGGGAATTGCCGTGTCGGTCACAGGTGTTGCCGGTCCCGGCGGCGGTTCCGCCGCAAAACCGGTTGGGCTTGTCTGGTTTGGCGTCGTCCTCAAAGGACAGGCACCACAGGCGGTGCGCCATATTTTCCCGGATCATGGCCGCGCAAGCATCCGTCACGCCGCAGTTAATACGGCGCTCGATCTGGTGCTCAAAACACTTATCTGAAATCAGCTGCGCGTTACCCGGTAAGCCATACCGATTGCTTCCGGTGTCACAGGCTCAAAGCCGAATTTTGCATAGAGATATTTTGCCGGACCGTCAGCGACGAGACTGACATAAGCCCCCTCCTGCGCTTCCGCATCCAGATATGCCTTTAACGCTGTCATGATCTTTTTGCCAAGCCCGCGTGCCTGATGATCAGGGTCAACGGCAATATCCACCACCTGATAAAAACAGCCACGATCCCCGACGATACGGCCCATGCCGACAGCCTTGCCATCCAGTTTAATCGTTACCCCGCAAATCGTATTCGGCAAACCAATGGCAGCCGCCTCCCTGCTCTTTAGGCTCAGGCCCGAGATCGCACGCAACCGGCAGTAATCGTCAATGGATGGCGTTTCCATATGAACTGTAAAATCGGACTCACTGCGGCGCATCATTGTCTCCCATGCTGATTGCGCTCTTGCTTTAGCTGAATCGGCCAGACGCGATCAATCGCTTGATGTGCCAAAAATATTGCAGGTTCGTGGTTCGACAAGCTCACCATGAGGGAGAGTGATGATGAAAGGGAGCCAAGATTTGCTACATTGGTCACCATCTTTGCAACCCACCCCTCTCCCTCATGGTGAGCTTGTCGAACCACGCGCGATTGGTTTGCAACTTTTGCAGATAACAACGTTGCCCCCATGAGAATAGGCAATCAGCAGCATATATTTAGCCGGAGAAATCAATCAAATATGGGCTCTAAGGCCCCCGCCCATAAATCTGGTCAGCGCGTTTTTCAAAGGCTTCGGTGAATTTCCTAAAGGCAATATCGAACATCGATCCCATCAAAAAACCGAGTGTGCGGCTTTTGAATTCATAATCGATATAGAATTTTACCTCGGAATGCTCAGGATTGGCCAATGGCACGAACTGCCATTTATTGTCGAGATAACGGAAGGGGCCATCGATATATTTGGTCTCGATGACCTTCTCGTCCGGCTTGAGCAGAACCTGGCTGGTAAATGTCTCGCGGATAAGTTTGTAGCCAACAGTCATATCGGCAATCAGCAGGGTCTTGCCATCCCGCTCCTTGCGCGAGCGCACTTTCAGGCTCTCGCACATGGGCAGAAATTGTGGATAGCTTTCCACATCGGCGACCAGATCAAACATCTGCTCGGCCCGATGCACCACAGGGCGTGTCGTATCGAATTTCGGCATTCAGTTAGCTTCTGTTGGCGTGCAGCGCCTCGCGTGCAGCCTTCAGCTTGGCAAAATCGTCACCCGCATGGTGCGATGAACGGGTCAGCGGGCTCGATGCAACCACAAGGAAACCCTTGGTCTTGGCAATCGTCGCGTAGGATTTGAATTCATCCGGCGTGACATAGTTGAGAACCGGGTGATGCTTGCGCGTTGGCTGCAGATACTGGCCGATGGTCATGAAATCCACATTGGCGGAGCGCAGATCATCCATAAGTTGCAGAACTTCGTTCCGCTCTTCGCCAAGACCGACCATGATGCCGGATTTGGTGAAAATTGTCGGATCAAGTTCCTTCACCCGCTGCAACAGGCGGATGGAATGGAAGTAACGGGCACCCGGACGCACTTTGAGATAATTGGACGGCACGGTTTCGAGATTGTGGTTGAACACATCAGGACGCGCAGCAACAACGATCTCCAGAGCGCCATCCTTGCGCAGGAAATCCGGTGTCAGGATTTCAACCGTGGTGCCGGGTGAAATCTCGCGGATTGCGTTGATGACGTCGGCAAAATGCTGGGCACCACCATCGGGCAGATCATCACGATCAACGGAAGTGATAACAACGTGGGTCAGACCCATCTTCTTGACGGCCTTGCCGACATTTTCAGGCTCGTTCGGATCAAGCGCCGTCGGCAAGCCTGTTGCAACATTGCAGAACGCGCAGGCGCGTGTGCAAATCTCGCCCATGATCATGAAGGTCGCGTGCTTCTTGTCCCAGCATTCACCAATATTGGGGCAGCCAGCCTCTTCGCAAACCGTCACGAGATTGTGCGAACGGACGATGTCGCGCGTTTCCGAATAGCCCTTGGAAACAGGCGCCTTGACGCGAATCCAATCCGGCTTCTTTAGAAGCTCCGTATCCGGTCGATGCGCCTTTTCAGGATGCCGCAGGCGCCGTTTTTGATCGATCGTATCGAGAACCGTTACCATCACAATGTCCTAGTTTGAGGATCTGGCTTTGCCAAAAATCCACAGAATGATAATTGCACCAGCAGTCGCAACGATCAGATTTCCAAAAAAGCCGTAAAAGTTGAAATTCAACAATCCGGCAAGTGTGCCACCGACGAAAGACCCGGCAATACCAACAAGAATATTGGTGAACAAGCCGTGATTTCGGTTCATCGCTTTCTCAGCGATATATCCTGCGATGAAACCGATGAGCAGCATTCCGAAGAAACCGACCCCTGGCATGCTCATGATACTGACTGGTTGATCTGTCATCTCTKCTCGCTCTATCGTCCTGACGCAATTGCAATGGCACGAAACACCAGAGCCCATATAACACCGAAAAGAAAACCGCCCAACCCGCAGGCCAAAGTCACTGTCCAGACACCGGCCCAACCGCCAATGGCGGTGCCATTGATGGATATGGTGTTGCCGGAAAGCAGACTCAAGGCGGATGCGACAAACCCCAGCCCAAAGCCGATCAGTGTCGACCATTTGAGGATTGCCCATGACAGGCGAATCCAGGGTTTACTATCCTTGATGGTGACCAACGGGCCGGTAATCCTTTCGAAACTCAGGCGTTTAACACGCGTCCATAGGCATCCAGCACGCTTTCCTTCATCGTTTCCGACAGGGTCGGATGCGGGAAGATCGTATGCATCAGTTCTTCTTCGGTGGTTTCAAGGTTCATCGCGACAACAAAACCCTGAATGAGTTCAGTGACTTCCGCACCGACCAGATGCGCGCCAAGGAGTTGGCCGGTTTTCTTGTCGAAAACCGTTTTCACCATGCCCTGATCTTCACCAAGCGCAATCGCCTTGCCATTGGCAACGAAGGGGAAGCGGCCAACGCGGATATCGTAGCCTTCGGCTTTCGCCTTGGCTTCGGTCAGACCAACGGAAGCGACCTGCGGGTTGCAATAGGTACAGCCCGGAATTTTTGCCTTGTCCATCGGATGGACATTCGGCAATCCGGCGATTTTTTCCACGCAGATGACAGCTTCATGCTCGGCCTTGTGCGCCAGCATGGGCGGACCAGCCACGTCGCCAATGGCATAAACGCCGGGAACATTGGTCTTGCCATAAGGATCGATGACAATACAGCCGCGATCCGTCTTGATCCCAAGCGCTTCAAGGCCAATATTTTCAATATTGCCCTGAACGCCGACAGCCGAAACCATACGGTCAGCGGTGATCTTTTCGACCTTGCCATCCTTCTTTTCCACATGGGCGGTGATCGAGTTGGCCGACTTTTCAACCTTGGTGACCTTGGCATCAAGGATGATCTTCATGCCCTGCTTTTCGAACTGCTTGCGGGCGAAGTTGGAAATCTCCGTATCTTCGACAGGCATGACCTGCGACATCACTTCGACCACCGTCACATCAACACCCATGGTGCGATAGAACGAGGCGAATTCGATACCGATGGCGCCTGAGCCCATGACCAGCAGCGACTTTGGCATTTCTTCCGGCTTCATCGCCTCGAAATAGGTCCAGATCAGCTTGCCATCCGGCTCGATACCCGGCAGCGCGCGCGGACGGGCGCCGGTTGCAATGATGATGTGTTTTGCCGTGTAGGTGCCCTCACCCAAGGCGTTCTTGGGCAACGGTGCCTGCGGCTCCATCGGCTTCTTGGTGGTCTTGGAAACGATGATTTCACCCGGCTTGGTCAGCTTGGCTTCGCCCCAGATGACATCCACCTTGTTCTTCTTCATCAGGAAGCCGACGCCGCCATTCATCCGCTCGGCAATGCCGCGCGAGCGCGCAACGATTGCCTTGAGGTCAGCGGTTACGCTGCCTTCAATCTTCAGGCCGTAATTCTTGGCATGTTCGGCATAGTGAAAGATTTCGGCCGAGCGAAGCAGCGCCTTTGTCGGTATACAGCCCCAGTTGGAGCAGATACCGGCAAGATGCTCGCGCTCCACAATGGCGGTTTTCAATCCCAGCTGCGCGGAACGGATGGCAGCGATATAGCCGCCCGGACCGGAACCAATGATGATCACGTCGTAATTATTGGCCAAGACTCGGGTCCTCCTAAGACTGAACTAAATATCGAGTATGCCTCGAACGATTGGTGCAATGGCTTTGCCGATTGCCCGTGTATTGTCTCTATCCAGATGCACGCCATCGACAGGCGATGTTTTTGCCACCGATCCCGCATCGAAAAAGCCGCAAGCGGCCTCTTTGGCGGCATCGTCATAATAGGCTGAGAGCAGGCGCGACTGCTCGATACCCTGCTCGAACACCAGCCTGAATTCCGGCCCGCCTGCCTCACCAAGTGCTGGTGGCGACATGATCAGGATATCGGGTGCTCTCACACCAAGCTGGTAAGGCGCAGTGCGTACAATCTCGATCAGCCGCTGCATACCGCGTTTGGTACCCAATGCATTGCCGCAAATAAATGTCTTCATGTCGTTGGTGCCGAGCATTATGATGACCAGATCAAGCGGGAAATGCGTGCCAAGCGCCGTGGTCAGCGTCTTGGCAGCATTGCGCTCAAATCCTGAAAGATGATCATCGAAGGCGGTTGTCCGCCCATTCAGACCATCGGCAACAACATTCACGCTGCTGCCAAGCTCCGCCTGCAATACCTGTGGCCAGCGGTCCTCCAGTGCATGACGCCCTGACCCGTCAGGGATATACCCCCAGGTCAGAGAATCGCCATAGCAGAGAACCGTTTTCATTGGCGGCCTCAGACCAGCATGCCCATCGGGTTTTCGATGTGGCGCTTGAAGGCCTGCGCAAGCTCGGCACCCAAGGCTCCATCAACAGCGCGGTGATCGGTCGACAGCGTCACGGACATGACCGTGGCAACCTTGATCTCACCCTTCTTGACGACGGCCCGCTCCTCACCCGCACCGATTGCCAGAATGGTGGCATGTGGCGGGTTGATGATGGCGGCAAAATCCTTGACGCCAAACATACCGAGGTTGGAAACAGCCGTTGTACCGCCCTGATATTCCTCAGGCTTCAGCTTGCGATCGCGCGCTCGCTTGGCCAGATCCTTCATCTCGTTAGAGATGGTGGACAGGGTCTTTTCTTCGGCCTTGCGGATGATCGGTGTGATCAGTCCGCCGGGGATCGAAACGGCAACACCCACATCGGAATGCTTGTGCTTGACCATATTGGCTTCCGTCCAGGATACGTTTGCATCCGGCACGTCGCGCAGGGCCAGAGCCATCGCCTTGATGATCATGTCATTGACCGACAGCTTATAGGCAGGAACATCGCCTTTTTCGGTCTTGCGCATTGGCGATGCCGCATTGATCTGCGCACGCAGCGCCAGAAGCGCATCGAGTTCACAATCAACTGTCAGGTAGAAATGCGGAACGGTTGATTTTGCTTCGAGCAGGCGCTTGGCAATCGTCTTGCGCATGCCGTCATGCGGCACCAATTCGTAGGAACCTGCCTCGAACAGTTTTAGCACCGTGTCGTCAGACATAGGCTTCGGCGCTGCTGCTGGTGCAGCGGATGCTGCGGCGGCAGGCGCGGCTGCCTTGGCGCCACCGCCAGAGATTGCTGCTTCAACGTCCTTCTTGATCACGCGGCCATGCGGGCCGGAACCCGTAACGGCAGCCAGATCAATCCCGGCATCCTTGGCTATGCGGCGTGCCAGCGGTGACGAGAAACTGCGGTCGCCAGACTTTGCTGGAGCGGCAGCAGCAGCCGGGGCTGCCGCAGGTGCTGGAGCGGCTTCGGGCTTTTTCTCTTCCTTGGACGCTTCGGCTGTCGCTGGAGCAGGTGCAGCCTCTGCCTTGGCGGGAGCAGCGTCACCGCCACCCTTGGCAGCAGCAGCAATATCTTCGCCCTCGCCCGCCAGAATGGCGATCAGCGCATTGACCTTGACGCCTTCAGTACCAGCAGGAACCACGATCTTGGCGACCGTGCCTTCATCAACAGCTTCGACTTCCATTGTTGCCTTGTCGGTTTCGATCTCGGCAATCACATCGCCGGGACCAACCTTATCGCCTTCCTTGACAAGCCATTTGGCGAGATTGCCCTCTTCCATCGTGGGAGAAAGCGCCGGCATGGTGATATTGATCGGCATATCGATTTCCTCCCCTTTACGCTGTGTATGTCACAGCTTTGACGGCCTCGACGATTTCAGCAATGTTCGGCAATGCCAGCTTTTCCAGATTGGCGGCATAGGGCATCGGAACGTCCTTACCGGCAATCGTCAGGATTGGCGCATCGAGATAATCGAATGCCTGCTGCATGACGCGGGTGGCAATTTCCGTACCGACCGAAGACTGCGGATAGCCTTCCTCGATGGTCACGCAGCGGCCGGTTTTCTTGACCGATTCCACCACGGTTGGAATATCCATCGGGCGGATCGTGCGCAGATCGATGATCTCCGCATCAATGCCAAGCTTTGTCAGCTCTTCGGCGGCTTTGACCGTATAGTTCATGCCAATGCCGAAGGAGACGAGCGTAACATCCGTGCCCTTCTTGTGGATGCGGGCCTTGCCAATCGGCAGGACGAAATCATCAAGCTTCGGCACATCAAAGGAATGACCGTAGAGGATTTCGTTTTCGAGGAAGATAACCGGGTTCGGATCACGGATCGCGGCCTTGAGCAGACCTTTCGCATCGGCAGCGGTATAGGGCATGACGACTTTCAGGCCCGGAATCTGGCTGTACCATGCGGCATAGCACTGGGAGTGCTGAGCACCAACGCGGGCAGCCGCACCACTTGGACCACGGAACACCATCGGTGCACCCATCTGGCCGCCCGACATATAAAGTGTCTTGGCTGCCGAATTGATGATCTGGTCGATTGCCTGCATGGCAAAGTTGAAAGTCATGAACTCAACAATCGGACGCAGGCCGGTCATCGCAGCACCCACACCCACACCGGCAAAGCCATGTTCAGTGATCGGCGTATCGACAACGCGCTTTGGACCAAATTCGTCGAGCAAGCCTTGCGTGATCTTGTAGGCGCCCTGATATTCGGCGACTTCTTCACCCATAACAAAGACGTTGGGATCACGGCGCATTTCTTCCGCCATGGCGTCGCGCAGTGCTTCGCGCACGGTGGTCGACACCATTTCGGTGCCTGCCGGAATATCCGGATCAGCGGCAACTTCAGTCTTTGGTGCAGCCGGAACGGTTGCAGCAGGCTTTTCAGCTGCGGCTTCCTGCTTTGGTGCTTCTTCCGTCTTGGCAGGCGCTTCGGCAGCAGCAGCCTTTGGCGCGCTGGCAGCATCGGCGCTTTCGCCTTCGCCAAGCAGAACGGCAATGACCGTGTTGACCTTCACATTGTCGGTGCCTTCGGCAACGAGAATTTTGCCGATTGTGCCTTCATCGACAGCTTCCACTTCCATCGTCGCCTTGTCGGTTTCGATTTCTGCGAGAACGTCGCCGGAAGTGACCTTGTCACCTTCCTTAACAAGCCATTTCGACAGTTTGCCCTCTTCCATGGTCGGCGAGAGCGCTGGCATCAGAATATCTACAGGCATGATCGCGCCTCCCTTAGAGCAGAATGTCGGTGTAGAGCTCGGATGCATCCGGCTCCGGATCGGACTGGGCGAAATCCGCTGCATCAGCAACGATATCGCGCACATCCTTGTCGATGTTCTTCAGGTCGTCCTCGGTGGACCAACCTTTTTCGATCAACCGGTTCTTCACCTGCTCAATGGGATCGTGTTCGGAGCGCATTTTCTGCACTTCATCCTTGGAACGGTATTTCGCCGGATCAGACATGGAGTGACCGCGATACCGGTAAGTCTGCATTTCCAGGATCATCGGGCCCTTGCCGGAGCGCGCCCATGCCGTGGCTTCCTCGCCAGCGGCCTGAACCGCACGGACATCCATGCCGTCAACCTGAATACCGGGAATGTTGAAAGAAATGCCGCGACGGGAGAAATCAGTTTCGGCCGAAGCGCGGGAAACCGAGGTGCCCATGGCGTAGCGATTGTTTTCGATGATGTAGATGACAGGCAGCTTCCACAGCGCCGCCATATTGAAGCTTTCGTAAACCTGACCCTGGTTGGCTGCGCCATCACCGAAATAGGCCAGAGAGACATTGCCGTTTTCGCGATAGCGATTGGCAAAAGCGAGGCCCGTACCGAGCGAGACCTGCGCACCGACGATACCGTGACCGCCGTAGAAGTTCTTCTCTTTCGAGAACATATGCATGGAGCCGCCCTTGCCCTTGGAAAGGCCGCCGCGGCGTCCGGTCAACTCAGCCATCACACCCCGGGCACTCATGCCGCAGGCCAGCATATGGCCATGGTCGCGATAACCGGTAATCACCTGATCACCCTCGATCAGCGCTGCCTGCATACCGGTGACAACAGCTTCCTGACCGATATAGAGATGGCAGAAACCACCGATAAAACCCATACCGTAAAGCTGACCGGCTTTTTCTTCGAAACGCCGTATCAGCAGCATCTCGCGGTAGGCTTCGAGCTCTTGCTCTTTTGTGAACTGGATTGGTTTTGGTGCTTTGACAGCAGAGGTCTGCGCGGGACGCGCAGGGCTTTTTTTCGCCCTCGTAGCCATATCTCACTCCCTGTTATTTTGTCTGGTGACAATAGCAGCAGGAGCAGAACTTACAATATGCAGATTTGAATAAGAGCTATGCAAATAAGATGTTCAAAATGCACAATAAAAGGTGAATTAACCGGATATCAGTTAATAGTCAAATCGCCGGAGCCACGCATGATTGTGACTTCATCCGGCCGCGAAACATTCAGCGCTTTGCGGGCCTGTTCATCCAGCATATCCCGCTCAATTGTCCCATCATGCATAAGTTGCACCTCCCGTTCAAGCTCTATGCGCGAAGTCTTGACGGCATCGTATTGCGCGCGAAGCAGCTGCGTCTGTTCCTGCAGCTTGATCGTGGAGTAAAGACCATATTCGCCGTGATAGGCGTGGAAACCGAAATAGGCGAAAAACATGGTTGCAAGGATCGGCACGACAAGCCGTCCACGATTGGTTTTCCGTCTCTGTTTTGTCCACATGGCAATGACCCGAAGGAATGCGGAATCAGGTCATCATGGCCTGATTAATCACACGGCCATAAAACAATGTTTTGCTTAACAGGCGATTAAATTCGGGTTTTGATTGAGGTGATGGGAGGCTGCGGAGGGGCTGGATGAATGTGGTTCGTGGTTCGTGGTCCGTGGTTCGACAAGCTCACCATGAGGGAGAGAGGTGATGAACGGGAGTCATAATTCTGCAACGTTGGCGATCATCGTTGCAACCCGCCCTCTCCCTCATGGTGAGCTTGTCGAACCACGAACCACATCAATGCAGCAATCCATTTTCAAAAAAATCACACCAACTTATCCAACACCATCTCACCTCGCTTATTCTGATGGTGTCCTTTCCGGCGGGAATGCTCCGGAAAACTTTCGAAGTCAGGAAAGGATCGGTGATTTCATCTGCGGGGAGAACCCAACCGCAGGGGAAAGGTTTTATCTCACAAGGATAAAATCAGTCATCGAGACGGGTGATCCGGGAGTTTTCTTGGTTGAAACAGGAAAATCTCTGGGGAACGCATGCACTGCACTACCAATAAAGACACCCGCGTTCCCCTTTGGATCGCCCGTCTTTCCCACCTTTCAATAGCCAGACGCAAAAGCGGGCGTGGCGATGGGAGAGGTGTGTTCTGCAACTGCAATGTTGGTGGATGTATTCACCCCCCTCTGTCCTGTCGGACATCTCCCCCACAAGGGGGGAGATCA